>JAGVUJ010000100.1 GCA_019136325.1 Deltaproteobacteria bacterium
AACCCTTTTTCCTTGAGGGATACCCAGCGGGATAATCCGATCACCAGATGGTCCAGGACTGACACATCCAAAAGCTTGCCGGCCTGGACAATGGCGCGGGTCACGCTGACATCTTCTGGGCTGGGGGTTGGATCTGTGGACGGATGGTTGTGCGCGATCAGGATTGACGCTGCATTCCGTTGTAGTGCTGGTTTGAATAACTCACCAACCCGCACCATCGAGGAATTCAGCGAGCCGTGATATATCTCAATCACATCCAACATACGGTTGCGTGTGTCAAGCGGCATCACGACCATGAATTCTTGTTCACGATGCGCCAGCATCGGCATCAAGATTTGAGCAGCATCTCCAGGTGAATGAATTGTTGGGTGTTCATCTTCTGGTTGAAGCAGTTTCCGTCCGAGTGCTAAAGCCGCTTTGAGCCGCAGTGCAGTCAAGTTGCTTATGCCCGGCACTTTGGCAATCTCATTCACATGTGCCTGGGCAATCTTTTGGATCGTGCCAAATTGCATCAGCAGTTGTTCAGCGGACTCAATTTGATTTGAACCACCAATGATGACTGCCAGCAATTCAGCCAGACTACATGCATCTGAGTCCTTGCTTACCCGGAAAGCCGGCTGCTCTCGAACTGGAAGGTGCTTGAGCCGGGGAAAGTTGTAAGTTTGCGGATATGTAGTTTCGATGAGAAACGGTTGGATGTCGTTCATGTCTATCTCCTTTGAAAAAGGGGACAGACCACCCCCGGAGGGATGCTGTCCCCTCCATTGGGGCTGTGAGTTTCATGCAGTTGGGTCGTATCCAGTTTCCTGGAAAACCTTGCGGTTGATGGCTTCGCACTCCTCCCAGGTCATCAATTCATCCCGCCTAACGCCAGGGTAACCAGGAGCCGGTGGGATCAGCCAGGGATGTTCGGCAAAGTTTTTTTTGATCCTTTCAGTCTTGGCCTGCAGAAAATGATGCAAACCACCATTCGTACAACGCCAGCCCAATTCCTTTGTGTATTTACCGTCCCAATTCCGATCCCGGTAGGTCTTGCTTCCGCAAATCGGACAGGGTGGCATTCCTTCTGGGTCAGGGGCGCGTGCGCCACCGGCTTGAAGATATAGCCGCACCGCCTCAATCGCTTGGCAATAAGTCGCGCCACACGAGCATTCCTTGTTTT
The DNA here is from genome assembly GCA_019136325.1 of Deltaproteobacteria bacterium. The sequence goes on from JAGVUJ010000100.1 coordinate 1,163, forward strand.
TATTGACCCGGTGAAAACGAGGTTCACTGCCCGAACCAAAATCAACCAGGTATTGATATCCCTGGATGGAAACGGATGGCGCGAACACATTAAAGTCATCCCGGATCATTGTTCTGGCGTGCGCTCTTGGGATCCGCTGAATGCTTCTTTCCGTACCTGCGATTTTACTCGGAGCAAGTTCGGTCTTCATAAGCACTCTCCAGAAACCAATCCGCGGGAAGTAAGTGATCCTGAGGAGTGATTTGGACTTCCAACTCTTCTTGTGCAATCGGTTCACAAATTGGTTCTACTTCAGGATCATTTTCAACATGGACATCCCGCAAGTGAGGGATATGAACCACCGTAGTGCTGTCCTGATAAGGGCCACCGTGGCTGTTCTTGGTAAATGGTTCCAGTCCATTGAGCGCCCGTACCCATACTGTTCCAGGTCTCGGGCCTTTTCCCATTACCTCGACGGGTATGATCGCATCTCCATAACATGTACCGATTGTGATTTCAGCTTTTACCATGTGTTCCTCCTGTATTCTTTCATTAGGAATGAGAAAGGACATACCCTGAATGGCATGTCCTTCGTTGTGATTCACCGGTGTGCTTTGACTCGGGCTAGAATGGAATTTCGCTGGGGTCTAAATTTGGTGGAACCTGGGCATTTACTGCGGGTTCTGCTTCCTCCCCTTCGGGGATGTTCCGATCCTGGTCTTCACGTCCAGAAAGAAAACGTACGGTTGAGGCGGTTACTTCGAATGAAGCGCCAACCTTTCCATTGTTTTCCCAGATATGTGGCCCACCTGTTTCAGGATCGGGGGTCAGACGCCCTTCAACTAATACTTTGCTTCCTTTATGCAGGAATTCGTTACAGGACTCTGCTTGTTTTCCCCACACAGTGATGCGGAACCAGGTCGTTTCTTTGACTGGCTGTCCATTCTGACCGTTGTAACGGCGATTCGTGGCCACCGATAAGGTAGTAACCGGCTGCCCACTTGGCGTAAAGCGCATTTCGGGATCTTTTCCCAGATTTCCGATGAGGATAATCGTTTGGTACATTGTGTTTTTCCTTTCTATTTGGTATGTGGTTTTTTTACGCTGCAACGGATGCAGGTGTCGGTGTGGCGCGTTGACTGGCTAGCCAATTACGCAGTTCATCCTTCGAAGCAGGAACTTTCCCAGTTTTCTCTTTGAACCGGTCGAATGCCTCCTGTTCGGAGACATTGCCATTCACAGAGACTCCATCCCCATACTTGCGTATGATGGAGGAAGTAGAAGCCGATGAATTTGCTTTCGAAGCTGGGGTGCCATTAGACCGGTTTTGGTCGAGGCCTGCGTTTTGGGCAATTTCCTTGTCATACAGCGAATTGCCAAACTGTTCACCCATCTGGCGGAAGCAGCGCTTCAGGCAGTCTGTGGCTGAACCTGCCAAGGCCATATCAAGAGCTTCAGGTGTATCACCAGTGAAGACACAACGACCAAGATCGGCGTGACTGTATGTTTTCCCGTCCAGATCGACAGAAACTTTGCCGGTGATATACACTAAACCGACTTCCTCGGTCTGAACATTCCCATTGGCATCCAGGGC
>JAGVUJ010000197.1 GCA_019136325.1 Deltaproteobacteria bacterium
CAGTTTGTGGTCGCGCCGGAGCGCCGCCATGTTGAATCTTTCGTTTAGGGATTGGGCAAGGCGCGCCTCCTGCTCTTTAAAAGACGTGATGATGCCGATGGTGCCCTTAAAACCATTGTCCAGACGTTTTTTAATATCTAAGGCAATCGCTTCGATTTCATCCAGGTTGGTATTCGGGCCGGCTTTCCCCTGCGTCTGCACGTTCATGAATTGCAAGACTTCACCAATCGGCTTGGTGCGGATTCGGTTAACAATCAGCTCCATCTGCGCTTCCTTATAAAAATGATCATTGGAATAGCTGATTATTTCCGGGAAACTGCGGAAATGTTCTTTAAGCGACGTTGTATAGTTGGCGATGGCTTTGGCAAAAGTCAGTGTGGATGTCCGGATATTGAATGTTTTGAGCCACAAAACGGTGCCTTCTTCCGGTTTTAACAATGTATCAATCACCTGATCATCGGCTGATATTTCGCGCGAAACTTCATCAACCAGTTCTTTTTCCGCGTCTGCCGTCACAGAGGTATTGTAATCGTCGGCAAACGCGCTGACGATCTTGCTGAAATAACTGGCTGAGTATCGCACATTAACATTGGTGGCGCTCACGGCGCCGTATTGGTATTCATCACCAAAGATGACGACCTGTTTGGCGCGCAAAATCAGTGAAATGGAATCAGCAATGGAAACCTGGGACGCTTCATCGATAATCAGTACGTCAATCAGGCCTTCTTCCATTGGAAAATGACGAGAGATCGTCCCGGGCTCGGCAATGATGCAGGAAACGCCATCCAGCAGAACTTTGGCCTCTTCCAGGCTAAAGCGCTTGCCGCCTTCATAGGAGACTTTGATCCTGGCCATTTCTCCGAGATGGTTATTAAAATTCTTCAAACGCTGGTCGTTAAGATTCTCCACTTCCTTTTGCTTCAGCCGGTAATAGTTTTTTATGTCGGTTAAATTAAGATTTGATGAAGAGCTATTCTCCGACAGATCATAATGCAGTTGCATCCACTGCCAGACGTTTTTGATTTTCTCGTCGCTTCCAGCAACCTTTGCAAGGTCCGCCAAACGATTTTCTGTAATACCGATCTGCCGTAACAGGATACCATAGTTCTTAAATAAAGATTGTAACGCCGCTAATACGTCATTCGTGATCAGTTCCTGATTTTCCGAATACTTTCTAAATATTTCATAGATTTCAAGAATGCTAATATCTTGGGTGCCAGGCAGTGCACGATAGGCAGCAATGAGCGCCTGATATTTGCGCATGGATATAGCGAAACGTATTCTTGCAACACCATCCTCAAGATCATGGATGGTAATATTATCTTTGTTCATGTTCAGGATGCGCGCTATTTCCTGCACAACATTGGCAAACTGGAGGCTGGCAATTTCTGTAAGCAGCTTTTTGAGGTCTTCTTCCTTGGGCGCTTTTCCCAGCATTTTTTTTAACCAGCCGGTATTTGTATGCTTTGTCGTAATTGCTGATAATTTAACATCATCTTTAAAGTGAGTTTTCAGTTCAGCCAGCAGTGTTGAAAATTGTGCCGGTATTTTATCAAGCGTCGTTTCCAGTTTCTGATCGGCTTCTGGCAACCGGTTGAGCTTTTCGCAGGCTTCCAGAAAATCCGGTATCTTTGCTTTATTCTCCAAAAGGAAAGCGTATTCGGCAAGACTCGTCTCATTCAGCTTTTGCAGTGCGCCGGATGCAATAAAATTATTAATCTGGACAAAATCCGTTTTGTTCTCCGGCTTTTTTGTTTCTGTCAGAAGAACACCAAGTTCAGCATCTGTGGCCAATGCGCGGTCGAGAAAATCAAACTGAATGGTCTTTTTGATTAGATCCTCATACAAACCGGCCTGCTCTATATGGTTTTCAATTTTATGGATAAGGTTAGCGCTTTGCGTTTTCTCATCTCGTTCGACAGCGTTTTTGTTATATTCCAGCGCCCTTTCGTTCGCCGCCCCGACAACTGAATTTGACAATGTATTGGGTAAATTGTTTGCCGAACCGGTTTCTTTATCCATGCGGACAATGGACGGCTTTGCCTGTGGATGCAGAGACTTATATTTATCCGTCAACATGCGGTCAATCACATCCAGCGCTTCCTGCTTGTGAGATGTAATGACCACTGATTTTTTATTTTCGTTGGCCCAATAGGTGAGCGCGGCTATAGTGTGGGATTTGCCTGTGCCTGGCGGCCCATCAACGACAATGATGTTGTTTTTCTCATTGGCCAGCGCGAGAAGAATACGTTTCTGCGAATTGTTCAAGGGCAATGGATTATTGGAAATATATCTTTGGGGACTCTTCATGGAATACTTTCGCAGATATTCACCATCAACTTCTTCCTGGTAATTGGAAACAGTCCCTTTGACATACTGGTCAATGAAATCGGAGAATTTGCTTACCTGATTCATTTCCATTTTGGTCATGAGTTCGGAATAGTCCAGCAGCTTCTTATCTTCATTGGTGATGGTTTGCAGCCCAATCCGGCTTTTAATTGCGGGGTATTTATCTTCCGCGTGCGTTATGTGTGCAAAAGACGGTTCCGTCATGAAAGGCGTTTGAAAACCATACTGTGTCTGCATAAACATTTCCATTGCACCCAGATGTGCATTTAGAGCAGCAAGGGACGATGCCCGCGGGACGGTCAGTACGCTTTCAAATTTAAAATAATTAATTGCCGGTGTGTTCAAGAGGATCAAATTGCGAGGGAAACTCAGG
>JAGVUJ010000075.1 GCA_019136325.1 Deltaproteobacteria bacterium
CTTCTGATAAATGCTGTTATTGGGCGCTATTACCGCCAGATCCGAAGCAAGAAAAACAATGGAACCGTCTTTTTGTTTCATCATAACGGGCGCAACGGCCTGCGTGACAACATGGGCAGCGGTAAGATTGACATCCAGTTCTTTTTTCCAGAGTTCCAGCGGATATTTCTCGTAGGGTTTCCAGAAATTTTTAGACGTTTCGCTTCCCGGAACGGCATTGATCGCGGCAACATGGACCAAGCCGTCAATGCGCTTATAATCTTTCCATGTTTTATCCACGGCTATTTTCACATCTTTCGGGTTTGTAATATCAACAGGGTTTTTCGCCTGGTTGTCAAAGATTACGACTTTCGCGCCGCAGGAAACCAAATGCCGTTTGAATTGGGAGCCCAGAAAGCCGCTGCCTCCCGTGAGAATAATGACTTTACCCTTGACCGAAAACAAATTTTTCATTGCTTGTCCCTTTTAATTATTCTGGAACCAGCGGAATCATCATATTGGATTCCAGTTCCTTCCTGTCCAGAAACGGCCACTGATCCTCCAGCGGTTTAGAAACCATGGTTCCGTCTTCCCTGCGCTGTGAAGCGACTTTCGGCGAAACTTTAAAGCCGGGAATGACCATAACATCGCATATGACGGGTCCCGGGAAATCAAGCGCTTCCCTGATTTTTACCTCCAGTTCGCTCGCGTCATTTATCCGGATGGCTTTTATTTTATAAGCTGTTGCCACGTCAATAATATCGGGCAGGGTCAACCCTGATGAAGGGTCGTTGCCAACATAATGTCCGCCGAAATGTGTTTCCTGCATGGTTCGGATGGAGGAATAGCCGTTGTTGTTCATAATAAATATTTTTACCGGCAAATTAAGCCTATGCAATGTTTCCAGTTCCTGAATGTTTAACTGAAACCCGCCATCGCCGGCGACACATATGGTCCGTTTTCTGTTGTTGGCCAGACATGCTCCGATACTGCTGGGCAATTCAAATCCCATGGGACCCAGTCCGTGATTGGTGATGAATTTCTGATTTTCCTTGATCTTGAATGCCTGAAAATTATATTCGGCGGCGGTTCCGGCGCAGCAGGGATTGATAATATCATCGCTGGTTGCTTCCCTGGATAATACATCGATCAGCATGTAAGGATTGATCAGCCCTGTTGTTGTGTAATATTCATTCGAAACAATCGGATATTTTTTCCGCCATTCCTTAATTTTGTTTTTCCAGAAATTTCTATCACGGTTTTTAATATTGTTTAATTGAGCGGAGATCTCCTCAAGCACAGTCCCGGCATCGGCGATTATTTTAAAATCGATTTTAAAATCAAGTTTCTTTATTTCGTTCTTGTCGATATCAATGACGATCTTTTTTGCCGCGCGGGCAAAAGATTTTGTATCGAATCCCGTCTGGGTAAAGTCCATTTTTGATCCGATGCATAACAGCAAATCGGCATTCTGAACCGCGAAATTGGCGGAACGCTCGCCCAGGATTCCACCCCGTCCGGCGTATAGTTCATGCTCTTCATGAATCATGTCCATGGCCTTCCAGGTGGGAATAACCGGGACATTCATTTTGTTAATGATGTCAAGAAACAAGTCTTTCGAGTTGGAAATCTTTATTCCGTCTCCGGCGATAATCACGGGCCGTTCAGACTTATTCAAAAACCTGATAATTTTTCTGACGGCATTTTTTATGGCAGATTTGCCCGGTTTCTTGTCTTTGATTTCTGTCGGATTAAAACCGTCCAGTGCGGTTTCATCGATGATACTTCCCTGGACATCCAGGGGAATATCAAGCCACACCGGCCCCGGTCTGCCGTTCTTTGCCAGATACAGTGCCTTTTCCAAATGATATCTGATTGAAGAAGGCTCCGTAACCGTTACCGCATATTTTGTTATGGAGGCAATCAGGGTAACGATATCCGCTTCCTGAATGCCCAACTGCCGCAGTCCCTTTCCCGTCATCATATCCGATCTTTTGACCTGTCCGGAAATAAACAGGCAGGGAACGGAATCAATCCAGGCCGCGCAGACGCCGGTGATGGCATTGGTGCCGCCCGGTCCGGTGGTTACCAGTCCGACGCCAAGATGATTGGTGTGCATGGCATACGATTGAGCGGCGATGGCAACCGCCTGTTCATGCAGACAGCAGACACTTTCGACATTCTCAAGCTTTCCCAAAGAGTCGACCAGGTGCATGGCTCCGCCGCCGGGCAGATAAAATATGTGTCCAACGCCCTGACGGGCAATAAACTGCATGATATAATCGGAAAGTTTCATTTTTTACCGGATGCTTTCTTTGCTAAAATCACATCTAACAATTCTCTGACGGCGCCGTTTCCGCCGGATCTGGTGGTAATGAGTTTGGCTATCCGTTTCACGCTTTCGTGAGCATTGGCCGGCGCGGCAGAGAAACCGGCCAGTTGCAGCGCGCCAAGATCATTGATATCGTCGCCCATGAAACAGATTTGGCCCAAATCCAGTTTATTTTTTTCGGCAAATGAACTCAAGGCCGACGCTTTGTCTTTAATCCCTTTGTAAATGTGAACGATTTTCATTTTTTCGGCGAATCGGTCAACCAGAACATTGTCTTCTCCGGAAATGAGCGCGAAGATAATTCCCGCTTTTGACGCCTGCGAAATACCCATGACATCCGTGAACGAAAACTTCTTATATTCCTCGCCGTTGGTTCCCCAGATGAAAGTGCTG
>JAGVUJ010000016.1 GCA_019136325.1 Deltaproteobacteria bacterium
GCTTATATCCAGCTTTTTCTCATAGCTTTTGATCTGCTCAGAAATAATTTGACTAATTTCTTCCGCTTTAATTGTTTCCATGTCCTATCTTGCCTCCCCTAAGAGATTCCTCATGTTATTCAACTGATTTTTTATACTGCCATCGTAAAGTGTATCGCCAACGCCGATGACCACACCGCCCAGAAGGGTGGGGTCCTGTTCCACAGCCATATCAACTGTTTTACCCAGCGCTTTTTCCAGGTTTGCACTGATTAAAGAGCGTAACTCATCGGAAAGAGCGAAAGCGGTTTTTACATTCACCCTCACCTTCTTCAGCGCTTCGTCCATGAGCTGGCAATAACAAACGACTATGTCCTCTAAAATATCAATCCGCTTCTTATCCACCAGCAGTCTCAAAAAGCTCACCGTCATACCCGACAATTTCAGTTTGGCAATGACACCTTCGACAACGCCTTTTTTGGCTGCTTGTTCAAAGACAGGGTTGGCCAGAAAATCTTTCAACGATTTATTCTGGGAAATGACCGATGCGAACTGATCAAGTTCATTGTAATACAGCTCTATTTGTTTTTCCTCTTTTGCAATTTCAAAAAAGGCTCGCGCATATCTTTTAGAAATATTGCTGATCAATGTTTGATTACCACCTTATTTACGTATTCTTTTACCATCGCCGCATGATCATCCTGTGTAATGCTGCGCTTGAGAATTTCTTCCGCCATTTGCACAGAAAGCTCCACGGCCTGGGTTTTCAGCTGTTCCGTAGCTTTCTTCATTTCCTGTTCGATGCGGGCGTGAGCATCCTCTTTCATCTTCTTGGCCGTTCTTTCGGCATCTTCGATAATTTTCTGTTTTTCCGTAACGCCCTGAGCCTTAATCATTTCAATAATGCCGTCAATTTCCGTGGACGCCTTGTCAATCTTTTCCGAATACTCACGATATTTTTTCTCGGCTTCTGTTTTCTTATCTACCGCTTTTTCCAGACTTTCCTTGATCTCTGCACGGCGGCCGGTAAAAAAGTCTTTGATCTTGGCAGCCAGCAGCCAGTAAAGAAGACCCATCAGGACAAGAAAATTAAAGGTCTTTACGCCGAAACTTTTCCACATTGCCGCACCGCCGTGACCGCCTTCGGCGTCACCGGACGCAAAAGCCAAGCCCGCGGCAATCAATAACATACATATAGAAGCAAGCAGAGAAATTGTTTTTTTCATTGCACGGCCCTCCCCAATATTTTCTGGGCAATTTCGATGGATAACTGCCGGGAGTGACCATCCAGAACAGCCTTGGCCTTTTCCACTTCCGCATCCATTTTCTGCTGAAATTCACGCGCCATCACGGGAATTTCATTGCGCACGGCGTCGATGATATTTTTCGCCTGATTCGCGCCTTCCTGAATAACCTCTTTCTTTGCTTCGGACGCCTTGAGTTTAGCCAGTTTCAATTTTTCCTCGTACTCGGCAACTTTCTTCTCGGCATTTTCAGTAAAAAGCCTGATCTCGTTTTCCGATTCGTCGAGCTGTTTTTTGCGGCGGTCAATGATGGAGAGAATTGGTTTGTAAAGAAGAACGTTGAGAAGAAAAACTAAAGCCAGAAAAAGACCCATTTGAACTAAAAGCGTATAATCGGGAATGACTGTAACCATTTTTTACCTCTGCTTATCTCTTGCACTTTCTATAAAAACCGCAGGAAGATTTTCCTCTGGTGACGGTTTTTAACGGCATGCCTAAGCTAAAGTGCATACAGTTTTTATTCAGTTGTGTTTTGAATATTTTGACCTATCGAAGAAGGACGGAATTTAATTCCTGGATACTCAAAACTTGCGAGTTACTAATCACAACATTATTTTCTTGTCAAGCATTTTCTGACCACCAGTCTGTTTTTCTGAAATACATCATTATTTCAATTGCTTATGAAATTGCGCTGACGGATTCAGCTATTTTTTTATTTGCTAAATAAAAAAGGCCTGAATGACGTCATTCGCGGATCATGAACTTGCCGGAGAAGCTTCATTTTTCTTCTGTATTGTTTCTGTCATGTGGGACATACCGTCGAAAACGGCCCCTTCTTCCATGATAAATACAGGGGTATGCACATCTCCTGAAAATTTTCCCGTCGAGTGAATGTTTATTTTTTCTTTTACGTCGATATTGCCACGCACCTCACCGCTGATATACATACTTTTAACATCGATATGAGCATTCACGGTTGCTCCCTGTCCAACCACCAGCGATCCCTGTCCGAAAATTTCGCCGTCAAATTTTCCGTCAATGCGAACCGATCCGTTAAAGATCAGCTTTCCTGAAAACTCAGCGCCCTGACCGAGGAAAGCTTTTATTTCTTCAGCATTCTTCTTTTTTTCCCACACGTTGTCCCCCTTTTTTTCGTCAAGAAAGTTTCATTATATTTTTATTGTGAGACTCAAATTTCAAAAACGAAGTACATTGAAATTTGCAAGTCATAGTGAGTCCCAAATTTCAGAAGCGAAGCGCACTGAAACTTGGAGATCGAATTATCCCGCATAAGCATGGGTATAATATCGCGCAGTTTGCTGCGGGATGAAGGCCCAGGGCTTGCCCTTGGGTTTATACCCGTGATTATATTTTTTTGTCCGCGGTCAGCCGCTATTTCTGCAGAATAAATCTGCGCGCGCTGACATTGATCAGCAATCCGATGGCCATCATCAACGAAAGCATGGCTGATCCTCCGTAGCTGAAGAAAGGAAGCGGAATGCCGACAACCGGCAAAATCCCCAGGACCATCCCTATATTGATAAAGACTTCCCATGCGATCAGAGCGGTCACACCGAACGCGATGATTGTGCCCAATAAATCTCTCGCTTGCAAGGCAATTTTTAATCCCCAGAAAATGATCACGACAAATACGCCGATCAGAAACAGGGAACCGAGGAATCCCCATTCTTCCGCGAACACGGAAAAAACAAAATCCGTCTGTTGTTCAGGCAAAAACTTCAACTGGGTTTGCGAACCACTGAGAAAACCCTTGCCGAATATTTCTCCTGAACCAATGGCAATCTTCGACTGGATAATGTGATAACCGGAGCCCAGCGGATCTCTTTCCGGATTCAGAAACGTAATCAATCTCTCCCGTTGATAATCCTTCAGCAAAAACCAGCCGAGGGGGATGAGTATCAAACCGGCGGAAAAAACGAAGATCAGAGATCTTTTGTCAACACCCATAAAAAAAACAACAGAAACAAAAATGACGATCAGGATAAGAGCCGTGCCCAAATCCGGCTGTTTTAAAATCAGCGCAAAGGGAACAGCGACGATCAAAAGAGGGATGAAAAGCTCTCTGATCGTATAAGGCTCGTTCGATTTATGATTATCGAAATAACGGGCCAGGGTAATGATGATGACGACTTTCATTAACTCGGAAGGTTGAATGGCGAAAAAACCGCCGCCAAGCCATCGCTGGGCGCCATGCGACGAAGAGCCGACAATCAAAACCAGCACCAGCAGGATCATTGCAAAGCCGTAGATGATATAGGCATACTCGACAATCACCCGGTAATCCGCAAAAAAAACAAACATCATAAAAACCAATCCCACGGCGATCCATTGCAGCTGCTTCAGATAAAAAGGAGATTGTCCGCCGGCGGCGCTGAAACCGGTGGAATATATATTCAGAACGCCCATCGCACAGACACAAAGCACGAAAGCCAGAAGCGTCCAGTCAAAATAATGAAAAATGCGACGATCAAATTTAAGAAAAATCATTTGTATTCCTTATTCGATAAAATCTGCCGGCGCCAAATCACTCAGCCGGTTTATTTAACGTTGCGGTCCGAACCGTCACCTGTGCGCTTTTATCCTTTTTCTTCCCCTCAAAATAAGCGGACAATATTTTGCGGGCGACCGGTGCGGCAACCGCTCCGCCGCCGCCGGCATTTTCCAGAATCACCGCCACAACGATCTCCGGATGACTTGCCGGAGCGTAAGAAGCAAATAAGGCATGATCCTTATGGAAAGCGCTGAGGACCTTCCGACGGCGAGCCTTTTCATTTTCCGGCAATCCCAGTACCTGAGACGTACCGGTTTTGCCGCATACTTCAACGCCGGGCAATTTCGCATTCTGTCCCGTGCCTCCGGGTTCGTTCACCACCGCCCTTAACGCATCATTTAAAATCTCAATTGTTTTTTTACTCAGCTTTAATTCTCCCTTTTTCAAGGGGAAAATTTCTTTATACATTTTGCCGCCGGACGATTCGATTTTTTTGACGACATACGGCCGCCACAGGATGCCACCGTTGGCAAAGGCACTGTAGGCGTTGGCCAGTTGTAGAGTCGTAACCAGATTAAATCCCTGCCCGATGGATATGGATATCGTCTCGCCCATCTGCCAAGCCTCTTTTTTCTTTTTCAACTTCCACTCTTTGGTCGGCACCAGCCCTTTTTTTTCATTGGGCAAATCAATGCCCGCAAAATCTCCCAGGCCAAAACGTTTCGCGTACTCGGCGATCTTGTCCACACCCAGCATCTTCCCCACGGTATAGAAATAGACATCACATGAACCGACCAAGGCCTGATGGAGATCAACATGACCATGCCCCCCCTTCTTCCAGCAGCGATAGGTTCGATTACCCAGGGTGTATGAGCCGTTGCAGAATATCTTGGTTTCCGGAGAGATAATTCCTTCTTCCAGCGCCGCTGCGGCAACAATTAATTTATAGGTTGAGCCGGGTGGATATTGTCCGGAAATCGCCTTGTTGGATAAAGGCGCAAAAGGATTGCCCTGCAACTGTTTCCATAGTTCACTGGATATTCCTTCATTAAATAAATTGGGATCAAAAGAAGGAGAACTGACCATGGCCAGAATGGCTCCGTCCCGCGGATCCATCGCCACAACAGAACCGGCCCTTCCCTCAATCGCCTGCCAGGCAACTCTCTGCAAATCGGCGTCAATCGTCAAGGTCATGTTATAGCCGGAAACAGGATCAATCCTCCCCAGATTCTTTATTTCTCTGCCGTAAACATTGACTTCAACCAGTTCCGCACCGCGGTGCCCGCGAATATATTCATCAAAAAATCTTTCCAGGCCATGCTTTCCCGAGATATCTCCGTACGCGTACTTGCCGTTGCTTTTTTCCATTTCCTCCTTGCTGATTTCACCGGTATAACCGATAATGGGCGCCAGAATTTCCCCGTCCAGATACAGGCGAATCGGGGAAACATCAACATAGATACCCGGCAGACTCAGGGCATTTGTTTCCACCAGCGCTATTTTTTCCATATTCACATTCTTGTCCAATCGCACCGGCAAATAGGGCTTCGCGTTTTTCAACGCCACCGGATCACAGGCAAAGATCATTGATTTGCTTTCATAGAGTTTTCTCAGTTTTTCCACCGATAATGCGTTGGCTTTATTTTTGTTGGGTATGTAAATCACATCAAAAGACGGTTTGTTATCCACCAGAACATTTCCGTTGCGGTCCATAATCAATCCGCGCAGCGGTTTTATCTGCCGGAAGCGGACGGAATTGTTTTCTGATTTTTTTTTGAACTCTTCTCCCTTGATAATCTGCAGGTATCCCAAACGCACCATTAAGACACAGACAGCGACAAGAAATATTCCCCCGACGATCCTTATTTTTTCCTTGAATTCAACCGGCTCGTGTCTGTTTAACATGTCACACCTTTTTCTCGTAAAGCACTATTCCGGTTCTGTCGATAACGTAAAAAAACACGGGAGCGATAAGGCCGACGACGAGAGACTGCGTGAAAATAACCGCATACACATAAGGACGTAAGCCGACGTCGAACGCGAGATAATAAAAGGCCTGGAGCATGATTTCTTTCAGAAAAACGCAAATAAAACTGAACAGGGCAATAACATGATTTTTTTCGGTATCCAGGAAATCGGAGATAAAGAAAGAGCACAAAAAAACAATGAGATAAATAAACGAGAGCAACCCGGGCACCGAGCCACTGACACAATCAAGAATCAAGCCGAGAAAAAAAGACAGAATCAACCCTTTCATCATCTCAAGACGGAATCCGGCGTAAATAACCACCACCAGAGACATCTCGAACACGAAGTAATTGGAAAAAATTATATCCGTCACGGTCGATTGCAGAACGATTAATAATATTGCTAAAATGAGCAGGGATAAATAACGTAACATGATTATTCAATGGCCGTCCCGACGGAAGATAAAATTAATAATTCCTCCAGTTTGGAAAGATCGACAAATGGAGCGACATCGATTTTTAAAAAAAGACCGTCACTCTGCCGATCAACGCTTATGACCTGGCCAATCAGCCACCCTTTGGGGAAAATGCCGCCCATGCCGGACGAAATAATGACATCGCCTTTTTGCACGTCCTGTGTTTTAGGGATGTATTTTAACGTCATCCCCCGGGAACCGGCGCCGCTGATAATTCCCTGAATGCGGTTTCGCTGTACAATAGCATCAACATGGCTGTTCTCATCAATAAACAGGAGCACCCGGGACACATTTCTGGACACATCGATCAGACGGCCGATCAATCCCGGATAAGCCATGACCGGCATACCGTTTTTCAAACCATCCGAAGAGCCCTTATTGATCAAAACGGTTCTGGACAGCGTGGCCTGTTCCCGGCCGATCACTCTGACTGCGGTAAAATGATATTGATAACGATCGGTGATCGATAAAAGTTTTTTTAGGCGCTGCGCTTCCAGATAGCCTTCCCGGTATGAAACAATAACCGCCTTGAGCTCATTAATCTTTTTTTTTAATGTTTGATTTTCTTCTTGAATGCCAACGAGCAGGAAATAGTCACGCCAGGCATGTTGAACACCTTGAATGGAACCGTTAAAAATTTTATAAACCGGAGCAACGGTTTCCAGAGCAATTTTTTTCACAAAACTTTGTTCCGCACCGAATTTCAGATTGTATGAAATCATGATCAATGCTGAAACAAGCAGGGCGCCAATGAAAATGATTATTTTGTACTTTTTCAAAAAAAACATTTTTGACCTGACGGAAAATATTTACATAGCACATCCAGCGCTGTCAGCCGGGAGACGGCATCACCAGAACATTAATTAACATGCGCAAAAAACGATGGATACAAAAGCGCCTGTGCCGGTTTGCTCTTGATCGCAGAAGTCAGCCGAAATCACCGGAAATCGAGCGGGGTAATCAATCGCAAAGCAGCATGAAGATCTGATTTATTTAAACCTCAAGAGCGATATCCTTGAGCACGTTGATCTGTTCAAGAGCCATGCCTGCGCCTCTTGCCACCGCCGATAAAGGATCGTCGGTAATTGTAATGGGAAGTCCGGTCTCTTCTCTGACCAGAACATCGATATTCGCGAGCAGGGCGCCGCCGCCGGTCAGAACGATGCCACGGTCCACAATATCTCCGGCCAGTTCCGGCGGGGAATTTTCCAGAGTATCCTTAATCGCATCGACAATAAAAGTGACTTGTTCGTTGATGGCTTCTCTTATTTCTTCCGAATTGGTTTCCGTTATTTTGGGAATTCCGGAAATCAGATCCCGCCCCTTGATGGAACCCACTTTAATTTCATCAAACGGATAGGCGCAGCCGATTTCCATTTTGATGATCTCCGCCGTTCTCTCGCCAATCAGCAGATTATGTTTGCGTTTCATGTACTGAACGATCGCCTCGTCGATTTTATCGCCGGCGACTCTCACGGATTTCGAATAAACGATTCCGGCCAGAGAAATCACGGCTACTTCCGTCGTTCCGCCGCCAATATCCACCACCATCGAACTGGTCGGCTCGGCCACGGGCAAACCGGCGCCAATAGCGGCAGCCATCGGTTCTTCAATCAGGTAAATTTCCCGGGCCCCTGCGGATTCCACCGTCTCGCGCACCGCGCGTCGTTCCACCTGCGTGATGCCCGAAGGCACGGAGATAATGATTCTCGGCCGCACCAGGGATTTACGATTATGGACACTCAGGATAAAATGCTTCAGCATGGCTTCCGTAATATCGAAATCGGCGATCACACCGTCACGCATCGGCCGGATGGCTACGATATTCCCCGGCGTTCGTCCCAGCATGTTTTTGGCTTCATTCCCCACGGCCAGAACTTTTTTCATTCCTCTCGCGTCCTGATGAACAGCCACCACGGAAGGTTCATTCAAAACAATGCCTTTATCCTTGACGTAAACAATCGTATTGGCCGTACCCAGATCAATGGCCAGATCGTTGGAAAATTTTCCTAACACATAATCAAAAAACATTTATCCTCCTGTGTTTTCACAAATTAATATAATGACTTTCAGGCTTTAAAGTTTTTTCATACAGTATTTCATTATCCTAATCAACTCATTTTTAAATTATATTTGCTTTTTGTAAATGACTATAATAATAAAACAAAAATTGATTTCTTAATGAATAAATCCTGTATTTGTTTGAGGTGATTTTTATGCTGAAATTTTTTCGCAAACACGCGCGCGGCTGGTTCATGATTGCGGTCATCGCTATTATTATTGTCGTATTCGTTCTCTATTTCGGATCCAACCGGGGAGGTGAACACACCAATGTGATCGCCATCATCGACAAACAGGTCATCACCGAAAATGCATTGCTCAACGAATACGACAAACTTCTGGAAACGGCCCGTATCAACCTGAAAGAAAAACTAACGCCGGAAATGCTCAAAACAATGGACCTCAAGGCAAAAGCCTACAACAATTTACTGAACCGGGAAATTATTATCGCCAAAGCCGCCGATTTAAAGATCAAGGTCTCCGATAATGAATTGCGAAATGCCATCATGTCCATACCGGCATTGCAGACCAACGGAACTTTTGACGAGCGCAAATATCAGCAGATCCTGCGCTTCAATAGAATGACCGCCGAGGATTTCGAAACTCAGCAGCGGGCCGATTTGACGGCGTACAAAATCGAGTCCCTTGTCCGCGAAGGCATAAAAATATCCGACAAGGAAATTTACGATCTTTATGCTCTGCAGAGCCGCAAGATCAGCGTCGATTTTCTGCGCATTGCAGGCAGCGATCTGAAAAATAAAATCTCACCCGTTCAATCGGAGCTGGAGGATTATCTCAAACACAACGGCAATCTCTTCCGCGTGCCTGAACAGACAAAAATCAAATATATGTTTTTCGGAGCCGATGCTTTTTCTTCCGATATCAGCGACTCGGATATTAAAGATTATTATTCAAGTTACCGGGACAAATACAGAACCAAAGACGGCAAGCAAATGCCGCTGGCCGACGCCCAAAACGACATCATCAGGGAGTTAAAAAAGACCAGAGGCATGCAAACGGCTTATACCGAAGCCAGAAAAGCCCGGGAAGAAATATATCAGGAAGACAATATGGATGCCTACGCCCAAAAGCATCATCTGACCATTCGCAACTCCGATTTTTTCACAACCAGCAAACCGCCGCAGGAGTTCGTTTCCATCAAGAACATTACCGAAATTCTGCTGAACCTGCAAAAAGGGGAGCTTAGTAAAATCCTTTCCACGGAAAACGGTTACTACCTTTTACAGGTCGTCGACAAAAAACCGTCTTATATACCCCAGCTCAACACGATAGAAAACGACGTCCGGCTCCGTTTCATCGAAACCGCAACAAAGATTCTCGCTGAAAAAGAAGCCAAATCTGTTTTGGAGCGCCTGAAAGCGGGAGAAAGTTTTGAGAAGGTCTCTTCCGAAAAAGGCTTGAAAATCGGTCAGACGGGACTTTTTCAACCGGGTGATAATATCCCGGGCGTGGGACAAAGTCCGGAAGCGGCTGAAGTTTTGATGCAGCTTTCCTCCGCCACTCCCTACGCGGGGAAACCTCTTTTCATCAATAATGCTTATTATATACTGAAATTTAAAGAAGCAACCCAACCGGACGAGACTGCGTTTGCAAAAGAAAAAGAAATGTACAGAAGAATACTGACTGCCCTGAAACAGGAAGAAGCTGTTAAAACTTGGCTCGAAGGGAACAAAGCGAATATGATCAGGGAAAAACGGGTTAAGATAAAAAAGAAAGTTGAGGACTTGTAATCCCGGATTTTCTCTTCGTTATTAAAAACTGATCTACATGGGCTGAGGAGGATCGAACTCATCATTTAACATATCTTATTTATTACGTTTCTTTACAGTCCTGTTTATCACATGCCCCCAAACATGCCCCCAAAATTAAAAAATTCAGGGATTTTTCACTCTGCTGCTGAAGCAGGAATTCCGGATCACGACTGAGCCTTTGGGGACTTAATTTTAAAATAAACCCGCTGATGTTGACGCAAACTTTCACATGTGGTAAAATACACAGTAACGTGAGCAGAAACATTGCTTCAATCTGACTTCCGGAAAGGCCCTCCGGTTTGCCCACCTCGCCTTCGGGCGTGTTGTGAGGAACATGAGGGGTATCCACGGCCATCCCTCCAGGTTGCAGCAATTGATATTAAATCATCCGCACCCGCGTCAAAATGGCTATTGAAGTTTTGAGGCGTATAGGACGACGCCATAGTGCTAAAGTGCCGTCCACCGGAAAAGCTCAGGCAGTGAAAGCGCTTTTCCCGCTCCCTTGGTGAGACACAGTAAGTGTCGGCTCATCAAGCGTAGGCATGGAAGCATCGGGATCTGCTCCAGGCACATCGGGGAAAGAGCTTTGCAAAGAAACTCCGCTCCCAGGTCATGACGATAATCGGAGTTATGGCCTGCGTAGGCCGGTGCCATAACCTTAAAGCCCGGCTCACCGGAATTCTTATTCCGCTCCCTCAGTGAAACGAGTACGTATAGGTTCATTGAGCGTAGGTCCGGCAGGGTCGCTACCCCCTCCGGAATCATCGGAAAAAGAAGGCTCCGCCCCCGGGCTTCTACCCTGGGTAAACTCGGAGCCTTTGCTTTTTTAAATCAATAACATACAGTTGTTTTTAATTTCCCTCCACCGCCTGAATTAAGTTTACATAATGTATGTTATAAGACATCCGATATTTTAAGGATTCTCCACTTTTTGGCTTAAAACGGGGTCTCCCCTCCACTTTAGCCATGCTTTTTCAGCAAGTCTCTGATATACTTTGATAAATCAACTCCATTGTTTTCAGCCTTTTTTGACAGTGCCTGGAATTCTTCTTCGGGCAACATGATGCTTATTTTCCGTGTCAATTTCGGATCGGTCCGCTTGGCATCCATGGCCTTGACGCGCCTGGCCACCTTCAGTTTGGCTTTTATCCGGTCAATGTCAGCATAATCTGCCGGCGTTGGGATTTTCCCGGCTCTGATAAGATCGTGAATTTCCGCTTCTGCTTTCTGGAGATCCCTCTCCAATGCTTCGATTTCAGTGGTCATGCTTATTCCTTTTCGATTCACCGGCAGGGCTTTCACCTAAACAGCCCCGCCCGCTTTATCTATTATTCCCACTTGGCGATTTCTCACCGTCACAGCACCTTTCTCATACCACAAATTAAAAATCGGTTACAGGCCATTTAAACGCGACTCTATTTTTCAGCCCGTTCTTTTTCCATAAAGGCCTTTCCTGCGGCCGTCAGTATATCATCTTTTGACCGTTGCAACGGTTTGCATTGTCCGCCCCTAACAACGTTCAAATGATCGATTCTTGTCCTTGGGATAAGGCTTCTTGTCGATGTCTGACAAGCTTTTTCACGAAACCCATAAATAATGTTTTCTATTTTAGAAATCATTCCCAATGCCTCCTTGCTATCCTCTGTCGCCCATTTGATATATTCTTTTTCTTTTTCCGGCAGCCAACAATCACTGATGCAGTCACTTCCAAGCCAACGCTCAGCTTGTTCAATTTTCTCCCTCAGTTTGTTAAGGGGTTTATCTATTTGCTCATAAAGCATATTCAAATTGACGAACGTATCTTTTGTTATGTTCTGTTTTGGTTGCACCTGCTGATCCATTGGCATCTCTGGCAGACATGGCGCCTCTTTCCTCTTTCCTTGGTGTAGACTCGGTTGTTTTGCTGGTTTTACTTTTTGTGGATCATCAAAAACAATCCTGTCTTTTTTAAAAACCTCCCAATTCGGTTTAGCTGGTCCACCAGACTCGAAGTGCAGCCCCATGCCATGCAATAACGACCATAAGTTACGACCTACGTTTTCGGGGCTTTCTTCAGCAGCTTTAAATAATCTATTTAGGCATTTGATAAGATCACGATGCCTTAAGACTTGAAGAGTGCCATCCCCTCTGTCCCATTCTTGTCCAATACCCATCATGCCATAGTAGTCTTCCACATAAACCTTTTCACCATTTAGATAACGAATTTTCATACCAGTTCTCCTAGGCTTTTCTTTTTAAAAAAGCGCAGAATGCATCTCTTCTTGCATATCTATTATTTCGGTTAAAAGTACCGTCACGCCTTCTGCCCATGCTCCATAATCATCATAATCCGGGCATCTGTCCTGTCCAAAAAACTCTTTCAGGATTTGAAGTTTCACACGGCAATTCCAAATTAGTTACTGCTCCTTTGTGGGTACCAGAGGCGCCGCTTTTCGACTTCCCTTAGTGCCCGTCTTCGCGTCATCTTTTCCGTATGCAAGTGATTTCTTCATGCCTGCACCTCCGCTGCTTTACTCCTTGCCCGATTTTCATCTATCGCCCTAAGGCAGAATTCAGCCTTTTCACTAACAATTTGTGAAAAAGACAAAAAAGTGGAATCGGAATAATCCCGCGAATATTCTTCTGCCATTGTTGCCAAAGCAGAAACCTGAAACAAAGCCCTTTCAATTTCGTTCGCAACATCTTCGCCCAATACACCAATAGTCATTTCTTTTTTCCTTCTTTGCTCATTGCGCAACCTCCTTCTTTTTCCCGTCTTTTTTTTCTTTACTCATGATCGGGAAACACCACTTTAGGAGCGCTCTGGAATCGCGAGCAGAAGCATGATTTTGTATCCAGAGAATAGCTTCGTCATTCGTCATTCGCTTCCCGTTACGGCCCATAATATAGAGAAAAAATGAGCCCTTCGCGTCTCGGTAAAGCCTTTCGTTGTAATCGTAGACCGTCACACCGCCGTCTTCCTTCATTATGCTACCTCCTTTAAACGAAAAAAGGCCATGGAACGCTTACGCTTCTATAAAGCGCCCGGCCCTTACGGGTACCGGATTCCATGACCAGATTTATGTTTAAGCCGCAAACAAAAATAGCCACTATCGGGTGACCTCCGTATAGAATTTAAGCAACTTCACCATACACCATCTGTAATCCTTGTCAAGAGAAAATTGTAACTACTTTTTGGTTTTTTATATTGCCTTTTGTCCCCGCTTCTGATATTATTTTACCATGAATAAGAAACAACGGAAGACCCTTGCTGATATTTACGAAAAACCGACCCGTTGCGACGTCTCATGGAAAGCGGTGGAATCACTTTTCCGGGCGATAGAAGCGGATATCATTGAAGGGGCCGGTTCGCGTGTTTCCGTGGTTTTTAATAAGCGGGTGCTGAATATCCATAAGCCACACCCGAGCGGTGAAATGAAAAAATATGCAGTCGAGAAAGTAAGAGACTTCTTGGTTATCATAGGAGTAAAACCATGAGTAAGAATTTTCTAAAATATAAAAAATACCTGGGCAGTGTTCAATTTGACGCCGATGATCGGATCTTTCACGGCCATGTCCTGGGCATCAATGACGTTATAGCGTTCGAGGGCGCCTCCGTCGT
>JAGVUJ010000163.1 GCA_019136325.1 Deltaproteobacteria bacterium
TTTCGACGGCTTGAAATACTGGCCGTCAAACAGCGTGGTTCTGTCTTTCGTGGAGGAGGCGGTATGATTCTGATCGATGTCCATGAAGACCGTGAACTCATACTCCATGCCGTCTCGCTGAATGGGCGACATGCCCAGCTTCTTCACGCTCTTTTTGCCGCCTTCTTCCACCTGGGTGTATTCCATCTTGCTGCGCATGGTGGCGATGATGTGACAGGACGATTGCAAAAGCGCGTCCACCAGCTCGTTGTGCTGCGGCGTGACCATGCGCCAGGCCGACCACGAATTCCCGGACTTGTCGGCGATCATCCCGTGCCGGTCCAGCAGGCCGCCCGTGCCTGCCCAGGCGTGGGTGAGCGAATCGATAATGATCGTGTCGTAACCGTCTTCTTCTGCGGCCCTGATCGCGGCCACGTACTTTTTGGGTTCGAACGGCGCTTCCAGCGTGCAGGCGTCGTATTCCCCCAGGTGGTCATACAGTTCGCCCGATCCCCTTTCCGTGTCGATAAAGGCGACTCGCCCGCCAATACCGAAGGCAATCAGCAAGGCCGAATACGTCTTGCCCGAACCGGCCGGACCCGCAATGGCCAGCCGCAGTTTTCCTCTTTTTCTTTCTGCTTTGTGAAATTGTGACATACTTGATTTCTCCTTTCTCGCGATACGCGATGGACATGTTCATACGTTCCCTGCGGATATTGCCGGCGCAGCGGATCATCTGCGCACCCCGCAGGGCCCTGATTGCTTCATTGATGGTCATCACTTCCTCCTTTCCTTCCGGACAGCCTCAGATCAAATCCGCCTCCCACATGCGGCCGCACGCTTCCTCCCCGAAAACCGAAGCCAGTTCCGCCCGATCTTTGCCCGCGCAGACCGGGGCATAGTCGCACCAGCCGCAGTGTGTTCCGGGATTGCGGTAAAACCTGCCGTCCATAATGTTTTCATAAACGGCCTTCGCGGTTTCATAGAGGTCGATAAAATCCCGGATGGTTCGGAAGCCTTCCTGTTGCTGGATGGACGGAGTTTTTGTCTTGATGATGTTCAGGTAGCCGACGGGGATTTTATCAACATTCACATCCGCGTTGAGTTCGTTCAACAGCCGGGATTTGATCCAGTAGGCGTAGCAGGTAAGTTCCAGGGACACCCTGGGCTGTAATTCATCTCCTTTGCGGGAGCGCGTCTTGATCTCCAGTGCGCGGGGCGTGCCATTCGGCTGGTCCACAAGGTCGATGATCCCGACCAGCGGAACGGGCAGGATGTCGCCATTCTCGTAATTGACGACGGGGATGGAAAACTCCTTTTCCACGGCCAATGGATTCAGATCGACTTCCCGGATAAACAGGCACGCGTATCGCCCAGCCTCGCGTTTCGCCTGTTCCATTTCGTCGCGCGTTTCCGGAACCTGCATCTCATCGGCCCAGAAAGCATCCAGCGAGCCGGTCAGATCGGGAATCATGTTGGCCGCCCGCGCCAAAAAAGATTCGGCGATTAGCTTGTGGGTGGATTTGCCGATGAGCAGTTCAACCGGCGTTTTGATCGGCTTGATGTTCAGTTGATAGGCCAGCCGGTAACTGCGGGGGCATGCCGTGTAGCGGGCCATCCGGCTTTTGGAGAGATAAAAGCCTTCTTCATTACCAGTACCTTTAAAAGGGTTCTTATCCATCCGCAGCGGCGGCAATACCCCGGCCAACGGTCCCGCGCTATTTACAATTTCCTGTGTTTGCATAAATGTTTTCTCCTTTCCGAAAAGAATTTCGCCCCCGGACAGCCCCCGATCAAATCGTTTCTTCTTCCGGGCGCCGGATGAATTGCGGCACTGTCGGCGCCTGCAAAAGACACGCTGCGCAGTGAGCAAAATTCATGCGGTAATGCACGTGTAGCGGAAAGCAGAAAAAAAGTTATGGCCTGGAGATGGCTTTTGTCTGGTTTTTTTATGGCTTTTTTATGGTCTCTTGATGGCTTTTATGGCCTCAAGGGCCGGGGAAATGGCTAAAACGGCCAGGCGTAGCTAAAACATATGGCCGAAATGGCTTTTTGATGGTCGAAACGGATAGGGAACTGGCTAAAATGGCTATACTGACCGGGATAAGAAATTTCAGTGCCGGCTTTCCTGCCTTGTTACCCAGTCCTTCACTTCTGTAAGCAGGTTTTTGCGGAATGCTTCCGGCTCCAGGATCGTGATATGCGGAATCCAGGATTTCAGGATGTCGCGGATGGCCTCGAAGTGACCCACGCGGAAAACAGCCACCAGCGATCCGTCCGGCCTTTCTTCCTTGATTTCCTGCGTCGGGAACATCCTGCGCCGTTTGAAATAATGGGCAGCCTGGCTGTCGATCAGGACCGTCACATCCAAAGTCGCTTTTTCGGCAAACCAGATATTGGCGCTTCCTTTCAGAACGGCATCCAGATTTTCCGGGATGGACTTGAACCCCGATTTGGAAAGGCGGATGTCCCGGATATTGTCCAGCGCATAGCGTTTGAGAATGCCCGTGGCCGGTTCGTTGCCGATCAGATACCAGAAGCCGTTGTAATAGACCACCCGGTAGGGCTCCAGTTTGACGGCGTGATCGGCCTTCTTGCCAGCATAACGGAATTCCACCTGTCTTTTTTCCCTGATCGCCTTCACCAGACGGTTGACGTAGGATGCATCCAGGGGAATGGCGTCATCGATCTTTACGAACACCGGCATCGAGGCCACGCTGTCATACAGGCGGTCCAGAACATCATCCGCCGCCTTCTGGAAGGGCCGGCCCAGCTGCCCCACAATGTTTTTCATGGCCACCATGAGCGCGAGTTCCGTGTCGTCAAAGACCTCCAGATTTTTCACCAGGTCCCGGCTCAGGCGATACGTCCCCTTCTTTTCCTCGTGCAGCGGAAAACCGGACTCCTTCAAAAGAAGCAGATCGCGCTGGATCGTCCGGGGCGTCGTCCGGAAATAATCGGCAAGCCACGCGCTGGCGATCCTTTCCTTTTCCATAAAGAGCCGGAGGATCTGCCCCAGCCGGATCATTTTTGACTGCGCTTTTTTATCACGGGCCATAGCCTTTTGCCCTCCTCATATACAAAATGTATAAAATGCGAAGCAAATTTGTGGAAAAAGTCCCGAGAATCTTAAATATGCGACGTACGGTTGTCGCCAGACCGTTGAAATAGCAGATGGAACGATATAACGTCAACGGCAAAATTCCGATAAGGATCGCGGGCGATATTTTCTTCAATGCAAAGATGGTCAGGCGTATGATGATGTACCCTTGGAAAAATATGATTTAAGCTGTGTTTTCGTGGTATTATCTTGACAATAATAATAAATTATGGAGAATCTTCATTATCTTAAATCCTGATAATCTGAGGGGGCAATATGAATATACAAAAGCTGTACGAAGCTTTGAATACGGATGAACAGAATTCTGCTCTGGGCATCATTTGCGGAGAGCTGGAAAATCAGGGATACTCCGTTGCCATAGATGCCATCCCGGTAACATCGGAAGGTTTCTTTGATGGCAAGCATGCGGCAATGGAAGAAAAAATTGGACCATATCGGTTTGCATTGAACAAGAACGGGAAAGAAGAGCAGATATTCACTATTGAGTTTACCGACTATCATGAATTTATTATCAAACAATAACCGGTCTGAACTAAGTTAACGATCAGGGAAAGGGAGGTAACCCATGACTGATTATACAAAAAAAGCTTTGGAATGTGATTATGAAGGCTTCGTGGAAAGCCTCATCAAAATGGTTGATGACGTGATCATCAGCAAGAAAATCCCTCTGCGGGAAGCAGCGGAAACAATTATTGATGAAGCTTTTTATCAACTTCGGGAACATAAGGGAGCGCTGGACAAGCTGATGCAGGATGCCAACGCAAACCTGGAACCACCCTGCAAAGATGACCGGGAATTGGAAGCCCACACATTTGATGCGGTTGTCGATGAGATCCACCGGGATGAGATTTATATATCAGGTAAAACTGGTACGTTGCCGGATCAGAATAGAATTTGAGAGAACCATGTTTTTTGTCTGGAAGCAGCAATAAATGAGTAATAAACATTTTATAACTTGAAAACGCATATGCCACGAACCGATGTTCATGATGAAAAAACCAGAAGCTATAATATGTCACGGATCCGGAGCAAAGACACAAAACCGGAGATTCTTGTCAGAAAATTTCTTTTCTCGAAGGGTTTCAGATACAAGCTTCATGATAAAACTTTACCCGGGAAACCTGATCTTACATTTCCGAAATATAAGACTGTTGTGTTCATCCACGGCTGCTTCTGGCACGGACATACAGACTGCAAGTATTTCGTTGTCCCAAAAACACGCACGGAATGGTGGAAAGCAAAAATTAAACGAAATAAGCAGCTCGATGATGAAAATAGTGTAAAGTTAAAAAGGATGGGTTGGAAAATTATAACAATATTTGAATGCACATTAAGACCAAAATTCAGAAACAAAACGTTGCAGCTTCTGGCGATGAGGCTTGTAAAATGAGATATATTGATTTGTTTGCGGGGGCTGGAGGTTTTTCGGAAGGTTTTAAAAGGGCTGGCTTTGAGCCAATCGCGCATGTCGAAGTCGATTTGGCTGCTTGTTTTACACTGAAAACAAGGCTTGCCTATTTTTACCTGATAGAAAATGACAAAATAGACGTTTATATCCAGTATCTCAGCGGAACTATTAGCAGGGAGCAACTATATTCACACATACCTTCCCGCATCCTTCAGCAAGTAATAAATCTTCCAATATCAAACAAAAACAATCCAAAAATATTTCAAATTATAGATGAGCTGAAAGGACACAACAAAGTCGATGTTATTGTTGGCGGTCCGCCGTGCCAGGCATATTCTCTGGTTGGAAGAGCACGCGATAAAAACGGGATGAAGGGTGACCATCGTAATTATCTTTATATTCAGTACGGGAGATTTCTGAAAAAGTATTCACCTAAGGTATTTGTTTTTGAAAATGTGCTTGGATTATTGTCAGCCCAAGAAGGAAAATATTTCAGAAACATTCAGCGTTATTTCAGACACCTAGGATATATCGTTAAACCAGTGATTGTAAATGCAAAAGAATTTGGCGTGCTCCAGAACAGGCGGCGAGTGATTATAATAGGATATCAGAAAGATATCCATGTGCCTGTTAATGAGTTTGTAAATGGCAACAGTTGTAATTATACAGTTAAATCGATATTCCAAGATCTGCCGGCAATAAATGCCGGTGGTGGTAAAGATAAATTTTTAAACTATACTACAGATATTAATGATTATTTACGTTCTGCAAAAATTAGAAATGGCATAGGCGTCCTAACGCAGCATGTATCTAGGCCGCACACGGAACAGGACAAAGAAATATACAAAATTACTATCGATAAATGGGAAAGATACCAGGAGCGTCTTGACTACAACGATCTTCCCGAAAGACTACAAAGTCACAAAAACAGAAAATCATTTCTGGACCGGTTCAAAATTGTTGCTGATGATCTGCACTGGTCACAGACCGTAGTCGCGCATATTGCAAAGGACGGTCACTACTACATTCATCCTGATATAAAACAAAATCGGTCGATATCAGTGAGGGAAGCTGCAAGATTGCAATCCTTTCCGGACGATTTCTATTTTGAAGGAGTAAAAGAGGGGCATAACAGAACCAGTGCGTTCAGACAGATAGGCAATGCAGTGCCGCCGCTGATGGCAGAAAATATTGCAAACAAGGTTGCCGAGTATTTAAAATAAATCAGTGAAACAATAATCATCACTTGTCACGCTATAATTCTTGCAGCGTAAAAAGTGATTATTGTTTGCGATAGTCAGGATAATATTCGCATGCAATTTTCTGAAGAAAATGAGAAATATCACGATATTCCAGAATGGGCCGAGTTCCTCATTATGTTTGGTGCATGGTGGCCACAAACACAGTACAATAAGCGCAGAATAGCCATCATTTCAATGCCCTGTGATTCCGCTGCAGCAGGGTTAGTCACACTTGGTGCTATGATCAGATTTCTCGAGCAACCTGAGGCAAATGACTTCAGCCAGCATCTCCATAGAATAAGAAATGAGAGAAGTAGGATATTGATTTACCGTAAATATCCAAATTGGACGTTTCGCTATGACGGCAGAGATGGAGGCTACGATATGATTATGCAAATAAAAAAATCCGGCAACAATTGTAGCCGCCCCCCGCTGCGTACAATATTTCATTTCAAAGATGTATGTTTTCAGGGTGAACCATTTATAGAAGATATCATTGGGCACGAATTGCCATACGGCACAATCTATAACGCTCTGGTATGCAACAAAGTGGATATTCTGAAAGATAATATGAGAAAAACCGATTCCTCAGTCTGTTTGGCAGGACGTAACATGGGCGAAACTAAGACACGTGATGTTTTGTCAACAATTCAATTCAGCAATGGCATAATCACCGCTAGCCTTGATCAATTGCTGTCTGTGCATAACTGGGCTCGTGAAAAAATATCCCGTGTTTCATTCTACAATACCAGAACCAGAAAAAAAGATCGTCCTACAGCACCACCCCGTCTCGTTGTTACAGATGGCGACAGTGCTTTTCTTACGGTTTTGGATGACAGAAATTTATTTAGCAAAAGTGATATTATCGCGACAATTGACAGAACATTGGAACGTGACAAATTGGAAGCAATTACAAAAAAGTTACAAGATATGTCTCAATGGTATGTCAGGGACGATAATCGTCCCAAGGACACGTCTGTACCAAAAGGTATTTCGCTGGCAATCTGGAAGGAAAGATAAAAATGGCAGTTACAACTTCTGCAATATTCGATTGCCTGAAAGCACAGGATAAATTCATCATTGAGCGGCACGAAGTTGCATCTTATAATTTCAGCGTCCTTCGCCAAAATTTAAGACTGATCATAAAGAATTTGCATGAGTGTGACGCTTACGCAACAGAGATTTCCAATACGCTGCGCATAAAACTGTCTGAGTGGTTAACAGTACCTGTCCCCTTTGATGCAGAAATGGTCAACGCCATAACCAGCCTTGGTAGTCAATATGCAGTTACCAATCGATGGGGGAGGGATATTGGCGCTGCTTATGAAGCAGCGCTGAATGCAGCCAACAGGCTTTGTCAAAATGAAAATCCAATTCGTTACGAGATTCTGAGGGTAATTGAAGATCTGAAGGTTCATGGTCAAAAATTCAAAATCTTTTGCCATAGACTCGCGCAACCTCATTTCGTATCAGTTATCCATTCAATTTATGACTCCATTGATCCGGACATCTTTATTCATTCATGCAGGGACTATCGTCAGGTCATGCCTTTTGATGTTCTTATAAAGGTCGGTCCTCTGCGGTCCCGTGGGTGGGGAGGTTCGCCAGATGGTCTGCTTACCGCACCGCGTTTTTCAACTCTTGCTCATTTTGTTTGGTCCGGATGTACAGATGAGCAGGGTTTTGGCCTCGACCCTGCTTCAGGTGCTGTCAATATTGGAGGAGATATTTCTCATGCACAGATGCCCGCCAAAACCACAACATCGTTTGGTATATCTTGGATATCGAATACAAAAAAAATTGGGAATAATGATGATGAAAACGGGCTACCATTAATTGATGAAGATGAATTTCAGGTATTCCAGTCACTGATTCAATCCCATGACAAACGTCGCACCATACTTCTGCAACTTGATAACCCAATTTTGGGCGAGATAGATATGCCAGAATTACGTGCCAAAGACGGGACACTGAGCCCAATATGGAAACAGAGATTAATTACTGAATGCAAGAGAGATAAAAATCGTCTTTGCGAAAAACTTTTTGACAGCGGCATTGAATTATTGTCGCTCCACTCGCGTGTAAACGATTGGTGCAAAGCCACAACTACTGTGATTCCTGCACCTCAAAAGGCTGAGCACTTCAGAATTCTCATTAATGTTTTGGGTATATATTATGAGCAACCTGGTGGTGAGCAGAGACATCGACCCCAGTGGTGGCAATATGCATGGAAGGAAATACAACGCTCCCGCGGTGAAGCAATTTCAGAAGGTCGATTTGGGCAGGAAATTAAAGAAGAAAAAATTGATGCCCTCCTAAATGATTTACACACAGAGATCGGAAGCAAATGTAGAATTGATAATCATTTCGTTATAGAAATACCGTCAAACGAAGAACTGGAAGGAAAGTTACTTCTTTTAAAGGTCAGTTCTGTTGAAGACGGATTCCTTGCCCCTGACACGGCACTAAAAAAAATTTGCGACCTTAGTGAGTTTGAACAATGGCGCGTATGATACCATCTATCATGGATGATCGCACCCCTTCCGGCGAAAGAGATGTTTTTAGCATGCTTGCTGCCGGACCTGATGACTGGGTGATAATGCATTCGCTTGATCTTGCACCCTGGAACCGGGGATTGCGGACGGAGATTGACTTTGTTGTTATTGTCCCTGATTGTGGTATTCTTTGCATTGAAGTCAAGTCGCATTCAAGCATAACATTTGATGGCGCTTGTTGGACCCCGCCGGAAATCAAACGTTCACCATTCAAGCAGGCAGCTGATGGCCGGCATGCTTTTTATCGTCGCCTGCGTGATATAGCACCACAATTTCGGACTGTTCCGGTTGTGCATATGTGCATTTTCCCGAACGCACCATTTCATTTACAGATCAATATGTCCACACAACAATGGGAGTTGATGGATAACCGCGTCTTCAGAACCTTTAAAGATTCGTCTGTCTTCTGTAGGGACATAAAATTAAGAATTGCGGAAAGCATTGATGCAGATGGAAAACTTTGCCGGCTCAAAAATCCTCTTTCTGAGAGTCAGGTTCAATCGATCGTCAATTACTGCCTGCCAGTGCATAAATACCACCCTAATGCACGTGAGGAAATCATGTTACGTGAACAGACGATTGAACGCATATTGCGAGATCAGCAAAAACCTGTTCTCAAACTCGCATGTGCTAATAACAGGATAATTGTCTCTGGCGGTGCAGGAACCGGAAAGACACTTATTGCAATGGAATTGGCAAGGCGAAAGGCTGAATCGGGACAAAGAGTAGCCTTGCTTTGTTTCAATCAGCTTGTTGGTCAATGGATGAAAGAACAAATGGAACGAATCAGACCGACTTTACCTAATCTGGTCGTCGGCCGATCTATCCAGATCATGGCTGAACTGACAGGGTTGGACATCCCGGAGACACCTGATGGCAATTACTGGAATAACGTATTGCCTCTTAAACTGGAAGAAAAATTGACTGATCCGGAGATAAGCGTAATTGCACCTTTTGACTATCTTGTGCTCGATGAAACACAGGACATTCTTCTACGCCCCGCACTCTGGCAGTGCTTAATACACCTTCTGAACGGTGGAATAAGAGAGGGAAAATATGCACTATTTGGTGATTTTGAACATCAGGTATTTGGTGAACGCGAACTGTTAAAAAAAGAGTTGGACACAATATTGCGGGATGCTCAACCAGCACGGTGGAAATTATCGGAAAACTGCCGGAACTATAGCATAATAGGTGAAACTGCCGTGCAGCTCAGTGGATTTGATGAGAAAATATATACAGGATACATGCGTCAGGGTGGCAGCATTGCCAACTACAACATTCACTTTTATGCCACAGAAGATGAACAGGCGCGCAAACTCTATGATCTGCTGAGAGAGTTTAAACAGCAGGGTTACCGACCGGAAGAAATAACAATTTTATCGTTTTCAGCAGAGAGATGTGCTGCAAAAAGTCAGCAGATGCAGGAATATAATATCCGTCCGGCATGGCAACAAGGCCGATTTACTCATTATTGCACTGTTCATGCCTTCAAGGGGTTGGAGAACAAGATAATCATTCTTACAGATGTATCTCTTGGTGAAGCAGAGTTTCATCGTGATCTGTTCTATACCGGGATGACGCGGGCAACAGAATCAGTCCGTGTCTTATGTAATATTAAATGCCAGGAAACATTACTCAGGTGGCTGACAAAAGGAGGGCTTACCCATGTCTGAAAGATCTGAACTCATTGCTTGTATCCGGAGTGAAATTGTGGGTCCTTCACGCCCTCCCGAAACGCAGTCAATAGCAATATTCCACGAGAGAGTCTTTGCGGATCCTGTCTCACTGCGCCGGGGTTCCCTTGGATGGCAACCGACTGCGGAAAGCACAATTGAAGAAATACTTTATTATGACAGGGAAACACCACATCGAAAATATGGTGCCGGTCTTTTGCATCCTGAAGGTATAACCCTTGTAAGTCCTGTCTCTCCCGACATATCGGCATCCAATACTACTGACACATTAGGTATTGATCCTGATGAGAGCGAAACTCTGAGTAACAACTCTGAAGAAAATATAGCGGATACCAATGTGCGCGAGAGCGCAGATTCCGATACTGAAGATGATTTTGAAGTCACAAGTGCCGATGTTCGGCATCCATCAACCATCGGCCTAACTTTCTGTGCAAAGTTAGGCGCTAATGGCAGGATAATTGTTCAATTGCCACAAAACCGGCGCTTTTCCTGGCAGGATGAAGCAAATCAACCATTCCCTTTGAACGGCAGGTATGAGTATGCCACGCGCCAGTGGACTGATGAACAAGGCCAGACAAGAGAATCGCCAATGTGGCGCCGTCGGCCAGCGTTATTGCCAAATACAACAATCATCATTGATCGTGATGAACTCCTTACAGGAAAACCGATTTTCAGAAACGTGTCAATGCCGGAGGCATCACCAATAGAACTGCGTCTTGACATTTTTCCGCGGCAAATTAAAAATCAATACGATGTTTGGCTGGTGACAGCTGTTCTCCGCAATAAAAGTTCGATTAATGGGCCAATAGACCACCGTGAACAGGTACTGTACCAAACCTATTTTGAGGTATTCGTTGAAGATGGTTTGTTGGAAAAGTATCCCGAAAGCCCACGACCATTCTCGCAACTTGATTCTGACGAGCAATCGCTGGCATTACTATATCGTGAATCTGCAACATGGGCTATTGGTCACGGGTGTGCCGCCGGCTGGGATGCCGAACCCGATCAGGCGCCGGATAAAATATTTACAGATGTCATGCCAGCTGTGCAAATACCAAGTATAACTCCCGACATTAAAAAAAATGGGTGTGACGAACAAATCCGACTATCCATGCGGTTACTTGCAACATTGTCTGATGATATGCAAGGACCAGCATGGCAATCTCTTACAAACCTCGCAGATGAGTACGCCAGATGGATACAACAAAATCGTGATGAAGCGAATTTATTAACGCCTGAGCTTCGGGCAGTTGCAATCCGCCACCTGGATGTCTGCAATGATTGTCTCTGTCGAATCAATGCCGGTATTACTGCACTCCGTAATGATCAGAATATCAGAACAGCTTTCAAACTAGCAAACCTGTCTATGCTTCTCCAGCAAATCACAACCAAGCAGTTGTCCAAGCGTCCGTTGCGCTGGGATCAGAGCAGCAATCTGGTTATCCCGGATGGCGATTATAAGACACCTTGGGATGTATATCAGCAGGGAAATGAAAATTCTGACCTAGGTCTTTGGCGTGCATTCCAGATTGCATTTCTTTTGATGTCAATTGAAGGTGTTAGTAATGGTCATGCGCCTGACCGCGAAATTGTCGACCTGATTTGGTTTCCAACAGGTGGTGGCAAGACGGAAGCATACCTTGCAGTTATGGCTTTTTATATGTTTCATCAGCGATTGTTGATGCAAGATAGCGATAAAACACCTAAACGTGATGGCACAAATGTACTTATGCGATATACCCTGAGAATGCTGACCACGCAGCAGTTCCAGCGCGCAGCTAGTCTTATATGTGCGATGGAGTTCCTGCGACGAAATCCCTTGCAGCATGGTGTGGGTGAAATTCCAGGAAAACGCTTTTCACTTGGATTATGGATTGGCTCAGCCGCTTCGCCAAATGATGTTGAGCAGGCAAAAAAGGATGTTGGCAAATTTCGTCAGGGGCATATCCAGGGTAATCCCCTTATTTTAACTGAGTGTCCATGGTGCAGGGCTGAAATTGGCCGTTATAAAGCAAACACGCCACCGCGTGGTGTGCGACAGAATCAATGGAACAACCTGCGGACCAGGGGGATCAGTGATGTTAATGCCGAAGGTCCCTTGCTGCACTGTACTGATGGCCGCTGTGCTTTTGGTCTGGAGAATTGGGAACATTGGATACCTGTTGAGGTTATTGATGAGCGTATCTATAAACATCCACCATCAATGGTGATTGCAACTGCTGATAAATTTGCAATGATAGCTTACAGGCCAGATGCCGGTGCAATCTTCGGGCGTAATACCGTGAACAATGAAAAGTGTCAAACATATGTGCCGCCAGGTTTGATAATTCAGGATGAACTTCATCTTATCTCAGGCCCATTAGGTACAATGTATGCTCTGTACGAAGGTATTTTTGAAAGGTTATGCTCATATCGAATTAATGCCAGATGGATAAAACCAAAACTGATCGCCTCCACGGCAACTATTCGCGGTGCTGCTGACCAGGTCAAATCGCTATATGCACGTGATCAGATGCAACTGTTTCCAAGCCCTGGCTTAAAGATGGGGGATTCCTTCTTCGGTAAATATGCCCGGGATGAAAGGGGAAATCTGCTTCCTGGACGACTTTATCTCGGTATTCATGCAAATGATTATGGTTCTGTTCTGACCACGCAGGTTCGCGCCTTTTCATCCGCACTGTTTCGTCCTTACGCTTTCGCTGCAAGTAGTAAAGATCCATGGTGGACTTTACTAACTTTTTATAACAGTATCCGGGAACTTGCCGGTGCAAAAACGCTGTTTGATTCCGATATCCGATCCAGATTGAAATTTCTTTTTAACCGGGAAAACTATTCGGCCGATAATCGCAGGAACCTCAGGATAGTAGAAGAACTGACAAGTCGTCTATCTCAGACAGAAATCGTCGACATGATGGACAGATTGTCCATAAGATATGATGCCGATCCCGGCAAAGTTATTGATGCGTGTTTGGCATCCAGTATTATAGAGGTTGGAGTAGACATTGACCGGCTTTCACTAATGGGTGTCGTGGGCCAGCCGAAAACCACAGCGCAATATATTCAGGTCACCGGTCGTGTGGGTCGTCGCTGGTGGGAACGCCCGGGATTGATCATCATGATTTACAATCCATCCAAGAGTCGCGACAGGTCACACTATGAACAATTTCACAGCTACCATAGAAGACTGTATGAACGTGTGGAACCGACTTCCGTGACTCCATTTGCGCTATCAGCTATTCAAAGAGCTTTGCCGGGTGCCTTGATCGCATGGGCGCGGCAGCATGGCACTGCAAATGTCCAGAACCTGTCCGTCTATGAAAACGAGATTGATGCAGCACATGAGCTGCTTCAGGAACGCTGCCAAATCGTTCAAAATACAGCAGACATGGCAAGATCACTTCAGGAACTTACGAGAGTTCGAGATGAACTGAAAGCAAAATGGGGATTAAATCCTCAGATGTGGGAACACTTTCCACCTGATGTAAACGGAGAATACCTTATACTATGGCCTGGACAATATGCAACGCTTATCCAGAAGCAACGAGGGATCGTTGTTGCGAGCAGCATGCGCCAAGTTGACAGCAATGCAGAACTGACTATAACTCAGGGTTATGCCCTTGCAAATACGCAGAGTCAAACACAGCAAGGAGGACAAGAATGAACAGAGAAGTGCGAATAGGACAACTGATTGCGCCATTCGGCCCGGGTGCTATCTACACTGACCGTCAGGGCACCCCTCTTGTTGTTTGCGGCCTCGATCATTGGTTTAAGGTTATGGATCACGTCAATGGCTTGGTGCAGTGTCAAAAACCGGAAGAATTCCAAAAGTTCGAACCCCGACTGGCGGCACTTTTGCGAGTTGATCGTTTCTGCAGACCACCAGATTTTCGATCAGCCCGGCAGGGGCAACAAGCGCCACCGAATGCATGGCTTTATACACCGGCACAGAGATTTCCCCGGTGGTATCGGCATTCCAAAACCGGTGAGATGAAAAAGTTTAACCTAAGCACTGAAATTCTTGAAAGATCCCAAGGGGGAAGATGGCTTCCGGTCAGGTTTATTGCAGTGTGTACAGGTGGCCACTTGTGCGAATTCCCTTGGAAACAGTGGATTGGGTGCCAATGCCCGGGCGATGGTAACCTATACTTGACTGATCGAGGTGGTTCCGAACTCAGCAGTATCCGTGTTGAATGCCGCACATGCCCTGCGGGATCAAGTGGGAGAAAGGGAAGGACGCTTGCCGGTACCACAGTAAAGCCGGATTTGGAACATGGTGAAGAAAGCGCATTTCAGCAAGCCGGAATCGGTTGTCCCGGCGAGCGGCCATGGCTCGGTGAAGGTGCAAACGAGCAGGATTGCAGGCATCCATTGGTCGGTGCGCTTATAAATCAAACCAATCTTTATTTTCCGAAGACTATATCAGCTATACTTCTGCCAGATTTGCAACAACAGGACTCCACAATAACGCAACTCAGGAATGCGATTGAGCAGGACGCGGGATCATGTGGAATAGCGAGAACCCTTTGGAATATGAACATGCGGCCTGGGGCAGTCGCATTGGTACAATCCTCTCTCATTAATCGTGGTATTAATTCCGATCCAAACCAGATAGAACGAGCGTTGGAAAGCCTTTTCTCATCTGCTGCGGCAGGCATGCCTTGCGCAACCCAACCAGCTATTCCGGATTCTGATCTGCTTGCTTTCAGACGTGCCGAATTCAACATTATCCGAAGTGAAGTAAACGATATCGAGAATATTCCCAATCTGAGGGTAATTCCCGCTGATGTTCCCACAGACTTTACTGAATGGTTTGCTAGGATAAATCTTGTTGAGCGTTTGCGGGAAACCCGCGTTTTTTACGGATTTGACCGACTGGAGCAGAATCCACGGCCATTGGATGCCATGCCTGATTCAGCAATGAGGCAGTTGTTTCGTAATCCGCCGGTGCAAAGACAGGAACAATGGCTGCCAGCGATTGAAGTCTTTGGTGAAGGCATTTATATCGAGCTAAGTGAACCAAAAATAGAAGAATGGCAATTTCGAAATGACCTATGGCTGACTGATCGTTTGAATGATGGTTTCATTACAAGACTTTCAGGTGTCTTTCAGACTCTTGCACCAATTAATGGTGCAGACAAGAAATGGGCATCGAAGTATCTTCTCATTCATAGTCTTGCACATATTTTGATAAACCAGCTGGTTTTCGAGTGTGGATATAGCACAGCCTCCCTGCGTGAGCGGCTCTACATCTGTTCTGACAATCACGCACCCATGGCAGGCATACTGATCTATACCGCTGCAGGAGACTCTGAGGGAACATTGGGGGGGCTGGTTCGCTTGGGAAGACCAGATCGGTTGGGCCCTATTATCCGACGCGCATTGGGTCGGGCATCATGGTGTTCTGCTGATCCAGTCTGTTCAGAAAATCTCGGTGGCCAAGGATCACGCTTGGTTAATCTTGCAGCCTGTCACGCATGCACATTGCTTCCCGAGACATCATGTGAAACTATTAACCAAGGACTGGACCGGGCTATGATTGTAGGTACACCGGACAATCGTCAGCCCGGGTTTATGGCGGATTTGCTCGATGAAGTATACTCATTAGAATAATACAAATATTGGGGAATGAGGTTTGGAAAAAAACAATGGCAGGGATACTGGACCGATTAAAATCGGCCATAGTCTTGTAAAAATAAAAACTGTCGGGTAGACGCATAAAATATATAAATAATCATTGATCGGCAGGACAATCTCACAGCACCGCAACATTCTCCCTGTCCAGATTCAGCATGTACCCCATCCGGGGGCGGGTGACGATCATGTTTTTCAACCCGGCGGGATCGATGCCGGGAAAGCCTTTGATGACTTTCCTGATGCCGTCGAGCAGCTTGCGCTTATGGTCCGTGATCTGCTGCTCATAGGGCCGCGAGGCATCGTCATTGCCTTCGGATTCCGGCCAGAGCCGTTCATAAATCTGCGCCCTGGTGATCACTGCTTTGGGATTGCCGGCCAGCATCTCCAGCAGACGGAAGGACATCAGGGGCAGGATGACCTGCGCGCCCCGGTAAAAAACCAGCGCCTGCCGGACGTCCAGAAGCAGGACGGGCGGATCGGAGATAATTTCCCGCAGGTCTTTGGTCACGTTCAGCTTCGCGCACAACTCTTTTCGCTTCTGATCATCGCTGATGATTCCGGACAGGGAACAGGCGGCCGTTTCTTCCGGTTTTACCGGCATGCTTTCAGCCTTTTTTGTTACGGGTTTTCCGGCAGGCTCGCAAATGCCGTTTTCATTGGGATTCTTTTCCTCCTCTTCCCGGTAGCACCCGGCAAAGTGGCTATGAAGTTTCTCCGCCAGGCGTTTGGGCAGAAGGCGCTCCAGTTCCGCAAGCGGCAGATCGGCTATTGTTTCCGGGGTGTCATACCCTTCATGCACCAGGCGGTTGATATGGCTCCGGCCCAGGCCCCGGATGCGGATGGATGAAAGCGCCAGGCCTTTTTCAGTAATGCCGTGGATCAGGCGCTGCGACAGGCGGATCAACGCCCGGACAAAACGTTCTTCCCAGCCGGTGACCCTGGCCAGGGCGGCCAGCGTTTCCGCAAGCCAGCTGAAATCCTCCCCGACTTTCCTGATGGCTCCGCTGAAGACCTGGTAGTTTCGCTCAATGTCTTTTGTTTCAGCGGTGGAAAGCCATTCCTGCATCATCAGCGCTTTCTTGACGGCGCGGTCCTTGTCATCCAGAAACAGATTGTCCATTTCCCAAAGGGACTGGAACAGCGGTTTGCAGTCCTCGCCGCTTTCGTAGATGATCTGCCGGAGTTCATCGCGGTGGCCGCCCCACCGGCCGTCGGGCCGTTTGAGAGAAAGGTAATTTCCCCGCGAGTCCCGACACAGCCCCAGAAGCAGCAGAACTTCCAGCTCGGAAACACGCCGGGGATCGGTATTGTTCAGAAATTTCAGGAAAAAGGCGGCCGTGTCAATCATCACGCCCTTGCCGGCGGCCACTTTGCCGGTTTCCGTGGCGGTCAGGGTGTTGCCTTTGTCCTTAACGATCAGTTTTTCCTTCAGACAGGCCTGGACGGTATCGGCAACCGCCCGGTCATATTCGGCGTCGGTCATCTCTTTGTTCCAGACCGTTGCGGCGGTATAGGTGCTTTTCAGGAAGGTCTTGATCTCTGCTTCACTGTGGCAGATTTCCGCGGCTACCAGGTTCAGGATGTGCTTGTCCATGCTGTTTCTGTCCAGAGCAGGGGCGAAGTCTTCCAGGCTGCCGCAAGCGTAATGGTCATAGTAGAACTTGGAATTGACGAAGGAATGCGTGACGAACACCGCCCGGCCGAAATCGGAGATGTAGCCGTAACGGGCCACCCTGCCGCCCATGTTCTCGTATTCGGAAACCGTGAGGTTCACCGGCATGACGTCGCGGGTTTTGCCGAAGGTCTTCCAGCGCTTCGGGGCGATGACGGCGTTTTTCACGGGCAGATTCAACCCGACGGCCAGCGTGGAGGTGGTGCAAAGCACCCGGATTTCGCCCTGGCGGGTGTAGCGCTCGATGATGTCCCGCTCTTCCCAGGACAAATCGGCGTTGTGGACGGCGACGCCCTGTTGCAGGGTTTGCAGGAGCATCTCCCGGGAAACGCTTTCCTCCAGGGAATTCATCTCGGCCAGCGCGCCATGCGCAGGTTCAAGATCGAGCGCGCGGGTCAGCCTTCTGGCCAGCCCTTCCGTGGAGGGTTTGTCCGGCAGGAAAAAGACGGTCTGCTCCCCCAGCTTCCCGGCCAGGTGGCAGGCCGTTTCCACATACTGGTCCATTTCCTTTTCGGATTGCAGATCAAACCAGGTCTCTTCTCCCTGTCCGCCGCTGTTGAATTCCCGGTATCTGAACTTTCCGCCGTAAAAGACACCCTGCCGCAGTTCCACCGGACGGTTCTCTTCGACAAGGAGCGTCGCCGCGAGCCAGCGGGCCAGGGCATCGCTCTTCCCCAAGACGGCGGATAACCCGACAAGCTGCGGCCGGGCGGGATGCAGCAGGATGCGGGTCAGAAGCAGCTCCAGGGCCGGCCCCCGGTCTTCGTCGGTCATGTATTGCAGCTCATCGACCACGACCAGGCCGACATCGCTGATGAGTGACGGCTTCTGGACCAGCAGGGCGCTGAGCTTTTCATAGACGACAATGGCGATGTGATACTTTCCCGCCAGGATGCGCTCGTCGTATTCCCGGCGGTCGTGTGTGGAAATGACGGTGTCGATGCCCGCTTTCCGGTAGTCCTCATAAAATTGCTCGAACTTTTCTTCGGCCAGCGCCTTCATGGGCACGAGGTAGATCGCCCTGCGGCCTTTGCTGCCGTAATGGAGGGCGAGGATCTCCCCGATCAGGGTTTTTCCGGATGATGTGACGGCGGAGATCAGAAAATTGCCGCCGCGCAGGATAAGGTGGTCCCGGAACGCGCGCTCCTGGATCGGCAGGAGTTCCGCGTCGTACTTGTTCTTCAAAACATCAATGATCTTCGGCTCCAGGCCGAAAGCTTCCAGGAGGTCGATACGCATGATGACAGACATTCCTTTGTCGGTTATTTTGGTGGTTGAGGACGATCTTAACGGAGGCAGGGAAATGGTTCAATGCTCAAACGACAACCGTGAGTCGCATTATTTTGCCGGGAGGCAAGATGGCCTGGTTGCGAAGATGGCGGGTGTGCTGTGTGATTTTGTGACTTTTTATGGTCAAATAGTATCGGCAGACTTGACATTTTGCCGATGTTTTTGTACCATACCATCCCATGAATACTGCAAGAGAAAAAGCCATCGAGATTATCCATAAGCAGGGCGGGATTATCCGCACTCAAGAGGCCTTCCAGCGGGGAATCCACCGAAGAACCCTGTACGGTCTCCGTGATGAGGGTGCGCTTTTTCCTATTGCGCGGGGTCTCTTTCACCTGGCAGCCGGACCGGACAGTCTGCCTACCGAAATCGACCTGGTCAACGTGACCAAACTCGTTCCCCACGGGGTCATCTGCCTCATCTCCGCCCTTTCCTTTCACGAACTGACAACCGAAATCCCGCATGAAGTCTGGATAGCCGTGGAAAGAAAAGCCCACAAACCCAAGGTTAAATATCCGCCGGTCCGGGCCATGTTCTTCACGGGTGCCTGTTTCAATGAGGGCATTGAAGTTCATCGGATCATGGAGCAGGATGTCCGCATTTACAATGCCCCCAAGACGGTGATTGATTGTTTCCGCTGGCGAAACGCTGTGGGAATCGATGTCGCCCTGGACGCAGCCCGGACGTATCTGAAGCGGCGCGACGCAAGCCCGTCCCGGTTGATGGATTATGCCAAACTCTGCAAGGTGGAAAAGCTGGTGACACCTTATCTGGAGGCGATGGTGCCATGAGTGCAAACCAGGTTAAAAATATTGCGTCATCTGTCAAAAACCGTCTTCTGGCCACTGCGCGTGAAGGTGGAAAACCTTTCCAGTCACTGCTGACCCATTACGCGCTGGAACGCTTTCTCTTTCGCCTTTCCCGGTCACCCCTAAAAGAAAAATTCATTCTGAAGGGCGGCCTTCTGTTGGCGGGCATGGGCCTATCAATGGCAAGGACAACGCGGGACATAGATTTTCTGGGACTTTTCCCCGGAAATAGCGACGCCGTCGGCGCTTCGATACGCGATATCGGAAACGTGCACCTCGATGACGGCCTGGTTTACAAATTCGATAATTTAAGTATTGAGGCGATGTCTGACGATCAGGAATATCCTGGCATACGTCTCAAGTTCGAGGCTTGGCTTGGCAAGGCAAAAATTCCCATGCAGATTGATGTGGGATTTGGTGATGCCGTGGTGCCTGACGCTCTTGATATGACGTACCCGACGCTGCTCGACATGGAGCCACCTGTTGTCAGGGCATACAGCGTCGAGACCATTGTCGCGGAGAAGTTTGAAGCGTCGCTGGATTTGGCGGAGCTCAACAGCCGCATGAAGGATTTCTATGATGTGTGGATGCTGAGTCATGCCTATCCGTTTCACGGAGCGGTGCTTCAGGACGCGATTACCGCCACCTGCGCAAGGAGATCAACGCCTTTGAGCTCCCAGGGGCTGGTCTTTTCCAAAGAATTTGCCGACAGATCCGACAAGCAAACCCAGTGGACGACCTTCCTCCGGAAAACTCAGATTACAGGCGTACCGGAAGATTTCCCGGTGATCATGGAGGGTATGAGAAAATTCCTGCATCCCGTCGCTGAAGCAAGTGAAAAACAGATGAGGTTTGAAAAAGAATGGCTTCCCGGCGGCCCCTGGGAATCATAGGACAGACAAGAAGGCAGCTCCGATCCTCGCCGGGCTGCCTTCTCTTTTTTGTAATCGCCGTTCATTGAAGCGGCCCATTTGCTTCAAAAGGGAATATCATCTGATGTTTCTGCTGTAACCGTGGCGGCCATATCTTCCGCCGCCGCGCCGTTTCCGTTCTTTCCCGAAAGCAGTTCCAGTTCCCTGGTGCGGATTTCCACCACGCTGTGGTTGGCGCCTTCCGCGTCCTGCCAGGTGCGCTGGGTGAGCTGACCGCGGATACCGACCTTGCTCCCTTTGGTGCAGTATTCCCCGACGATCTCCGCCAGGCGCTGGAAGGCCGTCACTTTGAACCAGTGCGTTTTCTTCACTTTCTCGCCTTCCTTGTTCTTGTAATTCTCATTCACGGCAATGTTGAAATTGGCGACCGGCACGCCCTGCGCCGTGTATCTGATTTCCGGATCGTTTCCCAAATTTCCGACGATGGTGACTGTGTTGATCATGGCTGAAACCTCCTTAAGTTTATTTTACGTGCTGACAGTATGGATTTAATTAGCTGTTGAATTTGTTGCCGCTTTGCCGTTCAGCGCTTCCTGCACCTTGGCCACAAGCTGGTCTTTCAAATCTTCCAACGCCTGCAGGTGATCCTGGTTTTCATCATTGAGCGTGGCCTTGATGGCGTAGGACACGCAGCAGGAGTTGAAATTGACCGACTTCTTCTTGCTCACCATCACACTGACCTCCGTAACCTTGAATGGAGAACCAGGTTCTGCTGCCTTTGCGCGACGGCCAAGCGCTTCCCTGATTCTTTCCGCTTTACGTTTTACTTCCCCCCATCTTGTCGTGAGCCTGTCGAACCATAG
>JAGVUJ010000162.1 GCA_019136325.1 Deltaproteobacteria bacterium
CAAGTCCTTTACACGCAAGAAGTTCTCTTCATTCGCAACGGCAGGATAAAAGTCAGGCTTTATGCGTCAAATAAGGAATATATCGGCGAGCGTATTTTATCCGCGGGAGATCTGATTCTGCTTTGCGGCGGCGGCCATTCCTTTGAGATGCTGGAAGAAACAGCCATGATCGAAGTGAAGCAGGGACCTTATTCAGGAGAAAATGACAAAACAAGATTTGCCGAGGATTGCCAATGATCCCCGTGAACGAACCTCTCATTGGAGCAAAAGAAATTGAATATGTGAATGATTGCCTGCAAACCGGTTGGATATCTTCCGCCGGGCGTTACATTGTAGAGTTTGAAGAAAAATGGGCGAATTATTGCGGAATGCAATACGGCATCGCCATGAGCAATGGCACAACCGCTCTTCAGGCCGCCTTGGCCTGCATTAATCTGCAACCGGGCGACAAAGTCATCATGCCGTCATTTACGATTATCTCCTGCGCGCAGGCAATCATTTACAATGGCGGCATCCCGTTGCTTGTTGATTGCGATCCCCACACATGGTGCATGGATGTTCAGCAAGTCCGTGAAAAGGTTGAATCGGAAATTAAGAAAGGCGACGGTAAACTGAAAGCCATCATGCCCGTCCACATTTACGGCCATCCCGTCGATATGGACCAGATTCTGGATCTTGCCGAAAAGTATCACCTGCAAATAATTGAAGATGCCGCCGAAGCTCACGGCGCCGAATATCTGACCGGCCGCAACACGTCACAACCCCATTGGAAACGATGCGGCGGTTTTGGTCACGTCAGCGCTTTCAGCTTCTACGCCAACAAACTCATCACCACCGGCGAAGGCGGCATGGTCTTAACCAATGATCCAGTTTATGCCGATAAGGCTCGCGCCTTGCGCAATCTTTGCTTTCTTCCGGAACAGCGGTTTCTCCACAGGGAGCTTGGCCACAATTTCCGTCTGACCAACCTTCAGGCGGCAATCGGCCTTGGTCAACTGGAGCGAATTGATGAAATTGTCGCCCGAAAGCGATGGATGGGTCAGGCCTATACGGAAAGACTCAAAGAAATTAAAAGCATCCAACTGCCGGTGGAAGAATCCTGGGCCAAATCGGTTTACTGGATGTATGGAATCGTTCTTGATGAAAGCACAGGAATGGATGCCGTTCAATTTTCCCGTAAACTCAAGGAAAAAGGCGTGGAAACAAGGCCATTTTTTCTGGGAATGCACCAGCAGCCGGTTTTTCAAAAGATGGGTCTTTTTCACAGTGAAAAATATCCGGAGACAGAACGAATAGCCAGACAGGGGCTTTATCTGCCTTCGGGATTGACTTTGTCTGAAACTAATATAAATCTTATCTGTAATCTGGTAAAAGAAACATATAAAGAAACGTGAAATTTAAAAACTTGAGCAACGATTCTTCTTAAAGGATGTAAGATGACGAACAAAAAAATTGACCAAATCGCTAAAGATTTAAAAGATCGCATTTCTGAAAAATACCATCTTACAGAAATGCGTATTTTCGGCTCATCTGCGCGCGGTGACCGAACTTCAGATTCTGATATAGATATATGGATACATCTTCCCCAGGTCAGCCGTCAAATAGAAGAAGACATTTTTGATATGGCCTATGATATGGAATTAAAATACGATTGTCTTATCGACATCATTGTTACAGACGACTGCGATTTGGCCGATGGTAAACGAACTGCGCCAATTTATGAAAAAATTCGCGCTGAAGGTTCTGTTGTATGAGCGCCGAAAAAACACAATCGCTGGTTTTTTATCGTATGGAACGATCGCGCGAATCTCTCCGCGCTGCGGAAATCATGCTTGATAACGGACTTCTCACATTTTCGATGAATCGCGTCTATTATGCCATGTTTTACGCAGTTCAGGCGCTGCTGATTTCGCGGAAAGTTTCATTCTCAAAACATGGTCAAGTCAAGGCCTACTTCAACCGTGAAATGATCAAGACTGGTATTTTTCCGAAAGAAATGGGCCGTTTATACAATAAAGCTTTCGAATATCGGCAGAAGTTTGACTACGTCGATTATTCATCTCCGGATCGTGAGATGGTGTCAGAATACCTGGCAAAAGCAAAAGGATTCGTCAACAACATCCATAACTATTTTCAACAAAAAAACGAGATCCTACAGGATACAAAAAAGTAAATGCTCCAATTTTCTACCACATGACCTAAATCATGAACAAAAAATCAAAAAACCATGCACAAAACAATCCATCTGTCTTTACTGACTACGCCCGCTATTACGATTTGCTCTACCGGGACAAAGACTACCAAGCGGAAGCTGAATACGTGGCAGGGCTGATTCGGAAATTTCATCCGGCGGCGCAAAACATTCTTGAGCTTGGTTCCGGCACGGGAATTCATGCCGGCCTCCTATCTGAAAAAGGTTATTCCATCGACGGCGTGGAGCGCAGCCC
This sequence comes from Deltaproteobacteria bacterium, assembly GCA_019136325.1. The sequence continues at coordinate 2,448 of JAGVUJ010000162.1, forward strand.
GGAAATGCTGGCTCGTTCACTGTCCCTGAAAGAAAGAATAAAACCAGAGCAAGGACAACTGAATTTTCACCCCGGCGACATCAAGGAAATCCGTTTAGACAAAAGTTTTGACGCCGTTATCTCCCTCTTCCACGTCATCAGCTATCAGACAACCAACAAAGATGTAGCGGCAGCCTTCAAAACCGCGCGGCATCATCTGAAATCCGGCGGTATTTTTATCTTTGACATCTGGTAT
>JAGVUJ010000128.1 GCA_019136325.1 Deltaproteobacteria bacterium
TGTGCCTTCAGCGCAGTCACTTGTGCCGCACCCCACATCTTGTGCTAAAATATTCTTGACACACAAGAGTGCGTTTCTTTACTGCCGTCAACTAAAAGCAAGTTCTTATCAATCGGATATTTTTAGTTAGCCCCAAGGTAGTATGGGCATATTTCCTGGTATTTGTAACATTTAATAAAAAATTTATTATCAAAATAAATTAAAATCATTCACTTAAATTAACGTTGTGAACACTTTTAGGGCATCGTTCAAAGCTCGCGCATCATGAGTGCGAATATAATCCACGCCCATGTAACTTGAATAAATTTCCGCCGCCAAGGTAGCCGGGCTTCGCTCATTGACTCCGCGCCCGGTGATGGTTCCCAAAAACGATTTCCGGGAAACCGAAACAAGTATTGGCAAATTGAAGGATTCTTTTAGGCGGGAGATATTTTTTAAAACGTGAATTGAAGATTCCGGATTGGAGCCCAAGAAAAACCCCATTCCCGGATCTAATATTAGCCGTTCCGGTGAAACCCCTGAATTTTGTAGTAATTTAACGCGCTGTAAAAAGAACTCGATCATTTCATCGTATACTTTTTCGGGCTTTGTCTCGATAACAGTGGCCGGACCTAAACGCTGGACGGAATGCATCACAATCAGTTTACAATTCGATTCCGCCAATTCAGGATATATTTCTGGATATGGGAATCCTTGAATATCATTCAAATATTGGACGTTACTTTTTATGGCATAGCGTTGAACTTCAGGTTTGAAGGAATCGATCGAAACTGGAATATTTTTGGAACGCAAGCAGTCAATTACCGGTTTTAACCGGGCTATTTCGTCTGGGGGTTTAACTGCCTGGGTGGCGGGATTACTGGAGGCAGCCCCCAAGTCAATAATATCAGCGCCATCTTCCACAAGCTGGAGGGATTTTTTTAAAGCTTGGTCATCATTTATATAAAGGCCTCCATCAGAAAAGCTATCTTCGGTGATATTTACAATTCCTAATATTTTTGGCGTTGATAGCTGCATAAAATCAATCCTTTCATATAAATAATTCATTATCTAATAATGGCGGCGGGTGCTTCCTTTAAGAAAAATCTGTTAAAATCTCCAGTTCTTTCTCAACATCCTCCTTTTTCTTGGGCCTCGTTAAATATCCGCCCAACAACATCCCAAATTATTCTTGAACCATCTTGGATATGCTGGTTTTTATCATGTAACTGAGTATGTGTGATTCCGTGGGTTTTCCAAGTATAATAATCAGTTAAGTGATTTTGCAATATCGGTTCAAACCGGTCGATTGCAGCAGCGAATTTTGACTCAGGAGTTTTCCGCTCCTCAAATTCGTTCCATAAATCAATGAATTCCTTTTTTTGGTCTTCAGGTAATACCCCAAATATTCTTTCGGCCGCCAGATGCTCCTTTTCCCGGGCGAGAGCCCTATTTTGGGTATCATATACGATTACATCCCCGGCATCAATCTCGACGATATCATGAATTAGCACCATTTTGATAACTTTGGAAATCTCAATTTGTTCGTTTGAATACTCGCCTAAAACCAAAGCCATTAATGCCAAATGCCATGCATGTTCGGCGTCGTTTTCAAAACGGGATTTATTAAACAGCTTTGTTTTCCGGAAAATATGCTTGATTTTATCGATTTCAACTAAAAATTGAATTTGGCTTTCAAGCCGTTTAGAAATTAAATTCATACCTTAAAAGCGGCTCCTTTCATATTCCAGTCTTAGATTTTTAGGCCCGGTTCTTTAGCCGATCTTGACATCGAGGATGCTGTTGATGTCGTCCATCCCGTAGTAGTCTTTGTAAGCATCAAGGCTCAAGAGCTTATCCACGCCGAGCCATTCTTTGATCTGGAACATGATGTCCCGCGTCTGATACAACCAATTACTGTGTGCCATATTGAAGTCCTCTTCTCATATTTTTTTTGCAGAATCTCTGCGTCTTTTAACAGTGTTTGTCCGGTTTATTTATACGGCCTATTTTCTGACTATCAGTCTTTATCTAAATCGACGGTAACTGTCAAATTTATATTTTAATTTGATCATGAAATAGACATCATTTTTTTCTTGACAATAGAACGAACGTTCCACCATGTCTTATGGCTTCGGGATGGAGTTATTCATCCTGCCAAGCGAGGAAGACATGTCATTGCCGGCAGCCTCATACCACCCACGCCACCCGCAAGATACGGATTATTATCACTGTGTCGAGGATTATTTTGAAACCTTTATGCAGGAATATGACGACCGTTTCTCACGGCAATATGGCTTCTGGCGGCCATATGTCGAAAAGGTTATCTATCGTTACTTGGATTGCGGCGATTTGCGCCACGGCTTTGCCCGGGTGAAATGCAAAGATTGCGGCCATGAATATTTGCTGGCCTTCTCTTGTAAGCGCCGCCACTTCTGTCCGTCCTGCCATCAGAAGCGCGTCGTGGAATTCGGCGAATGGCTCTGCATGGATGTCATCAAGAAAGTGCCGCATCGACATTTCATTTTCAGCATCCCGAAAATCATTCGCCGGTATTTTCTATATGACAGGAAGTTGCTCTCTGCTTTGAGCCGCTGCGCCTGGGAATCCCTGAAAGTTTTTATGCAACAGGCCGTGCCGGAAAAGGAACCCATCCCCGGCGCGGCCATCGCTGTTCAGACCTTCGGCGATTATCTTGGCTT
>JAGVUJ010000135.1 GCA_019136325.1 Deltaproteobacteria bacterium
TTGCCCGCTTCAGTGCGGTTTATTAATCCGGCAAGGTATCGCCTTAAATCCTGTGTTGTGTTCAATCGTCTTTCAGGCATGATTTTCAGCCTCCTTTTTCGTCATTATTTTCCGTTTACTCGCTTTATTTCTTTACGCTTTGCCTGTTACCCTTACCCCTCTGTGTTTCCGCTTTTATTCTTCTTTCCCTGGCCGTCTGAAGCATTGTGGCAATATCAAACTTTCCTCCGCGTATGGATCGCTCCATTAGTTCACGGTCTGGGAATTTATACCCTGCACGCTTCATGCGTTCCCGCGCTTCAGTGATCCGGCGCGAAAGTTCCCGGTTCTCTGCCGTTTCTTCCCGGTCTTCGTTTAACTGGTTTTCAATCTTTTCCACTCTGTTTTTAATGTTCATTTGCCTTTACCTCCTGTTTATATTTACCCTTCCCAGTGACTATCCGGGATAAACTTTGCGCCCTTCACAAGTTTATAATTACGGCAAAGGCCGCGCGGGTTTGTTTCCGTTCGCCATGCCTTAGCGTCAACAATCTTGACCTGGTTGACTTTCTTGTTTGGTATGAAATCAAGGGATATATACAGCCGCGCCTTCTCTTTGCTGAAGTCACCGCCCCGGCCATTGTCGCGGCCTTCTGATTCCCTCCTTCAGCTTGTTATGGATTTCCTGAATGTATTGCGCCACCTTCCAGAAGTCTGTTGTCACTTCCAGAAAATCAACAATAAATATTTTCTTTTCTGCTGTGATTAAATCGGCAAAGCTCACCGCCCGGTGGTAGGGTTTAAACTTCCATTCTGTTAATGGCATATCAAAGAGTTCAAGCCGCTTGCGAAATTCAGTGTCGCCCATTTCAGAATTGAGATAAACGATCTCATGCTTTGCCATGTTCTCTTTGACTATGTTCAGAAGGAAGGCCGTCTTTCCGGCTGATTTGCTCCCGGCCACTATGACAATATTTCCCGGATATAGTTTGCAATAGGTATCAATGCCCAGGGGAAGGGCAAGAGGAAAATCATCTGTCGGCGCGTTCAGGAAATTGACTTCTTCAATATCTTTTTCGATCCGGCGGTAACACCCGCGCTTGTTACCATATCTTTCAAGCAAGGGATTTTCACCCTCACAAAATCTTGACAAAGCCATGTTTGCCGCCTTCATATTTTCTCTTGTGGTCAGTTGTAGCTCCTTGTGGCAATCTGTGGTCATGAAGTTGCCACTTGTGGTCAATATCCATTCCCTGATTTCAGCGGCAAGATTCCTCTCCCGGCTCTCTGCACGTTTCAAAACGCTGTCAATTTTTATTCTGATTTCATCTTGCGGGAAGGGTGGATTTGAATTTTTTGCCAGTATATCAAGGATATATTCTGTAAATGGAATTTCACACCCGCCCTTGATTAGACAGTTTGCGGCATGAAAAATATCTGAATCACGTCTGCCATGAATAAAATATTTGTGGTCACTTGTGGTCTTTGTGGCCTGTTGTGGCTTGTCTTGACTACACCCTCTATATATAGAATTATTTATTATATTATTAAATGCGCTTAGAAGCGCATTAGGCACTCGAATGTCCACGCCGGGCATTATGCCCGCCTGAACAGTCAATTTTGAATCTGTCGGATATTGGAAATATAAATGCCACCCGCCGCGCGGTGTTCGCGCTGTCGGTATGTCCAGGGAATCCGGCAAAAGTTTCTGAACAGCGTCAAAGCCTTCCTGGGTATCGCAATCAACAACAAATAAGCCTGAAATTTGCCCTGTGACAATTCCTATCATTGCATTAGGCCACTTGTGCCACCAGTTCTTGATCTCGTCTGCTGTGGCCTTCTTGCGCTGATAGTATGCCCATTTAAAACAAGGCTGTTTATTTTTCTGTATAGGAATGACGGATAGGTTATTTTTTACGGCGTAATTCAAGGCCGCGTTTGTGAGTATATTCTTTGTATCATTCATAAGCCCTATGCTTACCTCTCGTTATCTTTTTTATTGCGCTGAAATGTTCTCTGTGGCCTTCTCTGGAGTAAAAGAAGGCACGTTTAAACTATTCTCCAGCAGTTCAATTTCTTTTTCCGTGATCTCGATCAGTTGCCGCTTGAGAAATATTTTTCTCTCGATTATTTCATTTGCTGTCATGGATTCTGTCATCTCGCGGCCTCGCTATACTGTTTTTCAATCCATTCCATGACCGCGCCGGGATTGAAGCGCAAATATTTGCCGATCCTGACGCGCGGTATTGCGTCTTTGCCTGTCTGCATGGTGCGAAAGTAAAGCATTGTTGCCTATATCTAAACATATATTTGCTGTTTTATATACTCTAAGATGTTGAATTTATTAATTAATATGTTACATTTCCGGTGGTTTGCGGAAAACGTTACGTTTGCGGTGGGTGTTTTATGGGTAGTTTACTTCAGATAATAAAAAAGCCGCGATTAAGGCGGCTCTTTATTAAGTGTTTTTAATTTGTATTAGATGTTTTTCTTTTTCCAAGGATAAAATTTAAAATTTTCCTGATCTAAATATGTGATAATCCTATCAGTAGAAATGCTTGTTTTAAAGTCATCTAAAACAATTCTTTTCACTTCTTCTGCCATTTTGTTTTTTGATAAATTTCCCAAAGCTTTTTTTGCTTTCTGATTATCGATGTTCGTGAGCTGTATATAAGCCTTGCGAACAGCTTCTCTTTTTTTCTGTTCATTCCGTTTTTTTGTTTCATTAGATTTACTTGTGCGATCAATATCGGACTTAATCCTTGGAATGATCCCAGCCCATAAATAAGATTTAAGCAAAAAATCACAGAAATCATATTCAACTTTTATAAGGAAGTAGTTTTTGTACTTTGCAATGGGATAATTTTTCATGACCTTATCAAAAAATTCACAGAGCTTTAAAAGCACATTAGCATAAAAAACTTGCTGGGTTTTTATTATGTCATTATGTGATAATATTGATATTCCTTCATAGATACCTGTTTTAATAAATTCACTTAGTATATTGTCATAATTAATACTCATGACATCATTCTGCCACTTATTTTTATATACTGGCATTTTCGCTTCAATCGATTCGTTTTTAATACGCTCTTTTAATTCATTTGCGATTGTCTTTAAGATTGATCGTTTACTGCTTATATATGGTGGAAGTGAGTCTGTCTGTTTTGAGTTTTTCTTTTTCATTGCTATCCCTCGCAATTATCCCAGGGTGTTTGAAGGGGCAAGCGGCGGGATATGGCCGCGTTTCGAGAGCTACTCTAGCCCCTTCATTTTATGATCAGTCAAATGCTTGTGACCAAAATTTGACCATAAACATCAAAAAGCCTGTAAAGAACCATAAATCTACATTGAATATCACGCAACATTTTTCTTTATATTATTTGGTCATTTTTTATTTTGTCCTCTGTTATTTCAAGCACTTGTCATTTTCACACGGTAGAAGTCACTGGTTCAATCCCAGTACCGCCTACCAATGAAATTTGGGGGGTTATGGCTTTTAGCCGTAACCCCTTTACTTTTCATCACGGCCGTTGAACCGGTTTTGTAAGACATCTTATTGTATTTTCTGCACTCTGATCCGCACAAATAAATGAAATTTCTAAAAAAAAGTTGTATCGACAGGAGAAGTTCATTGACAAAACTTCTCCTGTAATGGTATGTAATTATAGATTGAGGATCAAGAGGTCTTACCATAGTTGATGATCATTTATCCCTCTCCAAATAACTAAAGAACACCGATACAAGGAGGATGTTTTATGGATTTAAGAGATGCGTATTTTGTAGATGGAGTGCGTACATGGTTCGGAAAAGCCAGACAGGATGGCCATTACTGGACCACACGCGCGGATGATTTAGTGACGAAAGTCATGAAAGAACTCGTGAGAAGGAACCCGACAGTTCCATGGGACGAAGTGGATGACAACATCTGGGGCGCAACGACGCAGGTCGGAGATCAGGGAACCACAATGGGTAGAGTGACAGTTCTCACTGCGGGTTTGTCGGAAAAGGTCGCCGGATTCTCGGTGGACAGAATGTGCGCGGGTGGCATGACCTGCCAGGCCATCGGTTCATCGTTTATCAAGACAGGCTGTGCCGACATCATTATTGCCGGCGGTGTGGAGCACATGGCTCATCACCCCATGGGCGCAGGCGCCGACCCGAATCCGCGGGTTGTCACCGAGAAGATGGTGGAGGTCAAGTATTTCAACATGGGCAACACGGCGGAAAAACTCCATGACTGGATGCCGGAAAACGGCGAGCAGCCGGTTACCAAAGATGAATCGGATGAATACGCCTACCATTGCCTGCAGAAATATTTCAAGGCATTGGATGAGGGCTACTATGCCAAGCACTGTATTGATATGACGGTATTTTCTCCCAACGGGTGGAAGGTTGCTAACTATGATGAACAGGCCAAACGCGGAACCACATTGGAGAGCATTAAAGGACTCCGGAAGTTTCCCTTCAAGGCGGAAGGTCGTGTCACAGCGGCGAATGCGTCGGGATTGAATGACGGTGCGTGCGTGTCACTGCTCATGTCGGGCAAGAAATGCAAAGAACTGGGCATCAAACCCAAAATGAAGTTTGTCGGCGCGGGTTTCATCGGCGTCGATCCGTCGATCATGGGTTGGGGTCCTGTTCCCGCAACGGAAAAGGTGCTGAAGAATTTCGGCATGAAATTTGAAGATCTTGATATTATCGAGCTGAACGAGGCTTTCGCCGTGCAGGCTGTCGGTTTTATGAAACACTTTGGTATGAAGACTCCTGTCGATCCCAGGCTTAATCCCTATGGCGGAACCATTGCAATGGGTCACCCGCTGGCCAGCTCCGGTGTTCGCCTGAGCATGCAGTTGGCGCAGGACTTCGAGTTGAATCCGAAGGCGAAGTACGGACTGACCACCATGTGCATCGGTCTCGGTATGGGTGGTTCGATCATTTGGGAAAACGTCGTAGGGAAAAAATTATAGGAGGTTAATGCTATGGCTAAATATATAACAGAATGTAAACTCAATTTCTTCCAGTCCAAGAAGGCTGGGAAAATAGCGATTGTTACCATGGACAACGGGCAGCTCTACAATATTCCCAATACATGGGGATTTGAAGCGCTGGAATCACTCAACAAGGTTATCGACATTGTAGAGAAAGACAAGGATATAAAAGGATGGATCCTTACCGGGAAGCCTTACATCTTCAACGTGGGTGCGGATATCATGAGCGTTGACCCGACGATTAAACGGGATGAGGCCGTCAAGATTGGCGCAACCGGCCATGCGGCATTCAAGCGGATTATGAATCTCAAGATTCCGACACTGGCCGCCATCAACGGCGCGGCCATGGGCGGCGGCGTCGAAGTAGGGCTTTATCACAACTACCGCACGATATCCAAGAGCCCGGGCGGGTGTGATCATTACGCGCTGCCCGAGTGCTTCCTCGGTCTCGTGCCGGGTTGGGGCGGAACGCAACTGGTCACCAAGCTTTGCGGGCCGGAAGCAGCCATTGAGCTGATTATCACGAATCCGCTCAATATGAACAAAATGATCAATTCCAAGAAAGCCGTCGAGATGGGCCTCGCGGATAAACTTATTGCCCCTGCAGAGTTCATGGATGAATCCATCGCATTGCTGGAGCGCATCATTGCCGGCGAAGAAAAGATCGAACGCAAAAAAGTCGATCCGAAGATGAGCGACGAGCTCTACAACAAAACCAAGGAAATGATTGTCGGCAAAGTTCATTCCGGCGCTATCGCACCCTACCGGGCGCTTGAACTCATCAAGGGCGCAGCGGGATGGTCTCTGGATGAAGGATTCCAGAAAGAGGACGAAACGCTGGCCGACATGATTACGTCCGAGCAGTTCAGGTGCGGCCTCTATTCATTTGACCTGACCCAGCGCCGCGCCAAGAAGCTCCCGGGCAGACCGCCGAAAGAAGTCAAGGGCAACAAGATCAACAAGATCGGCGTTATCGGCGCCGGTCTGATGGCTTCTCAGATGGCTCTGTTGTTTGCACAGCGCTATCAGTGCCCCGTGGTCATGAAAGATATCAAACAGGAATTTGTGGACAAGGGCCTTGCGTACTGCAGGGAACAGCTTGCTAAGACCGCCAAAAAAGGCAAGTTGTCTGCAGCGGATGCCAAATGGATCGGTGAGGAACTCATCACCGGCACATTAACCTATGAGCCGTTCAAGGACTGTGATTTCGTCATCGAGGCTGTTTTCGAGGAAATGGGCATTAAACAGAAAATTTTCGGCGATCTGGAAGCAGCCTGTAAACCGGAGTGTCTGTTCCTGACAAACACCTCATCTCTGGATGTCGCCGAGATGGGTAAAAACCTGAAGGATCCCTCCCGCGTGGTGGGCTTCCATTTCTTCAACCCCATCGCTGTCCTGCCACTGGTTGAAATCATCAAGACCGACAAGACCAGCGATGTCGTTCTGGCAACAGCATTTGACATTGCCAAGAAGATCAAGAAGACACCGGTTCTGGTGAAAAATGCGCCCGCGTTCCTGGTCAACAGGATTCTGCTGGCCTGGATGGATGGTATCTTCCAGTGTATCGACGAAGGTGCCGACTTCATGCAGGTCGATAACGCAGTGTTCGATCTGGGCTTCCCCATGTCGCCGTTCACACTGGCTGCGCTGGTGGGTCCCGCTATCGCGCTGCATGTTCAGGAAACACTCAACAAGTATTTCCCCGACCGGTTCCCGGTCAATCCCGGACTCAAAAACCTCGTGGCGAAGGGCAAGAAGCAGTTGGTCGCCTTTACCGACAAGGGTATCGATGTGGATCCCGAGATCAAAGCCGGCTGGCCGCAGGGCAGCAAGAAATTTACAGACGACGAAATCAAGGCGCGTGTATTGGAGCGTGTTGCCAAAGAAGTCGACTTGATTCTCAAAGAAGGTGTCGTGGCGGAACCGAAAGATGTGGATACCGGCGTCATTATGGGAGCCGGTTGGCCGTTCTTCATGGGCGGTATTACCCCGTACCTGGATCAGAAAGGAATTGCGAAAAAGGTTACCGGGAAGGATTTCCATCCGAAAGGTTTCTTATCAGTAGAGAAGTAATGTAACGATATTTGCACGTGAGATGCCGGGCAACGTGATGGTTGTCCGGCATCTTTTTTTTAAAACCCTTAAAATAATTTTCTTAACAAGTTAATCGACAGAAAAGCGCCGATTGATTAAATAGAACCTCGGTTAATACGCATCCCTATGTCCATCTTGTATTCTAATATTTCATTGACATATAAAAGCTAATTTCTTATAATCGTTTCTACGATAAATTAATATCTTATCAAGCAAACCATCTCTTTTACTTTAAGAAAGGATGATCCAGCTGTCAGAGGATAAATCTAATGCCCGGTATGGAAGTCAGGCTTGAAAGAGTTGTAGTCGAGACCGACCGCTATAGAGTAGAGGGACAAATTAATTTACCCCAGGAAGGTTATCGCAGCCGTCTTTCCGATTATTTGAATCGTAAAGACCAGGAATTTATAATCCTTTTAAACGTTGAGTTGTTGTCGCTTGACGGATCGGGGCGTGACTGGCAGACTCCTGTTCTCATGCTTGCGAGGCGGCATATCAGACTGGTTGTGCCTGTTAATGATAATGCTGCATCCGCCGAAAAAGGTCATGAACAATAGTTGTGTTTCAAAGAATAATCCTTTTTTTCTTAGTCATGTGTTCGTCGGCTTAAATGTTTCTGTGCCACGCGAATGCGCCTCAGTATATTGTCATGTGGAAAATCTTTTCAATGTGTAAAATGCCTGCCGGATCAAAAAAACCGGTACCAAATTTAAAAGATATCAATAAAACCATGTTAAGGAGTTTGAAATGAATGTAAAAGATTTGTTTGATTTGAAGGGTAAAGTTTCCGTCGTTACGGGAGGCGGGAGAGGTATCGGTAAATTTATAGCCACGGGACTGGCTGAGGCGGGCTCTTCCGTTGTGATAGCCTCGCGTAAACTGGAAAACCTGGAAAAAGAAGTTCAGAAGCTGGAAAAACTGGGTGTCCAGGCCATGGCGGTCAAATGTGATTTAGCCAAGAAGGAGGATATTGAAAATCTGGTGAAAGCGACCATGGATAAATTCGGCACGATTGATATTTTAATTAATAATGCGGGACTTACCTGGGGCGCGCCGACACTGGAATATCCGTTGGATAAGTGGGAAAAAATATTCGACGTCAATGTCAAGGGCGTCTGGATTTTATCGCAGCAGGTTGCCCGGATTATGAAGGAAAAGGGCGGAGGAAAGATGATCAATGTTTCTTCGATCTACGGTTCGCGCGGCTCTAATGAAGAAGAGCATCCGGCCGTTGCTTATAATCCTTCCAAATTTGCCGTGGAAGGCTTGACCAAAACTCTTGCGCTTAAATTAGCCCGATATAAAATTTATGTGAATTGCATCGCCCCGGGATTTTTCAAAACCGACATGATGGGCCATTTATTCAAACCGGAGATGAAACCCATTCTCGATTTGACGGTCGGCGCTATTCCGCTCAAGATGTACGGGGAAGAAGACGATGTAAAGGGATTGGCCGTATTTCTGGCATCCAAGGCGTCCAACTATATTACAGGTGGAATTTTCCCCGTGGATGGCGGATTTTCAGCGCAGTAAAATCGCAATATATTTTTAGGTGCGTTTCCGGATATTCAACGGGATGAAAAAATAATGAGGTGAATCATTGAAATCAATAAAAATATTGTCTTTGATTTTGTTTGCGCTGGTCGTGACGGCCTGTGCTCCCGCTTATGTGCTCAATCATTCCACACCGGTGAATCCAGTCCGTCTGCCTGATGACGGCGCCGCTCATTATTGGGCTCAGAATGAATGGTGGTATTATACCGGTCATCTGACGGCGGATGATGGAAGGGAATTCGGATATGAACTGACCTTCTTCAAGAGAATTACTAACGAAGACAAGGTGCCTAATTTTTTCATTCCTGTTCCGGCGCACTGGTTTAAAGATCTGGCGATGCTCGGGCATTTTGCCGTGACCGACCTTACGAATCAAAAATTTAGGACCTCTCAGGTCAATAATTATTTTGGTGCGACATGCCGGGCAGACGATCGGAAATATGATCTCATGCTGGATACCTGGACCGCCCGGGAAGAGAAGGGTAAACATATTCTTTATGCTGAAATGGATAACGTTCAGATCGAATTGGAGCTGGAGCCAGTCAAACCTGCCGCCCTGCATGGACGAAAAGGCATTGTCAATAAAGGCGGGAACCATTCCAACTATTATTACTCCTTTACGAATCTAAAAACTTCCGGGACCCTGACCATTGACGGTGAACCGTTAAAGGTTCACGGAAAATCCTGGATGGATCATGAATATGGAACGATGAAGCTCACTTATCCGCAGAGCGGCTGGGATTGGTTCAGTGTCCAGCTTGATAATCATCACGAACTGATGCTGTATGTCATCAGAAATGGAGAAAATGAGAAAAAAAACCTGATTGGCGGATCCTTCATCCTGCCCGGCGGCAGAACAATACCTGTCAAAGCCAGCGACATTCATATTAAAACTCTGGATTACTGGCATAGCGAAACGACCGATTCCGATTATCCTTCCTCGTGGGAAATAACCATCAAATCGCTAAATTTAAAAATTCAATGTAGACCGCTTATGGCCGAACAGGAAATGAATTTAGAACCCATGCCTTACTGGGAAGGCGCCGTATCGGTTACGGGAACTTTAAACAGCAAACCTGTAAAGGGCAAGGGGTATGTTGAACTGGTTGGATATTCGAGAAAATATCCGATGAATTATATAAATTAAAATGATTTTGCCACAGGAAGAACCAGTCTTTTTTGTTATGAAATTCAGCCACCACACATAAGGCAATAAGCTTTACAAGCTTATTGCCTTATGTTATTAGAAAAATCTGATTTCAAAAGCTTAACCTGTTGAAATTGGCAACTCGAACAATCCCGCGAAGCGGAGGGTGTGAAACACGAAAACTGCGTTGTGGTTCCGATCCGTGATTGGAAAAATGTTGAAAAACCATCAAGGAGAAATATATGTCCGGCCATTCCAAATGGAGTACGATCAAAAGAAAGAAAGGCGCGATAGATGCCAAACGCGGTAAGATATTTACAAAGATTATCAAGGAAATAACGCTGGCGGCAAGACTTGGCGGCGGTGATATAGAAGGAAATGCCCGGTTGAGGCAGGCTGTTCTGCTGGCCAAAGAAGAAAATATGCCCAAGGATAACATTGAACGCGCGATTAAAAAGGGCACCGGCGGCGACCAGGGTGCGGCCGCTTTTGAAGAAGTAACTTATGAAGGTTACGGTCCGGGCGGGGCAGCCGTGCTTGTGGAAATCATGACCGACAATAAAAACAGAACAGTGGCGGAAATAAGACATATTTTTTCCAAACATGGCGGCAACCTTGGCGAGAACGGTTGCGTTTCATGGATGTTTGCGAAAAAGGGAAGTATTGTTATTGATAAGAAGGCTGTTGATGAGGATACCTTGATGGAACTGGCGCTGGAAGCCGGAGCGGAAGATGTTCAGAGCGAAGACAGCGAATACGAAGTGATTACCGATCCGGCATCATTCGAGGTTGTCAAAAAGGTTCTGGATGATAAAGGAATCAAACATCTGGAAGCGCGAATCAGCATGATTCCATCCAATACAGTCAAATTAGGCGAGAATAAAGCAGAACAAATGTTGAAGATGATGGAGAAACTGGAAGATAATGACGATGTTCAGAATGTTTATTCCAATTTCGACATCGATGAAGATGTGATGAAGAAACTGGGTTGAAGTCAATAAATCGATCTTAAGTATTCGTGGAATGAATGACATTGAAAATCCTCGGCATTGATCCAGGCAGTCATGTTACCGGTTACGGCGTCATTGAAAAAAAAGGGAATTATTTAAAACATATTGTTCATGGTGAAATAAAACCGAAGAAAGACTCGTCTCTGTCCGAAGTATTGGTTTACATTTATCAGCAAATCTCCTCTCTCATTTCGCAGACAGCTCCCCAGGCTGTTGCGCTGGAAAATATTTTTTACGGCAAAAATGTCCGAAGCTTGATTAAACAGGCCCAGGTAAGGGGAGTGGTTATTTTTGCAGGAGCGGATCAGAATTTAAATATTTTTGAATATTCACCGCTCGAAATTAAAAAAGCGGTCGTGGGTTACGGACGGGCGGAAAAAAGTCAGGTGCAGATGATGGTGAAAGCCATTTTAAATCTTCCGGAAATTCCCCCGGCGGATGCTGCGGACGCGCTGGCCACGGCGATATGTCACGCCAATTTTTTTAAGGATAAACCAATCTGATGATAGCGTTGATCAGTGGTAAAATTGTTTATAAAGGCGTTGCTCACGTGATTGTGGACGTTCAGGGTGTCGGCTATCGCGTCTTTATTCCGCTGACAACTTTTTACGAACTGCCGGAAACCGGACAATCTATAACCCTGCATATTCACACCAACGTCAAGGATGACGCTATTCATTTATTCGGGTTTCATTCCGTGCAGGAAAGGGATCTTTTTCAGTTGATGATTTCCGTCAGCGGCATCGGACCGAAGATTGCCATGAATATGCTTTCCGGAATTTCCGCGCCGGAGTTGCTTAATGCCATTTCCGGAGGCAATGTCGGCAAACTGGTCAATGTGCCCGGCGTCGGAAAAAAGATGGCCGAACGCCTTGTTTTAGAACTGAAAGAAAAGGTTCTTAAGAAAATGATGATTGAGCAGATGCCGGATGAAGGAACACCGAAAAGCACACGTGATGTCATCCTGGAAGACGCTCTTTCCGCTCTGGTGAATCTGGGATATAAATCAAACACAGCCAAAGATGCGTTGAATAAGGTTGTGCGTACATCAGAGGAAAATTTGAGCATGGATAAGCTTTTAAAAGATACCTTGAAGATTCTAGCCGGATGATCAATGGAGAAGAAATTAGTCATGGATCAAACGAAAAAAAATTCTCTCATCAGTCCTTCCTGCGCAGAGGAAGAAAATGATTTTGAGGTTACCTTAAGGCCGGCAAAGTTAAAAGATTATGTCGGTCAGGAAAAAGTGAAGAGCAATCTGGCTATCTTTATCGAAGCGTCGAAAAAGCGCCGGGAAGCGCTGGATCATGTACTCCTGTATGGACCGCCGGGATTGGGAAAGACCACGCTCGCTTACATCATTGCCAGGGAAATGGGCGTGGATATCAAAGTGACATCCGGTCCGGTCATCGAACGTCCGGGAGATCTGGCGGCCATTTTAACCAACATGCACGAAAATGAAGTTCTCTTTATTGATGAAATTCACCGGCTTTCTCATGTGGTGGAAGAAATTCTCTATCCGGCCATGGAGGATTTTCATATCGATATCTTGATCGGACAGGGACCTTCCGCCCGATCCATGAAACTCGATATTCCCAGGTTTACGCTGGTGGGAGCAACCACACGCGCCGGTTCTCTGACCTCTCCATTGCGGGACCGTTTCGGTATGCATTTTCGTCTGGAGTTCTATACACCGAAAGAATTAGCAGTCATTCTCAGAAGATCAGCTTCCATATTGGGCGTAAAACTTGCGCCGGCAGGAGCCGAGGAACTGGCCGGTCGCGCGCGCGGCACGCCGCGTATTGCCAATCGATTGCTCAAACGCGTCCGTGATTATGCCGAAGTTAAAGCGGATGGAACGATTGATGCAAAAATCGCCCGGGAAGCGCTGGACGCTTTTGAAGTTGATCATAAAGGTTTTGATCAGATGGACAGGAAACTTCTTCTCACCCTGATCGAGAAATTCAACGGCGGACCTGTCGGCGTGGAGAGTCTTGCCGCGGCCATCGGCGAAGAAAGGGTGACCATTGAAGACGTCTATGAGCCGTATCTGATTCAGGAAGGTTATCTGCAAAGAACGTCCCGCGGAAGAATTGCCTGTGCGAGAGCCTATGAGCATTTTGGACTGAAGGCTTCCGGTCAGGTGGAAATTTTCTAGCATCCATGGCGTTCAAACGTGGTAATTTGATCCGATGAAAATGTTAATGCACATCTGCTGCGGACCCTGCACGATTTATCCGCTCAAAGAGTTAAGAACTCAGGGACATGAAATCACCGGGGTTTTTTACAATCCCAATATTCACCCGTATCAGGAATATAAAAGACGCCGTCAGGCTCTCAACGACTATGCCGATAAAGCGTTCCTGAACATGATCTGGCCGGAAGGTTATCCTCTGGAAAATTACTTGCGGGCTGTTGCCGGATTGAAGGAAAATGAAAGATGCGATTTCTGTCTGAGAGATCGTTTGTTATATACGGCTGAGTTGGCCATCAAAGAAAAATACGATTGCTTTACAACCACTCTTCTTTACAGCAAATATCAAAAGCATGATCTGATCAGGAATATCGGAAAAGACTTGAGCCAGAAATATGGAGTCTTTTTTTACTATCAGGATTTCCGTACCGGCTGGGATGAGGGTGTAAAAATATCCCGGGAGCTGGGCCTGTACAGGCAACCTTATTGCGGATGTATCTACTCTGAGAAACAACGTTATTATAAGTAAGTCGGAATGTTTGTGTAACCAACACTTTAACTGTGTATATTTTGCCACACTTTTATCGGGAAAATCGGTCAAATTCAAAAGTTCATCAATGATAATATAATAATTACAATAACTTATTTTTTTAAAAAATATTTCCGAACATGGTACATCCCTTGCTAACAATAAAAAGTAAATAAAATTTTGATCAGAGACTATGAATTTACAGCGTACTATTAAAAAAGAAATAAGTTGTTTCAGCATTGGATTGCATACCGGCCGTAAGGTCAATATGAAGATTAAACCGGCGCCGGCGGATACGGGTATCGTTTTTATCCGCAAGGACTTGCCCGGTTCCGAACCGATTTATGCCCGCTACGATAATGTTTGTGATACCACCCTGGCCACAACGTTAGGGTGCAATGGCGTTACTGTTTCCACCGTGGAACATTTATTATCAGCGTTCAGCGGAATGGGAGTTGATAATGCAATGATCGAACTGGATTCTTTTGAAGTTCCGGTGATGGATGGGAGCGCACTTCCTTTTGTCAATATGCTCAAGGAAGTAGGAACTCACGTTCAAAAGAAGAATAAAAAAATGCTGGTTGTTCATAAACCTGTTTCGGTAAGTATCGGAGATACAAAAGCGCAGTTATTGCCGGCGGAAGAATTCAAGATAACTTATGAAATTGATTTCAAACATCCTGTGATCGGCATGCAATCCTACAGCATGACTTTTTCGGATGAGGAATATGAGAAAAATATATGCGCCGCTCAAACATTCGGATTTTTAAAAGATCTGGAATTTTTACAGGCCAAAGGTCTTGCGTTGGGTGGATCTCTGAAAAATGCCATTGTGCTGGATGATCATAAAATTGTGAATAAAGAGGGTCAGCGCCTTCCGAATGTTTTTGTAAAGCATAAAATACTCGATGCCATCGGTGATTTGTTTTTACTGGGGATGCCGATTATCGGACATTTTGTCGCGTATAAATCAGGACATCGCCTGAACAACCTCTTGCTTCGGGAATTGATCGACAGAAAGGATTGTTGGGAGATCGTCACGGATGTTCATAAAAAAGAAGATCAAAAAATCCATTCATTTAAAATTCATTCATTCACAACACTGGATGCCGTCCAGGCGTGATCCAAATTAATCTTGCTTTTTATTGTCATGTTGCCTAGTATAACAGGCTAATTTAGTAAGTTGGCTGATACGGGGTATTTTATGTTATTTATCAGGAACTTATCACCGCTTGTAGATGGTATTCCCTCTTGTTGCAGAAAGAGACATTGCCGCAGAGGGGAATGATTTTATATGAAAAAAATAAAAAGCAACATCCGTCTCATAATCGTTTTTTTTCTGTTCGGTTTCGTGTTTTTTCCTTCAACCGCCTGCGCTCTGGAACCGAAAATAACGGATATTTTGATTACCAATGATGCGGAGAATGTTCTTTTATATGCGCGTCTTGTGAACGGTTTTAAGCCGGAGATGGAATTGGGTGTTCTAGCCGGCATCCCGACAACGTTTACGATGTGGATTGAAGTGTATGAGGAAAGAGCTCCTTTATGGGATAAAAAAATCATCCGAAAAGAAATCAGGCGTACAATCAAATACGACAATCTCAAAAAGAACTTTATAATATCAACCAATAAAAGTGAGCCGGAAGTATTCTCTGATTTTGAGAGTGCGCAGAAAGCCATGTCTGATTTCAACGGTATTGTGACCGTTCCCATGTCGTTCTTGAGAAAGGGGAAAAGCTATTACACCATAGTTAAAATAAAGATGGATAAGGTTCGTCTGCCGCTGCACATGGAATATGTTTTTTTCTTTGTATCGCTCTGGGATTTTGAAACATCCTGGTATCGGCAGAAGTTTACGTATTAACGGCATCACGATCGAGCGCAAATAAATAATATTAAAAATATCGCTTATGGACAAAAAAATATCCAAAAGCAACATCGACGAAAAGGAATTAAGCAAACGCCGCCGCGAACGTATTATCATGGTGGTTGTCGGTGTTATGGCCATTGTCTTTACCTTGATGGCCAGTCAGCTTTTCAATAAAGATAACTTGCCTCTTTCGACGAATATTTTTGTTTACGGACTGACCAGCATTAACTTCATTCTGATTGTATTGCTGATGTTTCTGATTATCAGAAACATTGTCAAACTGTTTTATGAACATCGTCGAGGGGTCATCGGTTCCCGATTACGGACCAAACTGGTGGCCGCCTTCGTCGGTCTGTCGCTTGTTCCGACCATTTTGCTTTTTTTATTTGCGATTAATTTTCTTTCTTACAGCATCGAATTCTGGTTCAATATCAAGATTGGCGACGCGCTGAACCGTTCACTGGAAGTTGCCCAGGTCTATTATCAGCAAATGGAAGAACAGGCCAAGTTCAATGCCCGTCAGATCAGCGCCGATATTACAAAAAACCGTCTTTATGAAAAAGAACGGGTCGAATACCTCAAGAGTTTCGTCACGCAGCGTCAAAAAAATTACAAGGCGGGCATGGTGGAAACTTTTTTCGATTTTCAACAGGAAAAAATTATCTTTGCGGATGCCGAAAATCCAAATCTCATTTCTGCGGATCCTACACCGAAGATGATCGAGAATATTTATCTCGGCAAAGAAGAATCGATCATTCATCCGACGGAAAACGGAGATGTGATCGTTGGTATTGCGCCGGTGTTTTCCTACGCGGTGCCTTCGGAAGTCATCGGGCGAATTTCAGTCAGTTATATGATCCCGAAGGGTTTTGTGGATAAGCTGAGAAGTATTGCGGACGCCTCGGAACAATATCGAAAAATCGAACTTTTAAAGAATCCGATTAAATCGAATTACATGATTACACTGTCCATTGTGACGTTGGTCATTATCTTTCTGGCCATATGGTTCGGATTGACCCTGTCCAAGGGAATTACAGGACCTGTCCAGGATCTTGTTCAGGCGACCAACCGTATTACCCAAGGTGATCTGGACACGCATATTGATATAGAGGCCGATGATGAAATCGGAACGTTGGTTAAATCATTCAATCAAATGACCCGGGACTTGAAGAAAAGTAAAAACAGCCTGGAAGAAGCCAACTTGCATCTGGAACAGCGGCGCAAATATATGGAAACCGTTTTACGTAACGTATCCGCCGGTGTGATTTCCGTGGATAAAGCAGGGATCATTACGACAATCAATCACGCGGCTGAAAAAATGTTCGATATCAGGGCGGAAAAAATTCTTTTTCAGAATTACCGTGATCTGATGATTCCGGAACACATATCGCTTGTTGACGAATTCTTACAGGAAATGAAGGAAAAAAATGAAAGCGTGCTGGAAAAACAACTGGAAGTCATGCTGAAAGACAAGGCGCTGACGGTCCTTCTGACGATCACAACCATTAAGGATGAAGACAATAATGACTCGGGCATTGTTATTGTTTTTGAGGATTTGACCATGCTGCAAAAGGTAGAGCGGGCGGCAGCCTGGCGCGAAGTTGCCCGGCGCATGGCGCATGAAATTAAAAATCCGCTGACACCCGTGCAGCTTTCCGCGCAACGGCTTCAGCGCAAATATGAAGATAAACTCGGCGAGGAGGGTTCCGTCTTCAAAGAATGCACACAGACCATCATTGACCAGGTGGAGGTATTGAAAAATCTGGTTAATGAGTTCTCGCGCTATGCGCGGATGCCGGTAACCTCTCCGGCTCTGAATGATTTAAACGCCGTTGTTTCCGAAGCCGTGTCCCTTTTTCAGGATGCTCATAAAGACATCGTTTTTGATTTAAAAACGGCTGAGAATTTACCGAAATTCGATCTGGATGCGGAACAAATCAACCGGGTGATGATTAATCTTCTGGATAACGCTGTCGCGGCGATTAATAAGAAAGACGGCCGAATCGACGTAACGGTAATCTATGATGAACAACATCGCCGGGCTATGGTGTCGGTGGCCGACGATGGTCCGGGAGTTCCCTCCAGTTACAAAAGAAAAGTTTTTGAGCCTTACTTTTCCACAAAGAAATCCGGAACCGGCCTGGGCCTGGCTATCGTCAGTTCTATTATTTCCGATCATCATGGTCAGGTCAGCGTTGCCGATAACAGTCCGACAGGAACAATCGTTTCTTTTCAGTTGCCTGTTGCGTAAGATTAACTTATACATAAAATAATTCGGACCGTGAAAGAGTCAGTATGCAGGAAACCATTTTAATCGTTGATGATGAAGAAAGTATCTGCCAATCCCTGAAGGCCATTCTCAGTGATGAAGGTTACCAGGTTCTGGTGGCGGGCAGCGGGGAAGAAGCCGTCAAAATCGTTGAGGAGGAAGTGCCTCATCTTGTGCTTCTGGATATCTGGCTGCCGGGCATGGATGGTTTGGAGACTCTAAAAGCCATCAAGAAAATAGATTCCAGAATCCTGGTGATCATTATGTCCGGTCACGGCACAATTGAAACCGCCGTGAAAGCGACCAAGCTTGGAGCTTTTGACTTTATTGAAAAGCCTCTTTCCCTGGATAAAATCATCATTCTGGTCAACAACGCCCTGAATTTGATACGTCTCCAGGAAGAAAACGTTTTGTTAAAGCAGAAAGTTTCTCATCAGTATGAACTTACGGGAAACAGTCCTGCGATAACGGACCTTAAAGAAATGATCAGCATTGTTGCGCCGACCAATGCCTGGATTCTGATTATGGGAGAAAACGGAACGGGGAAGGAGCTGGTGGCGCGTTCCATTCATCATTTGAGCCTGAGATCGCACAAAGACATCGTTGAGGTCAATTGTGCGGCAATCCCGGAAGAGCTTATTGAAAGCGAATTATTCGGCCATGAAAAAGGCGCCTTTACCGGCGCCACGGAGAAGAAACGTGGAAAATTCGATCTTGCGCACGAAGGAACTATTTTTCTGGATGAAGTTGCCGATATGAGTTTGAAAGCACAGGCAAAAATATTACGCATCCTGCAGGAAAAAAAATTCGAACGTGTCGGCGGTAATAAATTAATTGATATGGATGTGCGTGTGTTGGCCGCGACCAATAAAGACCTCGAAGAGGAAATGAAAGAAGGACGTTTCCGGCAGGATCTTTATTACCGTTTGCACGTCATTCCGCTGGTTGTGCCGCCGTTGCGTGACAGAAAAGAAGATATTATCCCCCTGGCTGAACGTTTTATCCTCGATTTCACCAGCAAAGAGGGGATGGAACCCAAAACACTCACCGATGATGCGCTCGATCTGCTGATGGTACATGACTGGCCCGGTAATGTTCGGGAATTGAAAAATATTATCGAACGATTGATTATTCTGACGCCGTCCCAGCAAATAACCGCCAAGGATATTCCGCCGTTGAGCATTCGGGAGGAAAGAAAGGCATATTCCGGCTTTCAGGCTGCGTCAGCCGATTCGTTAAGAGATGCTAAAACGGACTTTGAAAGACAATTTATTTTGAAGAAGCTGGAGGAAAACGAAGGAAATGTTTCCAAGACGGCGGAAGCGATCGGTCTGGAGCGAAGCAATCTGCACAAGAAATTAAAGAGCCTGAATATAGTTGTTAAGGGTGATTCCTGAAATTATTTTTCGCTGTTGATCTGATTTTTCATGTCGGAAATTGAAAACTTATTGAAGGGCATGAATAAAACGCCCAATACCACCACCACCACCATGGACAGAAAGTGATAGACGACGGCGAAAGACAGTGCTTCGGATTTGGCCAAACCGAATAGACTCAATCCCAGGACGCAGGCGAAATGCCAGTTGCCGATGAAACCCGGCGCCGTGGGAATGGCGATTCCCACGATCAGAATAATCATGAGAACAAAAGACGCCATAATCGGCAGCGTAAAGCCGAACGACATAAGCAATGTGTAAATGGCCAGAACATCCAGCAGCCAGATTGCCACGGAAAGAAAGATCAAATACAAAAATAGATTGATATTGGTGACGATTTGAAGTCCGTTGATAAAGTTGTGCAATAGTTCATCGATTTTATCGGCGAGTTTGCCGGGAAATTTCTTCAAAACGATATTGATGACCTTCAGGGCTTTTTCTCTTTTCAAAATCATGAATAAGACAAAACAAAAAATCGCCAGCGCGAGAAGGAAAAAAATAACACTCGAACTGATCATCCAGGAAGGCAAATCCGTGAAAAACAGAACGACAACGGCAATGCTCAGAATCGTAAAACTGTCCAGAATTCTTTCGACAATGATGGTGCCCAGCGCGGAGGACATTTTTACCGAACTTTTCCGGGCAATCAAATAAGGTCTGGCCAGTTCTCCGATGCGTGCGGGGATGGCGGCGATGGCCAGAAACCCGACCGACGTCACCGAAAATAAAGAAAGTTGATCTATTTTCTGCATCGGCTGCAGAATGACGCCCCAACGATAGGATCGCAAATATTGCATCAGAATGATCAGCAGCAGAAAGACGATAACATAACTTCGTTGAATTTTTTGCAGATCACTGACAACATCCTGAAAATGAATTCCTCTGACCGACAAATAGACGAGGAGCAGACTGATCAGAATACCGAAGAAGATTTTTTTATTCATGAATTTGCCATGGCCGGGCCGATTTATTCGCGCGCAGTTATTCCTTGACCAGATAATCGGCAATCTTGTCGTGTATGAGTTGAGAAGATAATTTATTGCCGATTACGCCGACGCGAACGGCAACCGTGGTCAGATTTTTTGCTTTGTACGAGATATCGAATTTAACTTTTTCATCATTGATAATCGTGTTGATGGTTCCTCTGGCAATTTCTTTATCGGGAACGACTTCAATGCCGTGCATGCCGGCGATTGTTTTTTCGCAAGCCGTCCAAACGTGATCGAATGATTTGTTGTAATCAGTTTTTAACTCGCCGTTGATATAAAAATAAGTGCCAGCGCCTGCTCCGGCGGCCGCTCCTCCGACAATCAAAGGCACGCAACCGGATAAACAAAGCGGTATAAGCAAGGAAAAGACAAGAGACAGAAAAACGTTCTTTTTCATGCATCTTCCTCCTGTAATGTGATGCGGGTATTTAAAGCATATGTTGCCGGTGATTGCAATGGCAATTGTGGCGTCGTACGGAGGGAGAAAGAATCATTTGTTGCTTTGATTCAGTTTTTCGAACTCAATTAAAAGCTCTTCCTGCTTTCTGCTCAGATTTGTGGGTATCTGAACGTAAACTTCGATGATCTGATCTCCATGCCCGAATCCGCGGATGTGAGGAATGCCTTTACCCTTGAGACGGAACGTTTTCCCGTTTTGTGTGCCTTTGGGAATTTTTATTTTTTCCTTTCCCTGGAGCGTGGGCACGTCAATAGTGCCGCCCAGTGCGGCATGAACAAAAGAAATGGGAACCTGGCAGATGATGTCATCTCCCGATCGGGTGAAAAATTCATGGTCATCGACGGTAATGAAAACGTACAAATCGCCGTCAGGTCCGCCTTTACTGCCGGCTTCACCTTCACCCCGTAAACGCAGACGGGAACCGGTTTCAACACCCGCAGGAATTTTCAGTTGGACGGTTTTGGCTATTTTCTCTTTGCCGGTGCCGCGGCAGTTTTCACAGGGTTTGGATATGAATTTGCCGTGACCGTGACAATGCGGACACGTGGAACTGATGGTGAAAAAACCGCTGGATTGTATGACCTGGCCCCGTCCCTTACAGGTCCGGCAGATTTCCGGGGACGATCCGGGAGTCGCTCCCGTACCCTGGCATTTGTGACAGGTGGCTAGTTTTTCCAGTTCGATGGACGTCGTCATGCCGAAGGCGGAGTCTAAGAACGATATGTTCAGATCGTAGCGCAGATCGGCGCCGGCGGTCGCGTATGATCGCGAATGTCCCCGGGCATTCCCGTAGCCGAACACGTCGTCGAAAATATTGCTGAAGTTGGAAAAGATATCGTCAAAACCGCTGAAGCCCTGGAAGCCGGTGCTGTTCAATCCTTCATGACCGTAGTGGTCGTAAATTTCTCTTTTTTCTCTGTCGCTTAATACTTCATAAGCTTCAGCCGCTTCCTTGAATCGCTCTTCTGCTTTCTTGTTGCCCGGGTTCCTGTCGGGATGACACTGCATGGCTATTGCGCGATAGCTTTTTTTTATTTCTTCTTCGGATGCCGTTCTCGAGACACTCAATATTTCGTAGTAATCCTTCTTTGTCATGTGCCTTTTTAAGTCAACCTCTTCGTCGTATTATCTGAAAACGTTTAGCATTTTTATGTGTAATTTAATAACAAATCAGCTCCAGTCAATATCGTGCTTGAATATTAGCCCACGAGACGCTTCAGCGCCTCTTCATACCTTTTCCGGGTATTTTCAATAATTTCGGGGGGCAGTTTCGGCGCCGGTGGTTTCTGATTCCAATTGATGGACAGAAGATAATCCCGTAAAAACTGTTTATCGAAACTTTTTTGCGGCCGGCCTTCCTGATAATCATCGGCGGGCCAGAAACGGGAGGAATCCGGGGTCAGGAGTTCATCAATCAGAATTAATTCATTGTCTAAAAGACCGAATTCCATTTTGGTGTCGGCAATAATGATTCCCGCCTTCAGCGCCAGGGCTGCTGCCCTTTCATAAATCTTCAGGGAAGTATTAATAACCTTGTCGGTCAATTCCAAACCGATCAAGTCCTCCATCTCTTTTCTGTTAATGGGAGCATCATGTTCGCCTTCCGGCGCTTTGGTTGTCGGCGTAAAAATGGCTTCGGGCAGCCGGGATGAATCTTTCAGGCCATCCGGTAATTTGATGCCGGAAAGGGTCTTGTTTTTCTGGTAATCTTTCCATCCGGAACCGCTCAGATAACCGCGCACGATGCATTCAACGGGCAGCGGCGTTGCTTTTTTCACCAGCATGCTTCTGCCTTCCAGATCTTTACGGTAGGGCGCACATTCTTCCGGAAATTCGGACGGGTTGATCGAAACAATATGATTGCCGATAATATCCTTCATCTTTTCAAACCAGAAGGCTGACATCCGATTCAGAATCACACCCTTGCCCGGCACCGGATCGGACATGATGACATCAAAAGCTGAAATACGGTCGGTGGTGACGATAAGCAAATATTTTTTAACCGAATAAATATCGCGCACCTTTCCCCGGCCAATAAAGTTCAGCGCTTTGAAATCTGTTTTCTGGATGCTTTTTCTCATAAAATGCTCCCTTTAATGAAAGAATGGATTATATTTTTTTTCATGGCCGATCGTGGAAGTCGGAGTGCGGCCGTAATTGTGCCCGGGCATGACTTTGGTATCATCGGGTAATCTAAAAATTTTTTCTGTCACGGCGTGATATAAAGCCTGCCAGGAACCACCCGGCAAATCCGTTCGGCCGATTGCTTCCACGAAAAGAGTGTCTCCTGTAAAGACGTAGCCCGGTGTATACAGACAAATTCCGCCGGGTGAGTGTCCCGGAGTGTGAAGGACTTTGAGCTCAACGTTGCCTACGGCAATGACATCGCCGTCTTTCACCAGAATATCCGCCGGGGGTGATGCCTTTGCTCCGAACATCCTTAAAATCATCGTAGGGGTGTCCGTCAGCATGATCGCATCATCCCGATGAACGATGATTTTCGCCCCGGTGGCTTTCTGCATTTCCGTGTTACCGCTGATATGATCCACATGGCCGTGCGTATTGACGATATAATTAATCTGTAAATTATTTTTCCGAGCTTCCGCCACGATGCCTTTGATATTATCCGCCGGATCGATGACCAGCGCGTCGCCCGTAATGGTATCGCCGACCAGATAGGCAAAAACCGCCATTGAACTTACCTGCATTTGTTGAACAAACATCTTCCGACTCCTGGGGGAAAAGTGGACACCTCATAACATTTTTTTGCTGAAAACGTCAACTTTAATTAAATATATAAAATGTTGATATTATTGATATTTAAGGATTGCTCCGAAGAATCCATCCATATTGTGTCTATGAGGGTACGTGCGAAAAAAGCCATGAGAGTCGAACAGATTTCCGTTGATGGATTGCGGCGGGGGATATAAAGAAAAATGGTTATTCACCTTTAAAAATTCGTTAATGATATTTTCATTTTCTTCATGCAGCAGCGAACACGTGCCGTATATCATGCCTCCGCCTTTTTTAACCGCCGCGGATGCATTTTGCAGGATGACTTTCTGAGCGGCGACAAAAGCAAGCACATCTTTTTCGGTTGTGCGCCATTTGATTTCCGGATTTCGGCGTAAAGTTCCCAAACCGGAGCAGGGGGCGTCCACCAGAACCCAATCGAATTCTTCTTTAAAAGAATCCGGCAGCTCAACGCTTAAATCGGCCGTTAAAGCTTCGATAATCTGTATTCCCATGCGACTCGCATCCTGTTTCAGTTCTGCAATGCGTTCAGGACTACGGTCGATAGCGACAATCCTTCCCCGGTTTTTAAAAATTGCCGCCAGATGCGTGGCCTTGCCGCCGGTACCCGCGCAGGCATCCAGAATCGCTTTTGAGTTTTTGGCATCGATCAGATAAGAAATCAGTTGCGCCGCTTCATCCTGAATCCGCAGAAAACCGGCATCAAAAAAACCGGTTTTCTGGATAGGATTGGCGGATGTGTTCAGGATCATACCGTCAGGCGAATAGGGTGTTTCCTTCAATTCAAATCCGGCGTTTAAAAGTTTTTCTTTCATTTCAGCGCGGGATATTTTCAGTGTATTGACCCGAAGCGTCAACGGCGGCAATTCGTTGTTGGCCGAACAGAGAGCCTTTGTTTCTTCATATCCGAATGTATTGATCCATGTCTTTACCAGCCAGAGCGGATGCGAATACAATGCCGCTATATGTTCAGCAGGATTTTTCTTACTCGAGGGAAAAGATAGATTCCGGCTGCGGCGCAAATAGTTTCTTAAAACGGCGTTTACGAGCGCGCTCTGATCCGGATGGATGATTTTGGCAATTTTGACTGCTTCATTGACAACGGCAAAATCCGGCAGCCGGTCGCTGAATTTCAACTGATAAATGCCTGTGCGCAGGACATTTTTTATACCCTCATCCAGTTTTTCATAATCGCCGCGATAGAGTTTTGCTACGATCCAGTCGAGATGACCGCGAAGACGCAGTGTACCGTAAACAAGATGCGTGAGCAGACGGCCGTCGGGTGTTCCTGATAAAACGTTTTCTTCCATACAGTCGTTGATGAGCGGACTGGCAAAGATCTGACGTGTCTGCACCTGATTTAAAATATCAACGGCCAGATGGCGGATGGTTTTTGTCATATTTGTTTTCTGCTCTTTATTCTTCACTTCAAGATCGTTCCGGGATTGATGCGGTGGCCGCGGAGAAAATCGGCAATCGGCATTCTTTTCTTACCGGCCAGTTGGATGTCTTTTAAGACGACGTAACCGTCGGAAGTCGCCACCGGTAAACCGTCGGAGCCGGCTTCGCCGATGGTTCCCGGGGAGTGATGAACCTTATCCGGTTGAATTTCAGCTTTAAAAATTTTCAAAGGCAGTCCGTCCAGCGTCGTATAAGCCGTCGGCGCGGGATTCAATCCCCGGATCAGATTGACAATAGCGGCGGCTTTATGACTCCAGTTGATTTTCCCTGTTTCTTTGGTGAGACGCGGCGCAAGCGTTGCGCCGGAGGCATCCTGCGGTTTTCTCTGTGCCTCTCCGGTGAAAATCTGTTCAATCGATTTTACGAGAAGTTTCGCGCCAAGGACAGCGAGACGATCATGCAATTCGCCGTAGGTTTCGGTGGCGTCCAGATCCGTTTCTTCCTGCAGAAGAATATCTCCGGAATCCATGCCTTCATCCATCAGCATAATCGTAACGCCGGTTTTTGTTTCCCCGTTGATAATCTGCCAGTTGAGCGGTGCCGCACCGCGGTATTTCGGCAGCAGGGACGGGTGGATATTCAGACAATGAAGGCGCGGATAATCAATAACCGCCTTAGGCAGAATCTGGCCGAATGCCGCAACAACGATCATTTCCGGAGCGAGTTTCTGCAGCAGTTCCATGAAATGTGGATCTTTCACTTTCACAGGCTGATAAACCGGCAAACCCAGTTCCTGCGCCAGCATCTTAACGGGCGGAGCGACTTCTTTCAGTCCTCTGCCTTTGGGACGGTCGGGCTGACAGACGACACCGACGAGCGGATAATGTTGCTCATGCAGAAAACGCAAAGCGGGAAGCGCAAATGCCGGTGTGCCCATAAAAAGGATGCGTGGTTTATCCATGAGAAAATATCCTTTATTTTTTTAACTGAAGAACATATATGGAAATACAGAAGATGTGTCAAGAATACAAATCATCGATTAATTGCAGGTCAGACCTATTATCACTCGAACGAAAAAAAAATTATTAAATTTGCCGCGGGACTTCCGGCTGTTTCTGGCCGCCACATTTGTTTTCGGATTTTCGCAAAGCCTTGTTGATTCCACCTTTAATAACTTTCTGAACGAAACGTTCTTTATCGATAATCTTCAGCGCGGGATTCTGGAAATGCCGCGGGAATTACCGGGGCTTCTGACGATTTTTATTTCGGCGATTTTATTTTTTCTATGTTCCAGAAGGCAGGCGATGCTGGCCAATCTCCTCTGCGCTCTGGGAATTCTGTGTATCGGGTTATTCTCACCCGGTTTTTCCATGATGCTGATCTGGCTGTTTATTTTCAGCATCGGACAGCATTTATTTATCCCCTTAAACCAGAGCATCGGCATGGAACTGGCCGTTAAGGGAGAAACGGGCAAACGACTGGGGCAGTTCAGCGCCGTGGCCAATATCGCCATGATCATTGGAAGCGTCGCCATCTTTGTCGGGTTCAACTATTTTAATCTGAACTTTAAAATATCCTATATTGCGGCTTGTCTGGGCTTTGTTGCCGTTGCGATTTTGATATTCATGATGAAAAAGGACGAGCCGGTTCCCGTGAAGATGAAATTTCAACTGCGCCGGGAATACAAACTGTACTACTGGCTGACGATTTTATACGGAACGCGCAAGCAGTTATTCCTGACCTTCGCCCCGTGGGTTCTGGTTACCGTCTTTCAGCAGAAGACGCAGGTGCTGGCGACTCTGCTGGCCGTCGGCGGCGTTATCGGCATATTTTTTAAACCGATGCTCGGAAAAGCAATCGACAAACTCGGCGAACGATTGATCCTGACAACCGAAGCGGCCATGCTTGTCCTTGTCTGTGTCGGTTATGGATTTTCCAAAAGTATTTTTGAGGAAACGACAGCGATCTATATTGTTTTCACGTGCTACATCATCGATCAGATGCTGGTTGCGGTATCCATGGCGCGGGCCACATATCTGCAAAAGATAGCCGTCAGACCGGAAGATGTTTCTCAGACGCTGACGATGGGTGTAAGCATTGATCATATTTTCTCCATCGGCATTGCCGTGCTGGGCGGTTTGATCTGGGTGCAATGGGGATATCAGTATGTGTTCCTGCTCGGTGCGTTCATTGCCGTAATTAATTTCTTCTCCGCGCTGCAAATTAAAACAAAAGCTCAAAAGTGATATTGTTTCCGGCCGGATCGGGAAGCCGAACGCCTATAAAATTATTGACATATTGCCAATTCCTGTGCTTTTATCAATTCGCCTCATGTAAAGTTTGCAGTTTCAAATTAAACATTTATAAGTGTTTAACGAGGTGAGAAGTGATTCCACGGAGCGAAGTCCTTTAACGGTTTTGACCGATTATCCCGGCCGTAGAAACAATGTTAAACAAAAAAAGATATGGCACGTATCAATAATTGGGAGCATGCAAAACACAGAAAACCATTCCCACAAGACGGATAAGCAATACGCAGCCGTATGCGGTCTTTACGGTGAGGCGTGTTCGCGATTCATCGTCACGACCGAGGAACCGAAAAGGTTAAAGCGGCTTACGGTGAAAATGTGTCGCTCCGACTCAAGAAAAATAATATTATGCATCAATCTACTGATCTTTGTTTTATTTTCGGGATGTGCAACTCTTCCGAATGTCAAGACGCAAGACGTCAATAATCATCGGGTTGAGTATTCGTTGATACGCAATCGTTCTGCGGCGGTTGTTTTTGAAAACGGCCTGGACGGGAAAATGAACTGGTGGCGAAAAGTCATTCCTGAGATATCGAAGAATGCCACAACCTTTGCCTACAATCGTCCGGGGTATGGAAGGAGTGATGGTGTATCCACTCTTCGTGATGGCTTTCACATTGTTGAAGAATTGAGAACGCTTTTAAAGAGCAACGGACTAACGCCCCCGTATGTTCTTGTCGGGCATTCCTATGGCGGTCTGCTCATGCAGCTTTACGCGCGCAAGTATCCGGATGAAGTGGGCGCGCTGATTCTCGTCGATTCGACGCATCCGGAACAGTTCAAGGGCAAAGGCGCTTTGGAGAACTGGCCGGCGTGGCTTCGTCTTCTGTTTCATTTGTATTTGTCGTCGGCAGCAAAGCAGGAAATGGATTTCATCAGTGCTACAGGAGAGCAGGTGCTGGCGCTGCCGGCATTTTCGGGGAAGCCTGTCATTGTACTCAGCGCTTTGCAGCCGATGCGTCATAAAGGAGAGCTTGCCGATGACGCCAATGCAAAGCGGAAGGATATTGCCCGGCTTTATCCTGGCTCTCAGCAGGTATGGGTGGACAGCGGGCACGGCATCCCGCTGGAAAAACCGGAAGCGGTAATCGACGCCGTCAGGCAGGTGCTGGCAAAAGAAAGATCAACTGACTGAAATGGTTGAAAGGAATTCAATGGAAATAAACATCATATATGATTGTTCTAAAACAGACTGGAAAGTTGTTTCGGAAACATTAAAGCGCGTCGGTATGGCCTTTGAAGAACCGGATATACACAAGCAAGCATTTGAAGCCAGTTACACAACCGTGTTTGTTTATCACGCCGGCCAATTGATCGGTTTTGGCCGGGCGATATCCGACGGCGCCTATCAGGCTGCCGTGTATGACGTAGCTGTTATTCCTGAATTCCAGAAAATGGGTATCGGGAAGATCATTATGCAAAAAATACTGGAGCATTTAACAGGGTGCAATGTTATTTTATATGCGTCGCCGGGGAGGGAAGAATTCTATCGCAAGCTGGGACTGCGGAAAATGAAAACGGGCATGGCGCTTTTTAGAAATCCGCAGAAGATGAAAGACAGGGGTTTCACGGACTGAAATGGATTCATATGGTCTTATACAAATATTCTTTTTTTACATTCTCGTTGCCTGCGGGGAGACCTTGAACGGGATCGGCAGAACGCTTTTCCTGAACAAGCGGGTGGGCGCGGCAAAAGCGAAGAGAATATCCGTCATCCCCGCTCTTATTTTATGTCTGCTGATATGTTATTTTTATGTTCCGGTTATTGGTATTACAACGGATAGAGGACTTCTGCTTCTCGGTATTTCGCTGTCGGCATTCATGCTGCTGTTTGATATCACGCCCGGGAAATTTATCATGAAGGCAAAACTGCCGGTAATTTTGAACGATCTCAACCTATTCAGGGGAAACCTGCTCGGGATCGGTCTGATCTTCATGGCGTTTTGTCCGCTGGCGGCGATAACGTTACGTCGTGTTTTTGAGTGATATGAAGATCAAAGAAATTCACGCCAAATCCGTTCTTTCGCCGTCCAAAATCTATGACTATGTCGTTAATCCGTACGTCGGGTGTCAACATGCCTGTTCTTACTGTTACGCACGATTCATGAAACGATTTACAGGTCATCGAGAACCTTGGGGCGATTTTGTGGATGTAAAAATCAACGCGCCGGAGTTGTTAAGCAAGGAAATAAAGAGGAAACGGACAGGAACGGTCTGGGTGAGCGGTGTCTGCGATCCATACCAGCCGCTGGAAGCAAAATACAAACTTACAGGAAAATGTCTGGAAATACTTATGCGGAAAAACTGGCCGGTTATGATTCAGACACGTTCGCCTTTGGTTCTTCGGGATCTGGAGATATTTAAAAATTCAAGAAATATCGAAGTCGGACTTTCCATTACCACAGCAAACGACAAAATAAGAAAAATATTTGAGCCTTACGCGCCGCCGGTTGAGAAACGGTTAAGCGCCATCGAAACATTGCATCAAAACGGCATCAGGACGTATGTCATGATCGCGCCGATTCTGCCCGACGCTGAAAATCTGATCGCTCTCTTGGTCGGAAAAGTAGATTACATCATTATCGACCGCATGAATTATTCCCATGCCGGTAAAATCTATGAAAGACACGGGTGGAAAGATAAAAATACCTGCGATTACTTTCATCTCATCGGAAATAAGATAGAAAAAGATTGTGCAGATCTGGGAATCGATTGCCGATCCGCCTATTGAATAATCGGATGCTTTGAACTAAAATAGTTATATTATGATATTCGGGTAAATCGGATGAAAAAGAAAAAAATCATTGTAAAGGACCTGATGCAGCGGGATTATGTTTATTATCTTACTGAGCCTGCCGGGAGCAACTATCCTCCGGACTTTAAGCCTGATTTAACCCCGATGCAGATGCTGGAAATGGGCGTCTTCGGCGGCAAGTACATGACCGACTGTCGCCATGAGTTTCCCCGTAGCTGGTTTGTCCGTGCGAAGCTCTGTCATGAACGGCATGATCCGCAGCTTAATTATTTCGGCGTGAACGCTTCGCAGCCTTTGTCGGTCTGGCGGGGGAAAGGCTGGATTTACCATGAAGATCCCAGAGGGTGGTTTCAATGGTATTGCCGGTATTACAGGGGCAGAAGATGCCCGGATGATGCGCGGCAGATTCAAAGATGGAAAGCGATGAAACGGCACATTTCGCAAATCAGAAAACACTGCAGGCAAGGGGATCTGAAGTGCCGTCCTAAACAAAGACAGGCTTTATTGAACTGGGCCTACGACAGCAGGAAATTTTAGCACCGGTTGCTTTCTTCATAGTAACGACGTCATGGTTTAACCGGAGTGTATTTCAGAAAAATATATGAACCCGCCAACCAATCGAATGACAAAACCCGGCAACCCGCCAAATGATTCCGAGATTGCACAGTGGCTGGGCAAGAAAGCTGATCGTTACTGGAAGCGGCTGACGGAACGGATTGAACAAATATATCCCGATATCTTTATTCCGGAGTGGCTTTACGGCGGCAGGAAACACGGGTGGTCTTTGAGATATAAAAAGAGCAAATCATTTTGTACGCTGATTCCGGAGAAGAATCGATTTGTTTTGTTGATTGTTTTTGGAACGGAAGAACGGATAAAGGTGGAGACAATAAAAAAAGATCTGTCACCATGCACCCGGAGGGCGTATGACGAAGCCGCAACGTATCACGACGGGAAATGGCTGCTTCTGACGATCGATCATGAAAAAGTCATCGAAGATGTAAGAAAGCTTCTGGCAATAAAAAGAAAACCAAAAGTGAAAACGGCGTAAAGTGATTGCGCTCATCAAAATCGGAAAGATTGGCGAGAAAAAATGAAACCGTGGTACGAAACGTTATTCGAGAATTACGGGAAACGATATGATCAGGAGGTCTTCGTTCAGGGGACGCTGGGCGAATGCGATTTTATCGAGCGCGAAATCGGCTTCAATAAAGCGTTAAAGATCCTGGACGTCGGATGCGGAACGGGTCGGCATGCCGTCGAGTTATCCAAAAGAGGTTATCGGATTACAGGCATTGATTTATCCGAATCGCAGCTGGCCAGAGCCAGAGAAAAGGCGGAACAACAGGGCGTCAGGATTGATTTCTTGAAACTCGATGCGCGAAATCTGCCCTTTGTAAATGAGTATGATCTTGTCATCATGCTGTGTGAAGGCGCGTTTCCATTGATGGAAACGGATGAAATGAATTATGCAATATTGAAGAACGCGACCCGGGCTCTTAACGAAAACGGTAAAATAATTTTTACGACGCTGAACGGACTTTTCCCTTTGTATCATTCCGTGGAAGCATTTTGCGCCGCCGGCGCTCAGGACGGGAATGCAACGTACAGAAGCAATACCTTTGACTTAATGACTTTCCGCGATTACATCATAACCGAGATTGAAGATGATGACGGGAACAAAAGGCGGATGCCATGCAATGAACGATATTATGTGCCCAGCGAAATCACCTGGCTTTTGAAGTCGCTGGGATATAAAAAAATAGAGATATTCGGCGCAAAACTCGGCGCGTTTTCCCGGAACGATAAATTAACAACCGAAGACTTTGAAATGCTTGTCGTGGCTGAACGGTAACGAAGAAAGATTTGCAAAGAAATATCACTTAAATTTCCGGCGTTGACACGAAGCAGTCCTTTACTTATACTCATGAACATCAAAGTAACCTGTAAGGAGTATCCGTTATGACCATTCATATTAAAACCGAAGATCACATTATGCTTATTGAAATTGACCGGCCCGCAAAATACAACGCCATGACGCGCGAAATGTACACGAAAATGGCGCAGGCCTATTATAAACTTGACCGCGACGACGATTTATGGGTGGGAGTTGTTTATGCCAATGGGCCACATTTTACATCCGGTCTGGAGTTAACCGACTGGTCGGATGCTTTCGGCAACGGAGAAGGTTTCCCTGTGAGCGGACAAAATGAAATCGATCCGTTTTACATGATGAACGAAGAACGCTGCCGGAAGCCGCTTATTTATGCGGTGCAGGGGTATTGCTTTACATGGGGGCCGGAAGTGATGCTGAACGCGGATATTCGCGTGGCGGCATCCGATACGCGTTTCGCCATGCTGGAAGTGCGCCGTGGATTTTTTCCCTGCGGAGGAGCGACATTCAGATTGGCCCGGGATATCGGCTGGTCCAATGCCATGCGTTATCTTTTAACCGGTGACCAGTGGACAGCGGAGGACGCCTATCGCATGGGGCTGGTGCAGTATGTTACCGAGCCGGGCAAGCAACTGGAAAAAGCGATGGAACTGGCGCGAAAAGTCGCCGCCGCCGCACCGCTGGGTGTCCGCAATATTTTGAAAAGCGGCCGTCTGGCCGAAAAAAACGGAGAAGCGGCAGCAAAAAAAATAATCTTTCAGGATGTGGCAGAGGTCATGAAGAGCGAAGATATGAAAGAAGGCCTGCAATCCTTTATCGAACGCCGCACCGCTGTATTTAAAGGAAAATAAATCCATAGGTTTTTACCGTATTTTCAATCATGATCGCTTCGCATTTTGACGTGTAAGAGAAAGGCGACGGATGGACGCGACTTTTTTTAATTCCGACATATTCAGGTTTATCATTCTGCCCCTGCTGATTTTTTCCACGCGTATCTGCGATGTGACGCTCGATACATTACGGATTATTTATGTATCGCGCGGACTAAAAGTTCTGGCAGCGTCCATCGGATTTATTGAAGTTCTGATCTGGTTGTTCGCCATCACTCAGATTTTCAAGAATCTGACAAATCCCATTTATTATGTTGCGTATGCGGGCGGTTTTGCGATGGGCAATTATGTCGGAATTTTCATTGAAGAAAAGATGGCGGTCGGCACTGTCGTGATCCGGACCATTACACAAAAAGATGCCAGTGTATTGATTAAATGGTTGAAAACGGAAGGATATGGCGTCACCCATATTGATGCCCAGGGGGCTCTCGGACCGGTAAAAATTATTTATACGATCGTCAAAAGAAGAGATATTCAACACGTCCTCGAAACTATTCGCACATGCAATCCCCTGGCATTCTATACCATCGAAGACATTCGTTCCTCCAGCAAGGGAGTCTTCCCGATTGTTAAATCCGGTAAGAACAAATATAAAGAGCC
The DNA here is from genome assembly GCA_019136325.1 of Deltaproteobacteria bacterium. The sequence continues at coordinate 33,126 of JAGVUJ010000135.1, forward strand.
ATAGTCACATGCCTGCGCATCAAAGTGGTTCATGAATAAATACTCGCGCGAAAAATTCGTCATGAAGGATAGAAGAAATGGAATGTAAGAAAGAAAAAAATCTCGAAAAATGCAATTGCACCTATGAACCCTGCAGCAGAAAGGGCGTATGTTGCGATTGCTTAACCTATCATTTGAAAAAAAGACAGCTTCCCGCCTGCTGTTTTCCAAAGGATGCGGAAAAAACCTACAACAGGTCCTTTGAATATTTTACCGAACTGGTATCACAACGCCGGATATAGAAAAAATCTTTTCAGAAAGTCATCTCGTTTTTGTTTTTGTCGCAAGGGGGTCTTTCTGTTGAAACGCTTTGTCATATAAAATGCTTCGGACGGTTTCTCGGTGTTCAGCAGCCGCAACGCAGGCCATTTGATCGACCGCCGTGACCACTTCCGACAGGGCAACGCCGACTTCAGCTTCCCCGGCGGCAACAACAGTAGCCCCCGCTCTGCGCAGGGCGGCTGCGTCACGGAGATGCGCGCAGCGCACCATAATTTGCAACTCCGGGTTGAGAAGACGCGCATGTTTGATGATCTCGGAAGCGTCTTCAATGTCTGTGCTGATAATCAGGCTGCCGGCGGTTGCGATGCCCGCATCTTCAAGCGTTCCCGGACGAAGAACATCACCGTATATTGCCGTATATCCCTGAGCGCGCAGTTGGCGAACCGATTTCAGATTAAGATCAATGACCGTGATCTCGGTGCCGCGTTCCGTCAAAAGATTGTGAACGATTTGTCCTATGGGACCGTAGCCGACGAGGATGCAGTGATTGGGGTTCATCGTTTGCGGTTGGCTTTTAATTACCGGACGGGATTTCTTTGTCCTGGACGATTGTCGGCGCGCCCAGCGGTAAATGAAGGGGTTCAAGGCAATGGAAATAATGGAAGCGGCGACCAGCGCATTCCATCCGGCATCGTTGATGATTTTGAGTTGAAGCGCGACTGTGCCGAGAATAAAGCTGAATTCTCCAACTTGCGAAAAAGCGGCTCCGATGGGGATTGCCGCTGACAGGGGCTGGCCCAGTATCCGTACGGTCAATGTGGCGGCGAGCGGTTTGATTATGATGACGACAAGAAGAACTGCTGCGATGACGAAGGGAACCTGTATCAAACTCATCGGATCAAAAAGCATTCCGATCGAAACGAAGAAGAGCACCGCAAAAGCGTCGCGCATCGGTATGGCGTCAATACCCGCCCGCGCGGCAAACTCGGAACGGCCCACCGCCAGGCCGGCGAGAAAAGCGCCCAGAGCCATCGAAACGCCGAATAGTTTTGCGGAACCGACGGCAATTCCCACGGCCAGAACCAGAACGGCCAGCGTAAAGAGCTCCCGGGACCGTGTTTTGGCAATGTGCTCCAGCGCCCATGGAATAATCCATCGTCCGAGAACCACAACGATGGCGACCAGTCCGATAATCTTTATCCCGGCTACGCTGAGAACGGTTCCGATGCTCTGATCCATGCTTCTGTCCGGTGAAAAAATAATGGGTAGAAGCAGCAACAGCGCGACGGTGAGAATATCTTCCACGACGGTCCAGCCGATGGCGATATGGCCGATCTTGGCGTGCAGATCGTGCCACTCCGCCAGCACCATGGCCATCACCACCGTGCTGGCTACCGAAATAGCCATGCCCAGGATGAATCCGGATGTCCAATCCCAGCCCATGAAATGCAGCAAGACGGCCAGTGCGGAAGTGGACAAGGTGCTTTGAATCAGCGCGCCCGGAACGGCGACACGCCATACCGCAATCAATTCACGCAGATGGAAACGCAATCCGATACCAAACAGCAGCAGAATCACGCCGATTTCCGCAAATTGTTCCGCAATGGTCCGGTTGACGACAACGCCGGGAGTGAAGGGACCGACGATAATGCCTGCCAGCAGGTAACCGATAATGGGCGATAACTTCAGACGGACGGCGATATATCCGAAGAAAAGAGCGGCAGCCAGTCCAACGGCAAAGGTTATCAGGACACTCAGTTCATCCATCATTTATTCCTTCAAGAAAAAATGTCCGGTGACGACATGATGTTGCTGTTTTTTGCCCCAGAGATGTCAACGCTTTGATTAAGACAAGATATATGAATCACAATTAATTAACTATAATAATTTATAATAAAAATCAAATTTTTTAAATCTTTATCACGCGTTGTTCTTGTGTCTCTTGTCTTCGTCGGATGAAATGTTGATTGACAGGGATGGTTATGTTTATTATATTTTATACAAATAATGAACGATGTTCCGATCATGGGCATAACGTTGTAACGTGATGCATGGATTATGATTCATTAGACGTACAGGTCATTTCTTGAATACAGTAAAACTTTCCGGCCGGTCACATATCCGACGATCCCGGTCATTCTTTCCATAAACCTCCGTTGACTTCGGAAAAATCCGGAAAGGGCAATCATTAAAGGAGTGATTTCATGAAAAGATTCAAAAGTATTCTCTATGTGGCAGAGTCGGACAACGATCAGGCATCTGCTTTGGCGCGCGCGGTGTCGCTGGCCGAAAACAATCAGGCTGATTTAACCGTCATGGATGTGATTCCTTCAATGATGGGTGAATATCCTGATGAGATGATGAAGGCCCGCATGCGATTTCTGGAATCTTTGATCGAACCATATACCAAACGTCTGAATATAAAAATCGAATTGGAATCGGGAACGGTTTTTCTTGAAGTGATTCGTGAAGTGCTGCGCAACAGTCACGATCTGGTGATCAAACCTGCTGAAAATCCGGATTTTCTGAAAAGACTTTTCGGCAGCACCGATATTCATTTGCTGCGCAAATGTCCCTGTCCCGTCTGGATTATGAAGTTGCCGGAAAAATCCAATTATCATTGTATTATGGCCGCTGTGGGCTTCAAACCGCTGGAAGTTTCGGAAGGAGAAGAAGCGCTCAATCGTGAAATTCTTAATCTGGCCGTTTCGCTGGCGTTGTCTGATTTTGCGTCTCTGCATGTGGTTCACGCCTGGGAAACGTTCGCCGGAAAGTACATCAGAAGCCGCAGCGACAAGCCTCACGAGGATATTGTTGTTTATGTCGAGCAGGAACGATCGCTTCATCAAAACGGATTGAATGGGCTGATGGAAAAATTGCGCGAACGCATCGGCGATGATGTTTATCAGGAGCTTTCTCCAAGCCTGCACTTTCCCCAGGGGGACGCGCAGAAAATGATTCCGTCGATGGCAGCCAGCCTCCAGGCCGATCTCGTGGTGATGGGTACCATTGCGAGAACCGGTGTTGCGGGACTGATTATCGGCAATACCGCGGAAGCTGTTCTCGATCAATTGGAATGCTCTGTGCTTGCGGTTAAACCTCCGGGATTTGTTACGCCGGTGAAGATTGAGGAATGACATAAAAAATATTCGCATTCCTGAAATTGGACTTATTCAATTTCTTGCAGGAAAGAGCGGGTCAAGGCGGACAAAGAGTGATTGTTCTCCGGGCTTGCCGGGAAGAAACATTGTTGACATGAAACTTCTGCGCTACGTCTGGGCGCTGCCCAATACTCTCTTAGGCTTTTTATTTATTCCCCCGGCTTTATTAACCAAAGGCCAGATGAAGATAGTCGACGGCGTTCTGGAAATTCACGGCGGATTTGTGACCTGGTTTCTGAAACATGGCCTTCCTGTTAGCGGATATCTCGCAGCATTGACCCTGGGGCATGTTGTCCTGGGATATAATAAAAGGTGCCTGTCTGTTTATCGCCGTCATGAACATGCGCATGTGAGACAGTATGAAATTCTCGGGCCGGTGTTTCTGCCGGTTTATCTGGCTGCAACAATCTGGGCATGGATCAGGGGCAGAGGAGCGTACAAAGGAAATTACCTGGAAAGAAAGGCGAGAGAGCACAGCCATGAAAATTAAAACAATGATTTTAATTTTCACCTTTTTACATTGATACGTCATCATGCCTTTGTTGCGAAAGTGATGGTAGGGGAATAATCAATATCAAAGAATTCAAACTCACACTCGGCAAAGACGGCTGTTCGAAAATCGATTGGCTGGAATTTTTCATCCAACATAACGGCGGATATGAATCATTGCGCGAAGTTGTTTCCTTAATCTCTTGATTTTATTTGACTATAATTGTAATGAGGAAAACATGCAAAAACGATTTATTGTTGAGACTCCGATGCCGAGAGCAAAGCGTAGTGGAATTGGTAGGGTGTAATGAATCCCAAACGTTATAAGCGTAGCGCATTAAAGTTTGTTAGTCGAATGATCCAATAACCAAAGGCTGTTGGAAACGATCCCGCGAGGCGGAGAGTTTATACCGGTGATGCAGAAAGCAATTGTCTGGGTTCATAGAGCCATACAGACGATATAAACTTGTTAGGCCAGAACAAGAATACAGAGGCAGTGAATAATGTTAATGTTTTAATTAGGAGAACGATCATGAAAAAAACCTTGGAATACTTGAAGAAGAAAAAAAAGAATAATCAAAAAATTAAAGTATTAACATCATATGATTATCCCACGACCAAGATATTAGAAGAAGCAGATATCGATATGATAATCTTGGGAGACAGTGTGGGAACAAATGTATTAGGTTATCAAAATGAAACGGAAGTTACACTTGATGATATGATTCATCACACAAAAGCTGTTTGCCGGGCCAAGAAAGATATTTTTCTCGTTGTTGATCTGCCGTATAAAACTTATGAGACCCCTGAAGAGGCAGTTAAAAATGCAAAAAAACTAATCGACCTGGGAGCAGATGCTGTTAAATTTGAGAGCATTAAGAAAGATGTCCTTGTTTCATTAAAGGAAAATAAAATCAACGTTATGTGCCATATAGGATTAAATCCTCAACATGATCAGGCGAGAATGATGCAAGGTAAAATTGCAAAAGGTAAGTTATTCTCTGAAGCAATTGAATTATTAAATGGTGCAATGTCATTAGATAAAGCCGGAGCAGATTTAATAATACTAGAAAAAATTCCCGGAAAAATATCCAAAATCATTACAGAGAACGTATCTATGCCTACGATTGGCATTGGAGCCGGAAAGTATTGTGACGGCCAAGTTTTAATAATATATGATTTACTTGGAATGAATGAAAGAAAATTCAAGCATTCCCCAGTATATATCAATATAAGAGAATTAATGATTAAAACAATTCGACAATATCAAAGTGAAATTGATAATGGTATATTTCCCAACGAGAGGCAGACAAATATAATTGATGATGCGGAATATAATAAGATCAGAGACTGGTGTTTGAAAAATAATATAAATGTGTGATTTTACACATTGGATAGTTTGGAATTGAGCCTAACATGAGTATAGAGATTGACAATACGGTCTTGGTCGCGGTTAAGGGTGGAGGTTCTAACCCCAATTGATTCTCTCTCCGTGCCGATGCTATTGCATCGCCGGTGATCTGCACGTTAACGTAAAAAATAACAAAAGAGGACAATTCGGGAGACAGCATATTTGATTATTTACTTGTTGACGCTCCGGTTGATTTCGTCCTCGAAGTCATTAAATTATGACAATCTCAGATAAAACTTCACGATTGATAGCAAAGACAATTCCATTCTGGGGAAAATATTTCCGTCTTGCTGTCAAGATTCCTCTTGTCGGGAAAATCACTGCCCTAACGAACAAGCTCTTAGGAAGGCTTCTTCCTAAACTTTCCTTCCTCGGTTTCCGCAAGGACGCATCGTATGAAAATGCCATTTGGAATTGGGAAATATTTCTCAAGCTGATCGGCGCAGAATATGATGCCGAAGTTACATCCCCGCAATCTAAAATTTATTATATTAAAAAATGTCCCGCAGGACACTGCCGGTTGGAACATCTTGATGCCTGCAAGGTTACGATGGAGCTTGATAACAGTCTGGTGAAAAACTCCGGAGCAAAACTGGTGGTGGACAGACGGTTCCCTCTCGACGGCATCTGTGTGGAGCAAATAGTGAAACAATGAATAAATCGATTAAAAAGCAAAATCTTAAAAAAGAATTTTATACCGCCGAGAAATGCTTCATTACCGAATTATCCAACACGCCGGATGATCCGGACGTGTCCATTGCCCGGGCGCGGGTGAAACCGGGCGTTACAACACGATGGCATCGTTTAAAGGGAATTACCGAACGTTATTTCATAATCGGCGGTAAAGGGCTTGTGGAAATCGGCGATCTTCCGCCGCAGGAAGTCAACGCCGGAGATATTATGTTGATCCCGCCGATGTGCCGCCAGCGAATTGCCAACACAGGTTCCGATGATTTGATATTCCTGGCCATCTGCTCGCCTCGTTATATGCAGGATGCCTATGAAGATGTCGAAGAGCTTGAATTCTGATGATTACATGAAGTTTTCGGGGTCCACATCCACCGTAATTTTGATCTGCAAGTATTTGTTTTTATTCATGACGTCTTTTGCGATTTGGTGCAGCGCATTGATATCCCTGCCTTTAATCAGCATCTGCCAGCGGAAACGTCCTCTGATTTTGGAAAGCGGCGATTCCGCGGGACCGATAATTTCCGCAATATTGTTGTGACGCGCGCATAGTCTCTTCGCCAGTTTCGCAAGGTTTTTGGTGTCTTCAATCAACACCTCTTTCTTAACCGACGATAAACGCAGGTTGATGATGCGGCTGAACGGCGGATATTGCAGCGCCTTGCGAAAACCGATTTCCTCTTCGTAAAACGCTTTATAGTCGTGGTTTTGAGCATGCTGCAAAGCATAGTGCAGGGGGGTGAACGTCTGAATAATGACTTTACCCGGTGTTTTCCCGCGTCCGCCTCGTCCCGCGACCTGCGTTATCAATTGAAAGGTTTTTTCCGCGGCGCGAAAATCGGGCATGTTCAGGGATGTGTCGGCGGCAATAACGCCTACCAGGGTGATGAACGGGAAGTCATGCCCCTTGGTAATCATTTGGGTGCCGATCAAAATGTCTATTTTCCTGTCTTCCAGCGCCTGAAGAATTTTTTCCTGAGTTCCCCGGCGCGACGTTGTGTCGGAATCCATTCTTTGAATGGCGGCGTGGGGAAAAAGTTTTTCGATTTCTTTCTCCAGTTTTTGCGTGCCGGTTCCGTAACTCAGAATTCGGGCGCTTTGGCAGGAAGGACACAATGGCAGAGACTTGACCGTATAGTCGCAGTAATGACATTTAACGAGATTGTCTGCGATGTGATTTTTCAGGGAGACGGCGCAGTTGGGACAGCGGAAGTTATAACCGCAGTCCGCGCAAACCAGAAAGGTGTCGAATCCCCGTTTGTTGAGGAAAAGTAAAACCTGCTCCCTGTTTTTGAGGGTTTCATCGATGCGGCAAATAAGGTTGTCGGAAAGGATGGGAACCTTTCCCGCTTTTTCCTGCTGCGCTTTCATATCGACTATTTCAACCGCAGGCATCGGCTTATCATCTATGCGTTCAGGCAATTCCAGATAATGATATTTACCGGACTGCACGTTGAAATACGTGTGAATGCTCGGTGTGGCGGAACCGGTGATTACAACAGCGGAAGACATCTTGGCCTTGAGAATCGCCATATCGCGCGCATTGTAACATAATCTTTCATCCTGCTTGTAGGAAGCGTCGTGTTCCTCATCCACAATGATTAATTTTAAATTTGGTAAAGGCGCGAAGAGAGCGGAGCGGGTGCCGACGACCAGATTGATCCGGCCGCGTCTGATTTGTCGCCATTGGTCGTAACGGACGGATTCGGCGATGCCGCTGTGCAGAACGGCGATTTGGCTTTTGTCAAATCGGCCGGCAACGCGCGATATCAACTGCGGCGTAAGGGCGATTTCCGGGACAAGGTACATCGCGGAATATCCATCATGTAAAACGTTTTCGATGGCTTTTAAATAGATTTCCGTTTTGCCGCTTCCGGTAACGCCGTGAAGCAGGATCGGCGCAAATATGTTTGTTCCCAGATGGCGTGAAATTTCCTCCATGGCGGAATTCTGCCGGTCATTGAGAATGATCATGTTGTTATTGCGATTGACTGTTGAATCCAGTGAAGCAGTGCGGATTTTTTCACCGGCAGAAAATTTAATCAGTCCTTTTTCAGCCAGCCTTTTGACGACGGCGCCGGAAACGCCGGTTGTCTCCATTAAATCATGGATGGACAAGAAGCCTTCGGCCTGAATAGCGTCGATGAGTTTCTTTTGTTTGTCGGTTAATTTAAGTTCAGCCGACGTATCGGGTTCCAGGGAAACCATTTTTTCATTTCGCGGGGATAGTTGCCGGTTTTGTTTCCTTTCAATTTTCATCAATCCCGCAGCCTCAAGTTTACGCACGGCAGAAGAAACATTCTTCATGCCGCTGAGTTTAGATAGACTGTTTAAGGCTATGCCTTGCGGATATTGTCGAAGAAAATCGAGCAGTTTTTGCTGTCCGGGCGTAACGTGCGTCTTGGTTTCCGATGCCGGCGCAGTGATCCAGAAAAAATCTTTTTTCTCCGACCCGGACGGAACAATCTCCGCCAGTGTTTTGCCCAGCGGATAAATAAAATAATTGGCAATCCACCGATAAAAATCAAGGTCGTTTAAAGCGAACAGGGGCTCTTCATCCAGCACCTCCGCAATGGGTTTGATATTTTTCAGGTTGCAGGACGAAGCGATTCCCACAATAAAACCGGTACGTTTTTTATTGCCGAAGGGAACGAAAACGCGCTTGCCGATTTCAACATACTGTTCCAGGCCGGCGGGAACTTCATAAGTAAAAAGTTTATCCGAAGGAATGTTTAAGGCGATTTCTACAAACATAAAAATTCCATGATCGATCAAATATCTTTCCGGCAGATTGGATGCGGAAAAATTACCTTTCTGATACCATCTTTAACCTGAAAATGGAATTCTTTATCGGAGATTATTTCATGAAAACAAAAAACGCTCCCGTGAAGGAGCGTTCTTTCAAAACGTTATATGATAAGGGTTATTCGCCCTTAAGTTTTTCCATTTTTTCCTGTTTGGTCTTGCAGTCGATGCAGAGGGTTGTCACCGGTCTGGCCATTAATCTTTTTTCTGAAATCGGGCCGCCGCAGACTTCGCAGATGCCGAACGTGCCGTCATCAATTCTTTTAATGGCTTCCTGCATCTTCATGATCAACTTGCGTTCTCTGTCCCGGATGCGCAATTCAAAATTGCGGTCGGATTCCAGGGAAGCCCTGTCGGTCGGATCGGGGTAGTTTTCTTTGCCGTTGGTCATTTCAGAAACAGTCTTGCCGGCTTCGCTCAACAACTCGTTTATTTTTTGAGTGAGCATGGCCTTGTATGCCTTCATTTTTTCCTGTTTCTGTTTCACATTTGCCTGTTTTTCCAAAATAGTCACTCCTTGCTTGAAAAACTTGGTCGTCTTTTCTACATGATGAAAATTTATTTGTAAAGAGAAATCTTTGCCAGTGATATTTTTAATTCAGATGGCCCTGGTTAATAATAATGTCAATGAAATCAATGGCTTCATTTTTCGCGCCCATAAATGTTTATGATTTTCTCCACAACGTTGGTTGTCGATTTACCCATAACTTCAGGAATTATCACTACCTTGCCGCCCCATTGCTTGATTTCATTCCGACCGACCACCTTTTCTTCCGGCCAGTCTCCCCCCTTGATGAGCACATCCGGTTTCAGGTATTGTATCAGTTCCAGAGGGGTTAATTCATCAAATAGGGTTACAAAATCAATAAATTCCAGTGCGGCCAGCACTTCCGCTCTTTCCATTTCCGGCACAAGCGGTCTTTTTTCTCCCTTGATTGAACGGACGGAGGAATCACTGTTCAAGGCCAGAACAAGCACATCGCCGGTTTTTTTTGCTTCGCGCAGGTAACGGACATGGCCGACATGCAGAATATCAAAACATCCGTTGGTAAAAGCAATTTTCTTTCCCGTTTTCCGCAGATTGTCCAGTTTTTCCCGAAGAGCTCCTCTGTCTAAAATTTTGTTCATTGCAAATCCTTTCTTTATTGTTGATATCGATGATGTAAAACTCTGGCCAGGGTTAACACGGAAACTTTTTGTGCGCCGGCTTTGATTAATATTTTAGAGCATTCGTTTACCGTTGCGCCGGTCGTATAGACGTCGTCAACCAGTAAAATATTTTTAGCGGCAGTTAATTGACTGTCGCTGACTTCAAAAGCTCCTTGAATGTTCCGCTTTCTTTCTGTTTTATTCGATCCTGTCTGGGTGGAGGTAAACGTGTGCCGCCTGAGCAGGGAAAAATTAACCGGAACATCTTTTTTTTCTCCCAAATGACGCGCCAGAATGAGAGATTGATTAAATCCTCTTTCACGCAGTCTTTTGATGTGCAGAGGAACGGGGACAATCAGAGCATATTCGCTGAAGTCGATGCCCGGAAAAGAAAAATCGGCCATGTAACATGCCATCATTTCACCGGCGGCCATATCGTGCTTGTACTTAAATTGATGAATGGCGTTGAGAATAATGTCTTCATAACTGAAAACGGCCCGTGCCTGCGAAAACCAGGGTCTCTTCTCCAGACAATCTCCGCACAAGTGATTTTCCGCCGGACTGTCGGCGAAGGTTGTGCCGCAGACGGAACAGATGCTGCCGCTGATATGATGAATTTTTTCCGCGCAGGCGGCACAAAAAATCCCGTTTTTGACCGGTTCAATAATCGTAGAGCAACCCAGGCACTGAGGCGGAAAAATAACGCCACGGATATCCCGGAGTACTTCGGCCAGACTCATGCCATGTCCTTACTTAATCTCTTTATTTCCTTTTTGTTTTCATCAACCTTCATCTGGGGAGCATCCCAAAGGTTTTCCAGATCGTAGAACGTTCTGACCGGTTCGTAAAAGACGGAAATCACAACGTCGTCGTAATCCAGCAGAATCCACTGGCCGTTGGCTTCTCCCTCGACGCCCAGAGGTTTTATCGAGTTCTTCTTTAAAAATAACTGGATGGCCTGGGCGATCGCCTGCACCTCTCTTTCCGATGACCCGCTGCAGATAATCATGTAATCGGTGAAAGCGGAAATTTCTTTCAAATTCAATACAACGATTTCTCTGGCTTTTTTTTGTAAGACGGCATTAATGCACAACATAAGACGTTCTCGGGTGACATTATTTTTAGTTGGCAACTAGACCTCCTGTTTCAGACTGGATTTACGAAAGATATGCCACAAATGACAAAAATTAACAATGCTGCAATTGATCCGGCATCGCTGTTTCCCGCGTAAAATGAAGCAATGCAAAAATATTTGCATGTAAGGAAATATTGTGTAAATATGCTTAACAATGCTATCCCGTTAAAACAGACAAAAGATGCGGACGTGCTGTTCTCAGATATTAGCGGACGAAACTGTTTCCGATACTCAGTAACGGTAACCTTTATTGCTTGAAATGAAATTCATTCAAGAATTCTCAGGAGGTTTTTAATATGAATGTGAAAGGCATCATCTTTAATACAGGAAAATCCACCATTATCAAAGTGTTCGGACAGGCGCCCTGGGATGCGTTTATGGTCAAACTCGTGGCCAAGGACAAATTTTTCGGCAACATGATCATGTCCATCACACCCATTCCGTTGGAAAAATTCATTTATTTTCTGGATGAACTGGTCAAGGAATTTTTCAACAACGATATGATGCAGTACGTGACCTTCGGGAAGGTGGCCGCCCAGTTTGCTCTGTCGCCTGACGGCATCTATAAGTCATATCTTTTGACCAAAGACACAAAACAGTTCGTCGAGACGGTCATGCCCAAGTTCTGGTCGACATATTTCGATGAAGGTGTTGTCACCACACGCTTTGAGAACAACATCGCACATCTGAAAATCACCGGTCTCAACTTCAGACATAATTATTTCGAATTCCTGATTATGGGATTTTTCCAGAAATCGCTCAAAATGTTCGGAAAGAAAAATGTTCCCAAACGCATCAGAAGCCGCGCATCGGGCGATGAGGATGTTTACTTCCAGTTTGAGTTAAAAGATGCCTGATGCAGTGCGGTCGCTTTTTATAGATGATTATTATGTGAATTTCCGCAGGATCGGCGTTTGTTTTCCATGCTCCTTTGTTGTTGAGGGAGATCAAAAAAGCCCGATGGAAAAATTCCACCGGGCTTTTCAGTCCAATGCAAGAATGATCTTTTACGGTTCGATCGGGGCTGCCGCATCAGCCGCCCATTCCATAAATGATCCGTCGTAAACCTTGACATCCTTATAGCCGAGCATCTTGGTCATGACAAAGGCCCAGCCGGTGCAGGTTTTACCGGTATCGCAATAAACGATAATTTCCTTGTTCAAATCTTTTCCCGCTGCTTTTTCGGCCAGCGCCGCAAGATCAGCCTTGGCTTTGTATAATCCTTCCGGGGTGAAAAGCTGTCCTACCGGAAGATTGACCGCGCCCTTGATGCGTCCCATCTTGGGCACAAACTCCAGTTTTTCTTTGCCGTCATAGAAAGCGGGAGCTCTTGTGTCCAGAATGGTTGCCTGACCGATTTTCCCCAACACATAAGCTTTGTCCGCGAACAAGTCCTTGTTAACGACCGCCTGGAAAGGTTTGGCTTTTGCTTTCACTGCATCTTTTGACAGGGGTTTGTTTTCCTTTGCCCACCGGGTAATGCCACCGCTTAAAATTCCCACATTGTCAATGCCCATATACTTCAGCGTCCAGGCCACGCGCGTCATGTCGAATTGTTCGGGAACTTTTTCCGTTTTGCCCACCAGCACGACCTGTGAGTTTTTGTCTATTCCGGCTCCGCCGATGACATCCGTCAGATCATCAATCGCCGGCAGTTCATTGAGAAGTGTTCCTGCTTTGATTGCCCATGTGCCATAGAATACATTGATGGATCCGGGAATGTGCCCGGCCTGATAGTCTTCAACCTTGCGCAGATCGATCACAACCAGATTTGCATTGGAAAGGTTCTTCTGCAGCCAGTCCGTTGACACGACGGGATCGATTCCCGCGGCCAGAACGGGCAACGGCAGAAATAGCACGGCCACAATCAACAACGCTTTCAACCATTTCATTTTTTTCATAGACACCCTCCTTAAAATTATTTGCTTATGGGTTTAATATTATAAATCAATCCTTCGTTGGCTTTCGAGCCGTCCTGAATAAGTCCTTCCGGTTTCAAAAACCCGTCTTTATTCACGTGGCAGGAATCGCAGGAGCGTGTTCGGTTTGTTCTTTTTTTAATATTGTGGATGGCTGAATCCCAGTAATTAGGCAGCGCGTCAAAATTTTCCATTTTTATTCCTTCGCTTTCAAAGGTACTTCTTATAGTAGGTACGACTCTGAGCGTTGTCAAGGTCCGGCGGTCGCGGGGATTCAAACCCAGAAAAAAGTCGGGTTTGGCTGTAGAACCGGTGACAACATGACAACGGTAGCACTGGCGATACTGGCCGGAAGAATGACAGCCCTGGCAACTGACTTTGTCCTTGTGAATGGTATGCGCCACCTGATTGCCCTTATCCTGGTGGCAGGACTGGCATTTCGGACGGTCTTTCACATCATTTTTTGATTTATACATTGTACCGTCGCCGTGCATTTCCTGTTTATTATGACAGTCATTACACATCATACCCTTCTGATAATGGACATCCGGGGTTCCTCCGTATTCGCCGGTAAATTCCGGATAAACGCGGCCACCATGACAGGAAGCGCATGTTTTTCCCTCATTTTTCTTTACAAATTTATGTCCCTGCAGGAGACCGGTGGTAACACCGCCGACAGGCGGTGATTTAACATGGCAACTGCCGCAGGAAGCGTGGCAGGACCGGCAGGACTTTTCAAAAACTTTTTTATCGAACGTTTTCAACTCTTCGGCGGAAAATCTGTGTTTGACGCCTTCACGCTGGCCCAGGCTCGTATAATGAAGGGATTTGGCGTAATTTTGTCCCGCTTTGATATGACAGATTCCGCAGGTTTTGAGGTTATCGGAAGGTCTGGCTATCCGGCCTTTGTGAGCCGCTTCTTTTGTTTTTCCCAGTTTGTTTCCCTGATGACAGGCAACGCAGTCCATCGACAGATGAAAATCCCTGCCGATGAAATTTTTATTGATCAGGTACCCTTTGTAATATTCTTCCGCCCGAACCGGGGGAGGAGCGCCAGCTCACCCCTCGGCCTCACCGCCGATTTCCGGCGGCTTCACGAGGGATTTCATTTCACTGTCGCTTGTGTGGCACCGGACGCAACTTCCTCTGTCGGCTTTGGCTGTCAATAAAGCGTACGGCTTGATGTCTTTCCAATCCTGGTGGCATTTTGTGCAGTTCATCCAGGAAAATTCTTTCTTGCCGTTGTGGCAGTTGAAACAGTATTTTTGCGATTGATGCGTATCCAGATCAATCTTGTTTGACCCTTTTCTGATTTGAAAAAGCTTCGAATGACAATCCACGCAATTCAGAGAGGCGTGCTTTTCGTGACGGAATGAAACCTGCTTTTGATCTTTTCCCAGTGCAACGATTGTCTGGTAGGCCGGAGCTTTATAAGGTTTTGGTTTGCCTTTTACATGCCCGACGTCCTTTTCGCTGATCCGGGGATGACACCGGGCGCACTGGTTCTGCGCGGCGAAAGCATCCTTGCCGTTGTGGCAGGCCCCACAGTACCTGCCGCGATACAGGGAATCCATGACAAAATCCTTCTTCTCCTGAACAAGCAGGGCCTGCATTTCAAACAGGCCGCTATGGCATTTTTCACAGTTGATCTTTTTCACATCCACATGATGCTGATGGCGGAAGATAACGGATTTCACCGGCTGGGTATAAAGGATTCCGCCGCCGTCGGAAAAGCTGCTCTTCGTGTCAGCGCCGACATTCGCGATACAGAAAACGGCCAGCAGAATGATCAGTAAAAGATTCTTTTTCATGCCGTAACAATCAACCCTTCGTGTAAAAAATGTTCGGCTTTGCTCCAACGTGTTCCCGCAAAACCCAGACCGGTTTCTGCAGCTGATGAACCAGTTGAAACACTCTGTTTTCCGGATCGGACACATCGCCGAATATACGAACATCCGAGGGGCATGCTTCAACGCAAGCCGGTGTATTTATGCCTTTGGAAAGCCGCGATTCAAAGCAGAAATCGCATTTATCGATAGCGCCTTTTTCTTCATGATAATAGCGGGCATCATACGGACAGGCCATGACGCACGATTTGCAACCGATGCATTTTTTGTTGTTCATCATTACGATGCCGTTGATTTTATTCTTGTACGTTGCCGTCGTCGGGCAGGTTCTGACACAGGGAGGGTTATTGCATTGATTGCAGAGGATGGGAATAAATTCCCATTTCTGATCAAGCGATGACGCAAGGTCCCGTTTCAAAATTTGTGTGCGCCAGCCATAATCGGGCACCTTATTGGCGGAGACACAGGCGATCATGCACTTCTTGCAATCGATGCAGCGGTCCTGTCTCAAGACCATGGCGTAGTGAGGTTTATAGGGATATTTGTCCCGGAAGATATCAAGCGAATAGGCCTTGTTGATGTTGGAGACCAGGGACAGTATTGAACCGCCGGCGAGTACCCCGGTAATCTTCAGGCCGATTTTTAAAAATTCCCGGCGCTCCAGATCGAGAGGATATTGCGGGACATTTTTTTTGCTTAGATTGTTCGTCATACGGTTTCTTCCGCTCCCACAACGTCCGGTT
Organism: Deltaproteobacteria bacterium; assembly: GCA_019136325.1. The sequence goes on from JAGVUJ010000135.1 coordinate 48,733, forward strand.
CTTTTTCTTGAATATGTTCCGTCTGCCGGTTCTCTGCAAATCCGGAAAAAACTTTTTCTCCCAGTAAAAATGCCAGAACACAAAAGCTTATTCCGCCCAGCACCACGAGGATTTCATGAACGCTGGGGGAGTAGGTATGCAGTTTGGAATATTCAACAACACCGAGTTCAAAATACTGCGGAACAAGCTGTCCGACCACCACCATATCCATGCGGGTGAAGAACAGGCTGAAAATCATCAGCGCGGAAGCAATAAACATAACCGTCAGATTCTTTCCTCTTCCTGCCAGAATCAAAACGAAGGGGATCACCATTCCGCCGAGCACTTCAATGGCCCAGAAATTGAAGGAATAAGATCCGTCGGTTAAAATGTTTAGCGCCGTTACCGCGCCCGGGCTGCCGACGGATGTTGTTAAAAACTTCCAGAGGGTGAAAATCATCATGATGGCCAGCAACAGAAGCGTCAGCCTGGAAACAGACTGTAGAGCTTTTGCTGTAAAATCATCGAAAGCCTTTTTGTTGATTGCCTTATGAGCCAGGAAGAAAAAAAAGATAATGAAAGCGCATCCCGTGATCAGAGCCGATAAAATAAAATATACCGGCAAATAAGGACCGTACCAGAAGGGACGGCCGTTCATCATGGCAAAGACGCCGCCGAGGTTGCTGTTGGCGGCAATTTCCGTAACCACGCCCAGGAAACCGGCGATGACTGCTTTGTGATGATTTTCTTCATTAAAAAGAAAGATAAATTCTATGGTCAGGAACACAACAGCGAATCCGTACAGCGTGCCCATCCACCAGATATTGGAAGAGAAGTTGGGAGAAATGACGTTGTAGATTGCCATGCGGAAGGGATTTTCAATTTCCAGTCCGATCACCAGAAAACCCGACAATATCGTGATGATCGACAAATAAACACAACGTTTGGCCAAAGGCAGGAAGCTCTCCATGCCAAAAACATGTCCCAGGGAAGAAACCAGACATAATCCCGTGGAGGCGACAACAAAGAAAATATAAGTGGAAATCAGTATGGCAACAGGCACTTCGCGGGAGGTCGCGTACGCGTGGCGGGAGCCGGCAATAAATAAGGCATGAATGCCGCTGCCGATGCCAATGAGCAGCATAATACCGAAAGCGGCTACAAGAAAAAGATAAAGCCAGCCTCCGGAAAATACACGCTGAAAGGCTGTTTTGAGGCTGGAAATGAAGAACCCTTTGCCGAAGATTGCCATGCAGTGTCCTTATGGTTGAAAACCGCAATTAACACAAAGATCAGACGATTAAAAAGTTAAAGGAAGTCGGTCTTTTTGTCAAGAAGTTAATGGATCCTGCAGGCATGATGTACTCTTTGACATAATGAAAATTAGATGTTAAATTTTCCTAAAAATTTTTCTTTTCTCAAGGGGCATGATCCATTGAAAAAAGCAAACTCTTTCTGGTCTTTTTTTTCTTCAGTTAAACTTACCCTTGTTCTGCTTTTGTTGATGGTTGTCCTCTTTATTGTTGCCACCCTGATTCCTCAACAGCGCGTTTCGTCTGAATTCGCCTGGTTGTCTGATATCTATCATTCCAGAATTTTTTATATCCTCATGGCTCTTTTCTCTCTTAATCTGATTATCTGTTCCCTGAATCGTCTGCCTTTGACCCTCAGGCAATACCGTGCTCCTCATTTTCCGCCGCCTTCCGGACTTTTTGAGAATCTTCCGCAGAACCGGACAATCCTGACGCATAAAAAAATGGAAGACGCCGAACAAAGGGTGGAAGCGTCATTATCATCGACAATAAACAACCTTAAAAAAACAAATACCGAAAAGGGTCATCTTTTTTACCGGGGCAGGGGACGCTTTTCGCTTTTCGGCGTTTACATGGTTCATCTGGGTGTTCTGGTGATCATTGCAGGAGCCGTTGCCGGTTCCATTTGGGGATTTCAGGCGGAGATCCGTCTTTCTGAAGGGCAGGAATCCAACGTGGTTCAACTGGCCGGAAGCGGAGCGGAGCATCCGCTTGATTTTACCGTGCGCTGTGAAAAATTTGTTGTCGAGTTTTATGACACGGGAGCGCCGAAGACTTACCGTTCCGACCTGAGTTTTATCAGAGACGGAAAAAAAATGCACCGGGGGTCTGTTCTGGTCAATCATCCTTTGTCCTTCAATGGCCTTCGTTTTTATCAGGCCACTTACGGTGTGTCGGAGGACAGCAGGGCGTATCTCAGATACGAACATACCGGCAGAGAGAGCCGGGAGATACCGGCTCTTCGGGGCGAAACCTTCGATCTTCCCGATCAGAAAGCCAAAGCGACCGTCTTGCGTGTTGAAGAAAATATCATGCAACTCGGTCCGGCCGTGAAACTGCGCATTGAAACGGACAAGAACAAGGTTGAATTCTGGGTTTTTCAGCATATCAAAGAGATTGCGGACGTAAATCCCGGTTTATTTTCCGCAGTGCCCGTTTTTAACCCGGGACTTTTTCAGCCGCTTGTTTTTTCTCTTCAGCGGGTGGAAAATCAATATTTTACGGGACTGCAGATTGTCCGGGATCCTGGAGTTCCTTTTGTCCTGACGGGCGGAATCATGCTGCTTATCGGCATCATTGTCATATTTTTTATTTCGCACCAGCGTGTCTGGGTTTCGATTGAACCGGAGCCGGACGGAGTCAAAATCAGGGTAGCCGGGCGCAGCAACCGATACAATGAAGCGTCACAGCGACAACTGGATGATTTGTGCATCAAAATTGAAAGGGGGATGACTGCATGAATCATACGATGATTTTTAATTATGTTACGTTTATTTATTTCCTGGCCTTTGTCTTATACCTTTTCAAACTCGTTCTAAAAAAGGAATCCTGGGGATATGCCGCTTCTTTTGCGGCCTGGATCGGTATGCTGAGCCATACGTTTTCTCTGTTGCTTCGATGGAAAGAATCCTATGATCGGGGCATCGGACATGCGCCCCTTGCCAATCTCTATGAATCTTTGATTTTCTTTGCCTGGTCCATCATGATTCTCTATCTGCTGATCGAACTGCGCATTAAAGACAGAATTCTGGGCGCCTTTGTCGTGCCGGTCGCTTTTTTGATTATGGCATATGCTTCCATTGCTCCCGGCATCAACAGCGGCATTGAACCGCTTATTCCCGCGTTGCAGAGCAACTGGCTGACAACGCATGTTTTGACCTGTTTTATGGGGTATGCCGCATTTACAGTTGCGTTCGGCTGCGGATTGCTTTATTTCTGGAAAAGCATCAGAGATGAAAAAGGGTGTAATGATCTAACGTTGAACGACCATCTTCCTTCTCTGGAGATGCTGGATATCCTGATTTATCAAAGTGTCATGATCGGCTTTGTTTTTCTGGCCATGGGGATCATAACCGGTTCGGTCTGGGCTCATTATGCCTGGGGGTCATACTGGAGCTGGGATCCCAAGGAAATCTGGTCGTTGATTACCTGGTTGATTTACGCGATATTAATTCATGCAAGGTATGTCCGCGGCTGGCGCGGCAAGCGAATGGCTATGCTGGCCATCATCGGGTTCGCTTCTGTTTTGTTTACATATCTGGGCGTCAATGTTCTGGTGAGTTTGCACAACTACATATGAAGGCTGATCCGTCCGCATCAATCAAATCGTTTTTTTCAAAAACAGGAATGTAATCACTGTCCCGGCTTTTGTGTAACGGGCGGCTTGTCATTGATTGTAACCGGCGCCTGCGGGTCCTGCATCCATTCCTGCATAGCCCCGTCATAAAGGCGAACATTTTTATAGCCAAGGACTTCCATAAGGATGTAAGACCAGATCGGGCAGCACTGGCCGATGTCGCAATAGGTGATAATTTCTTTTTCCTTGTCCTTGCCGATAGCGGTTTCGGCGATGACGGCAAGTTCTTCTTTTGTTTTGAAGGTCTTATCTTTATTGAAGGCACAGGAGGTCGGCATGTTAAAAGCGCCGGGAATCCGCCCCATCTTCGGAATGCAATCCATCTTCTTCTCGCCGGTAAAGAATTCTCGTTCTCTCACATCCAGCATAACTGCTTTGCCCAATCGTTCTTTGACATAATCTTTGTCGGCGAATCTTGCTCTTGAGTAAACACCCTTGAAAGGTTTCGCTTTCGCGTGCACAACCTCCTGCGAAAGCGGTTTCTTTTCAGCCATCCACTTGTTCATCCCCCCGTTGAGAAGAGCCACGTTTCTTATACCTGCATATTGCAGGGTGCAGGCGACACGGGCGCTTTGATAACTCAGCCGCGGCGTATCCATGCAACCGGTGACGACAATCCACGCGTCAAAACCGATTCCGAAATATCCAATGGTATCATCCAGATCGTCTGTTTCGGGGATCTCCGTAAACAGCCCGTCTTTCTGGTAAGCCCATGAACCGTAAAAAGCGCTCAATGCGCCGGGAATGTGACCTTCACGGTAATCCTCAACTCGGCGGACATCCAGGATAATCACTTTCGGATTCTTCAAATTTGCCCAAAGCCAGTCGGTGGATACAATCGGCTCGATGTCACGGGTTTGACCGGCTATCGGCAGCAAGAAAATTAAACAGACAAGAATAAGGAGTTTGATGATAAAATAGTTTTTCATATGACAACCTCCTTTGAATGTCGGATTTCACAATTTAGAAACGGGTACACAAACAGTATACCACTAATTCTTGAAAGAGACAGCCGAATGTTCAGACCGCAGAATTAAGAGCAGCATTTTGTATCGTTTCTATTTTGCCGTATATGACGATCTATTGCTTCAATCAGCGTTTGCGTTTGATTCGGCAGCAGAGCGAATCCCATGTCATTCCTGTAAATGATGTTCATTTTTTTATCGATAATCACATACACGCGTTTTGACAGAGGCAGCAGCCAGTGGTCCGCGTCGTAGAGCTTGGCGATCTTGCCTTTTTCATCCACCAGAAGGGTCATGTTTTTCAGGCCGTGCTTGGCGATGAACTTGCGGTGCGATTCGGCCGAATCCCGCGACAGGCCGAATATCTTAACTTTTTTGGCTTCGTATTGCTTAATGTTTTGTTGAAACTCAACAAACTGGCGTATTCAAAGCTTTGTATCGTCTTTGGGATAGAAAGCCAGTACCACAGCGC
>JAGVUJ010000328.1 GCA_019136325.1 Deltaproteobacteria bacterium
GAGCGTCTTGTAACTGGAGCGGGTACCATCGGAATTCATGAACCAGAGAACAACCTGTCCGGTGGAATCTTTTCTCCAAAGAATGTCGGAGATGCCGTCTTTGTTGAAGTCGTTCTTAACGACAATTTCCGGATCATACTCCCAGAAATCTTGTTTGTAAGTCATTGGCCCTCCATTTGGGTCATAAACCATACCCATTCCAATGTATCCTTTATTACCAATAGAGAAACCAACAGGCATAATTCTGGCACCACCGCCAAAGTCTGCTCTCTGCGTCCAAGTATCGGTTCCCGGATCATATTCCCAGAAGTCGGTTTCATTGATGCCCAGTTCGTCAATACCGTCATCTCCAGTTCCTATATATCCTTTATTCCCTATGGAGAAACCGATGGCCAACCCTCTTGCGGTTCCAGCAAAATCGGCTTTCCGAGTCCATGTATCCGTTGTTGGATCATATTCCCAAAAATCTTTCTTAAGTGTGTCTTCACTGTCTTCGGAATATCCTGTGCCAATGTAACCTTTGTTTCCGATAGAAAAACCAACAGCATTATCTCTTGTTATGCCTCCCCCAAAATCGGCTTTTTGAGTCCATGTATCCGTTGTTGGATCATATTCCCAAAAATCTTTTAATATAGGACTTGGATTATAAGGGTCATTGTTAGTGCCCCAACCAGTTCCTATATATCCTTTACCTGCGATGACCACTCGTTTAAAGTAGGATTATACTCCAAAAAAAGTTTTGTTTTATCTGATCCCCCCATTGGACCTGTTCCTACATAACCTTTGTTGTTTATTGAGAAACTTACATGCGCTCCCGACATGTTTATTGGAAGGTCAGCCTTTTGCGTCCAAATGCCGGTCACTGGATCATATTCCCAGAAATCTTTAAAATATGTTCCATTAGAATGATCAATGCCACCACCTGCATATCCTTTGTCTGCCGTTGAAAAACCAAAAGCTACCAGTCTTTGCGCTCCCCCAAAATCAGCTTTTTGCGTCCAAGTATCAGCAAAACCAAGCTCAGCGCTGATTAAACAGTAAAAAACAACAAACAACACACAGAACATCTTTTTCATGCTTTACTTCCTCCTTTTTTTATTTTTTGGCGTTTTTTCTAGAAAAAAGTTTTATTTACAACGCCTAACCTTTTTAGGTCTTGAATCGTTATTTTAGGGGGGATTTCTTGTCTCCTGATTTTTTGAACAACCAAATCGGAAACTTTCTGTGCATTTTCCTCGTTGGAAAAACCCATGTTGCCTGGCAATGAAGGGATACTTGGTTGACGGATATAGGTTCGTTCATTAACAATGATCTCATAGCCAAAAGAGTTATTTATGGAGGGTATGATTTTTGTTCTTATTCTCATGGGCGGATGAGTTTCTTTTCTCTTGTTTTGTCCGAATGCCGTTTGATTTGTAACGTGATTATTGTTTACCAAGGTTGTAAAAAACACACAAAAAACGAATATCAATATCATTGAAAATGATAAAAAATATATATTTTTTCTTCATCATGATCTTTTCCCAATGCGTTATTTGGAGAAATTCTTGCCGTTTGTCACGGAAAGATTCACTGAAAAAATATAATCTTCTTGATATGCCTGTAAAAATCAAGCATACAATTTAATTGTGAATTGTTTAATTCGATTGGTAATGAGTTGTTAATGATTATATAATAAAAAAATGATTGTCAACGAAAAATATCTATAATAAAAAATAACACTCTATTGATGGTTATTATCCGTATCATATAATGCAAAGCTGAAATAAGGATTAGTTTTTACAGAGTATATTGCTTTATGAAAAAACGTCAGATGATCATTCTCTTGATTATGCCATCATTACTTGCTCTTACCGCTATTTTGTTGCATTATGCACATGGCCCCTACTGGATAGGTTACAATTTTGACCCCGATTATCTCTATCTTATTAATTCGCTTGCATTGTCTGAATTCAAACAAACATTAACCACTGGCAATCCCGGAACTACTCTTCAAATGTTGGGTGCGATGATTATGCACATAGTACATTTTCTTGATTATTCCTCGTTAGGCAATCTGGAAAATTCCGTTTTGAGTAAACCGGAGAATTATTTGTTGATAATAAATATTGTCCTCATCTCCTTCATCACAATGATGCTATTTATCATCGGTTATGTCGCCTTTTCTTTAACAAACAATATCCTGTTCAGCCTAATACTCCAATTATCGCCGTTTCTTTCCAACGGGATGTTGACCCAGGGTTATTTGCATGTTTCTCCCGAATCATTGCTGCTTTTCTCAAGTCTTTTGTTTATAACAATTCTGATTAAAATCATGCATTGTAAAAATGGTTGCCAATCGCCTGCCCTGAATCTCTATTATATCGCTTTACCGATTGTCTGTGGCTTTGGTATGGCAACAAAGCTGACGTTTGCTCCGTTTATTTTGATCCCACTTTTCGTGTTGCCCGATCTAAAGAATAAAATTCTCTTTTTAATTTTAACATTATTAAGTTTTGTTTTTTGGACTTATCCGATAATTCCACAATATGGAAATTTGCTGAACTGGTATTATAAAATTATAACCCATAAAGGATATTATGGATTGGGTAGTTCAGGATGGGCGGATATCGATACTTATTTTCGAAATTTGTTCTATTTATTATCAGCAGACCCTTTATGCTTTTTAATTATTCTTTTTTCAGCAGGGTTTATTGCAAAAACAATCTGGTTTTCAGCAAGGAGAAAAAGAGCTTGGCAGGATGTTTCCTTCAGGATTTTATTGGCGGTAGTTGTTGCTCAATTATTTGGTATTTTAATATGCGCCAAACATCCATCAGACAGGTATTTGATACCTGTATTCAGCCTTTCAGGATTTACGTTATTCTTGATTTTGTTATTTTCACGACGAATGAATTATTCAAATTTATTTAATGCCGGAAAATGGATTCTTTGTCTTCTTCCGATTTTGATTTTAGTAGGTGGTTGGAGGATGTACGATCTTAAAAATATCTTCAATCAAAAGAATCAAGTTAAAAAGGAATCACTAATTGTCAATAGTATATTAGAGAAAGATTTTAAAAATTGTGTCAAGATATCATATAATATTCCTTCTTTCGGTGCTTCTTCCTCACCCGCTGCTGCATTGGGATATGCTAATTCCTTTATCGCCCGTGGCATATATTCAGATTTACTTCAAAAGATTTATGGTGATGCCTATTTCTATAACATATTGAATGGTAAGCTGTATTCATGGACAAAAGAATTATCTGTTCAGGAAATCATGGAAAGAGGATATAGAAAAGGCATTATATTCTATGGACCACCCATTCATTATTTCGGCAACAAATTAATCTGTCTTGATAGGGTTTCTTCGCAAGGTATCAGAGAACTTTCAATTGAGAATATGGTGTTTAATGCGGATAATAAAATGTCACTTCAATGTTCTCCTTTAAATGGATTTATTGATAAGACGGTGTGCGGTTCATACAAAATATTCTATCTGAATGATGCTATTGGTGGCGAATATCAGACCATTTACGTTGTTTCGGAAATTAAAGAAAGTATTTAAATGGCATTTTAATATTTTATTAGACTTAAACGATATAAAGACTGAATATTGATGATACCGTAAGGGTAATATAATAGATTGTAAAAACCATGTCTGAAGAAATTGTTCGGACAATATCAGCGGAAGAGTTCTATCAAACCGTTTAATCGATCGTTAAATTCTTCGGATGTGTAGCTGTATTCCTGCGTGCCGTAGGTTTCCACGGCGTAGGATGCCGAAACGCTGCCCATTTTTGCGCTCTCCACAATATCCTTCCCCTGAACCAGGCCGCTCAACAGACCGCCCCGGTAGGCGTCTCCGGCGCCTGTCGGATCGACCACTTTTTTTAATTTAACCGGAGGGATGGCTACTTCGCTGGCCAGCGTGGAGACCTGCGACCCCAGTTCCCCCAGGGTGGTGATGATGGTTCCGGCCATTTTCAGCAGAACATTTTTATTCAAACCGGTCTTGCTCATGATGAGACTGAGTTCATAATCGTTGACAATCAGGATTCGGCATCCTTCTATGGCCTGAATCAGATCGTTTTTATCCCACAACGGCAGGGACTGTCCGGGGTCCAGAATGTAATCGATGCCTTTTGCCTTGCAGGCACGCGGATACTCCACCATGTCGTCGAAATTGCCGGGCGAGACGATGACGATGGTTTCCCCGGCGGCGAATTTATTAAAATCGATTGTACACCGGTATTTCATCGCGCCGGGATTAAAGCCGGTAATCTGATTATCGGACTGGTCGGTGGTAATGTAGGCTCCGGCGGTAAACTCGTCGGCAATGATTTTAATGTTTTCAGTGGAGATGCCGTTTTGGGTCAGCCACTTGAAATATCGCTGGTAATCGTGACCGATGGTGGCGCAGATGATGGGATTTTCTCCCAGCATCCTCAATGCATAAGCGATGTTGCCCGCCGTGCCGCCGAATTTTTCCTTCATGCCATTCACCTGGAAGCAGACATTGAGCATGTGGATTTTATCGGGCAGGATATGATCGGAAAAATATCCGGGAAAATCCATGATTCTATCATACGCCATTGAACCGGAAACAACGATATTCATAATTTAAATCAGTCCTTCAGATTATTTTGAAAACATATAGGAAATATTGATTTTTGTGTCAATGACATTATTGGAAAATAGTCAACATGACGGCCTGCCGAGGATACCCTCGGCCACCGTCCGTACGTTTTTCATGGCGGTCTGAACGTCGATCGTGAGCAAACACCGGTCCTTCATGATCACTTTGCCGTTGATAATGCTGGTTTTGACATCCGCGCCCCGTGCGGCATAGACAAGCTGAGAGTAATAATGATAAACGGGCGTCAGGTGCGGCTGGTTCATATCCACTAAAATGATGTCCGCTTGCTTTCCGGTTTCGATGGAACCGATTCGTTTGTCCAGTCCGAGAACGTTTGCCCCGCCGATAGTGGCCATCCGGCAAACGGTTTCGGCGTTCATGACGGTCGGGTCGAGGGACTTCACCTTGTGAACTTTTGCCGCCGTATCCATTTCGTGGAACATATCCAGATCGTTGTTGCTTGCGCAGCCGTCCGTTCCTATGCCGACATTGATCCCGCTTTTCAGCATGTCGGGAACCGGCGCTATCCCGGCCGCGAGTTTCATGGAACTTTCCGGATTATGCGACACCTTCACACCATGATCGGCAAAAATCCGGATGTCTTCGGTTGTCAGCCAGTTGCAGTGAACCGCAATCGTTTGCTCATCCAGAATGCCCAGTTCCCGGAGATGCTGCACCGGTCTTCGGCCGTAGCGTTTCAGGATGGTGTCTGCTTCGTCTTTGTTTTCAAGCAAATGAATCAAGTATAAAATACCGGCCTCGCGGGCGGCTGTTTTTACTGTAGAGAGTGTTTCGGGAGAACAGGTGTAGGGGGAGTGGCAGAAAAAAGCCGGGATAACGAGCGGCGCATGAAGAGCCCATTTCTTTACAAATCGGTCGGCGGCCGACATCATTTTTTTTGCGGCAGCTCGATCCGGCATGACAAAATCGGCAAATCCCTGAGCGACAACGGCGCGCATACCGCTTTGGTTTGCCGCCTGAGCGATGCTGTCTTCAAAGAAATATCCGTCGCAGAAGGTTGTTGTGCCGGAAAGAATCATCTCGGCCATGGCCAGCATTGCGCCGTCATGGACCATTTTTTTGCTGACGAAACGCCGTTCCGCCGGCCAGATGTGCCCGGTCAGCCATTCCATGAGCGGCAGGTCGTCGGCCATGCCCCGGAAACAAATCATCGGCAGATGCGTATGCGTGTTCACTAATCCGGGCATCACGATGCAACCGTCAGCGTTGATGGTTTCCCGCGCCCGGACGGCGGTTGCCCCGTTCTTGCTTCGGGGACCGATTTCGGTGATTGTGCCGTCTTGAATGCCGACAAAACAATCTTCAATGATGTCCATCCCGGCGGACATGGTTAAAAGCGTTCCGCCGGAAATGATGATGTCAAATTTATTTTCCGGCATGTCCTGCTGCGGGCACCGTCAACGTTGCGCTTTTGCTTCCTGATAAATTACACGTCACGGTTGCTTCCAGCTTATCGCCCGGAGCGGCAGCCACTTTGTAAACGTAGCTGAACGGCACCTCTTTGGGTTGCGATGAGTAGGCGTTTTGACTGACGGAAACCGCATTCTTTTTGACGTCGACATTTTTAATGTGATGAAAGCCGGGGAACGCGGATTTATGCGTGATCGTTACCGTCAGGGTTTGCGCACCGGAATCGTATTCGATTTTTACATCCTTGGGCGCGTCGGCGTAAGAGATTTGCGGGGAAAAACAAAGCATGGTCAAGATAAGGAATAACGCTCCCAAAATTGGTTTTGAGATTAAGCTTGTTCTTTGCATGGCAGCCCTCCTGAATATTAAATGATGTGATCATAGATCGTTGAATAATAATATATTCACTGTTGAATTAACAGCGAAAAATAAATTGTTGAAAAGTTACCGGCAATTGGTTAATGTTAACGCAATTTTCACAGCCTTCATTAAAATTAACTTTTTAAAATGAGGTGACTATGAGCGCATTACTTCTTGCCCGTCTTCAATTCGCATTGACGATATGTTTCCATTTTCTCTTTCCGGCCATGACGCTGGGGACCGCCCTGATCATCCTGATATCCGAAACGCTTTATCTGGTGAAGAAGAACGAGACGTATAAACAAATAACGGATTTTCTGGTCAGGCTTCTGGCTTTGATTTTTGTCGTCGGCGCCGCATCGGGCATCGTCATGGAATTTTCATTCGGCACCAACTGGTCGGGATATTCCCGCGCGGTCGGAGACATTTTCGGGCCGATCCTTGCCGCGGAAGGCGTTATCGCTTTCTTTCTGGAATCGGTTTTTCTGGGCGTGCTTCTGTTCGGCCGCAACAGAGTGTCTCCGGGAGTTTACTGGCTGTCCGCTCTACTGGTTTTTATCGGCGGCCATCTGTCCGCCTTCTGGATCGTGGTGGCCAATTCGTGGATGCAGACACCGGCCGGATACACCATCAATGAAGCGGGGAAAATTGTTCTGAATAGTTTCGCCGATGCTGTTTTTAATCCGTCAACGGTGGTCCGGTATGTCCATACCATTATCGCTTCATGGATCACCGGTTCGGTTATGGTGGCAGGGATCGCCGGATATTACGTGAGGAAGGGCCTGCACGGCCAGACGGCCAGAACCATGCTCAAGATCGGCGTGATTCTTTTTGCCCTGACGCCGCTACTGCAATTGGGCGCGGGACACGCCCACGCGATAAAGGTTATCAATCTCCAGCCGGAGAAGGCGGCAGCGATGGAAGGCCATTTCAACACGATGAAGGGAGCTCCCATATACGCCCTGGGATATGTGGATGAAAAGAACCAGAAAACGTATGGCATATCCATTCCCAGGGGATTGAGCTTCCTCTATAACTTTGACTGGAACTCGGAAATAAAAGGATTGAATGAGTATCCCCGGGGAAACTGGCCGCCTGTAAATTTTACATTTCAGGTGTATCATATGATGGTGGGCGCCGGTGTGATCATGATCGCCCTGGGATTGCTGGGGGCGTATCTATTATGGACGGGCCGCCTTTATAACCATAAATGGTATCTATTCCTTTTGCCTTTCCTGATACCGCTGCCGCATATTGCCCATGAGACGGGATGGATAGCGGCGGAAGTGGGACGCCAGCCCTGGATTATCTATCAGATGATGAAGACCTCTGATGCCGCTTCGGTGGTCGTTTCCGCGGGAGAAATAACGTTCAGCCTGATCATGTTTTCTCTTGTTTATCTGCTCCTGACCGTGATGTTTGTCAAACTTTCCATAAAAATAGTTCAGAAGGGGCCGGCGGCTTAATGACAATGATGAAAACAGGCATTATTCTGGAGGAAAAATAAATGGACAGTATTCAAAATTATCAGGAACTCTGGTTTGTTCTCATATTAGTTCTTCTGATGGGCTATTCACTTCTGGACGGATTTGATCTGGGCATCGGAGCGCTGCTTCCTTTCCTGGGCAAGACCAAAGAGGAGAAAGATATTTTAATCAATTCCATCGGTCCCGTCTGGGACGGCAACGAGGTCTGGCTGATCACCGGCGGCGGGGCTTTATTTGCCGCCTTTCCGCATGCTTATGCCACGGCCTTTTCCGGATTTTATCTGGCCATGATGCTCGTTTTATTTGCCCTGATTTTCCGGGCCGTTTCGATGGAATTTCGCACGCACGACGAAAAAGGAGCCATCCTTTGGGAACGATCATTCATTGCCGGCAGCGCGTTGGCGGCTTTATTATTCGGTGTCGCCCTGGGCAATGTTGTTTACGGGGTGCCGCTGGATGATCATATGGAATTCACCGGAAGCTTCTTCACGCTGCTGCGTCCGGTGCCGCTTCTTTTCGGAATAACCGGTTTTGCCGCTGTTCTTCTGCAGGGAGCTTCTTACGCTCTGATGAAAACGGAAGGCGAGTTGCGGGAAAGAGCCTTTCGCGCAGTCAGCATTCTGATGGTGTTGAATCTGATTACGGCCGTCATGTATTTTATAACGATCGCTTTTACCTTCCCGGATATCACGACAAATTGGTTGTTCTACCTGGCATTTTTGTGCACCGTGCTTTGGCTTGCGTCCATTTTCTTTTCCGTCAGACATAAAAACGATTCCGCTCCTTTTTGGGAATCATCCTTTGCTTTTATCGGCCTCTGGCTGGCAGTTGCCGCGGTGCATTTTCCCAATCTGATCAAAGCCAGCAATGATCAAAGTTTGAGTTTAACAATTTATAACAGTTCCACCGGTTTGTTGACCCTCAAGGTTATGAGCGTTATTGCTCTTATCGGCATGCCGATTGTCCTTGCGTACACCATTTTTGTTTATCGTATTTTTAAAGGCAAGACGAAATCTTCATCTCATTATTAGTGAAGCTCCCATTCCCGGAGAAAGGCGTTGCGGAATCGGAAGCCGTAAGGAACCCTGGTCTTCGGAAACAAAGTGCGCGGAGGCCTGCTGATCGCATTATCCCCGGAGACGCTTCCTGTTGCGGGGAAAATCGACCTTTACATATTTGTTTATATTAAGCTGAAAGAGAAGGAGTTGTCGGAAATGAAAGTAACGGAGAGCGATATATTCAAGTCCATCGGATTGATTCGTTCACAATCACCGGTCGTGCATAATATTACCAACTATGTGGTTATGAATAATACGGCCAACGCGCTGTTGGCGATTGGCGCATCTCCGGTCATGGCGCATGCGCAAGAGGAAGTCGAAGAAATGGTGGACATCGCTTCGGCTCTGGTGATCAACATCGGAACCTTGAGTGAACACTGGATCAGCTCGATGTTCAAGGCCGCGCATCACGCCCGAAAAAAAGGCATCCCCGTGATTCTGGATCCGGTTGGCGCCGGAGCGACCACCTACCGTACGAATACGGCGCGAGCCTTCATGGCGCAAGAACCGCCTTCGATCATCAGGGGTAATGCTTCGGAAATTATGGCGCTTGACGATGACACGTCAAAAACGAGGGGTGTGGACAGCGCATCTTCGCCGGAACGGGCCGTTGATACGGCATCGAAATTAAGTAAAATTCATGAATGCGTCGTCTGTGTGAGCGGCGAAACGGATTATATTGTCGATCATAAAGAAATATGGCAGATAAAAAACGGTCATCCGCTGATGTCTCGAGTGACCGGACTGGGCTGCACGGCTTCCGCACTATGCGGCGCTTTTGCCGCAGTCGAAAAATCACCATTGAAAGCAACGGTTGAATGCATGGCGGTCATGGGCATAGCCGGGGAACTGGCTGCCGAAATGTCCGCCGGAACGGGAAGCATGCAAATGCATTTTCTGGATAATCTTTATCGACTATCCCTGGAAGATATCAGCCGGCGCTTGAACATCGAGGCGTGACATGCAGGGGCTGTATCTGGTTACCGATCGGACATTGTGCGGAGCAAAACGGCTGGAAGACGTGGTTATTCAGGCCGTCCGGGGCGGTGTTTCTTATGTGCAGTTGCGTGAAAAGGAAATATCCACCCGTGCTTTTGTGGAGGAAGCTCTCCGGATCAAAAAAATTCTGGCTCCGCGGAAAATTCCCCTGATCATCAATGATCGCGTCGATGTCGCTCTGGCCGGCAATGCCGACGGTGTTCATATCGGCCAGGAGGATATGCCGTATGCAACGGTCCGTAAACTTCTGGGTCCCCGGGCGATTATCGGCCTTTCCGTGGAAACCTGGGACGATGTTGTTGCCGGTGAAAATCTCGATGTCAGTTATATCGGCGTCAGTCCGGTTTTTTCCACGCCGACGAAAACCGATACGAAGGGCGCATGGGGGCTGGAAGGCCTGGCCCGAATAAAGGCGTTCAGCCGACATCCGCTTGTGGCGATCGGCGGTATCCATGAAGCCAATATTCAGGACGTCGTCAGAGCCGGTGCGCGGTGTGTCGCCGTTGTTTCTGCGATATGTTCCTCTGCCGATCCGGAAGCCGCCGCCGGTCAATTAACGCGTGTAATCAACTCAGCCTGAACATCTCGGTAAACAATTCAACGCAGAAGGGGGTGTCCCCGTTTGTTCCGGCGTAGACGACAAGAGGATGCCTGACGGGTGCGGCTACTGTTTTCGTTGAATGGATTTTAAGGCTCTGGCGGCGGAATATTTCACTTCGACCGGGTACGAGCCTATGCCCAGAAAAGATTTTGATTCGGCAATTTCTGAAAGCGTGGGGATGGCCTCCGGAGAGCCGATGAAACCGAGAGCCGTACAGATCTTTTCCTGTAACGCGGCCTGTTGCTCCTTTGCCATCGGAGACTTGCTCTTGAGCATATCCACTAAAGCGGTGACGGCTTCGGTGCATTTAATTTTGCCGAGCATTTCAATGATGCTAACTTTTAATTCATAATCTGCGTCAGGCAGCGCTGACAAAAGCAAAGGTCCCCGCCTGTTGCCGCCGATCTGCCCGATGCTTTTTAAAGATTCCATGCGGACTCTTTTATCCTTATGGAATAAAAGGGGCTCGACGATATCGGCGCTTTCTTCATCGCCGATGCGTCCTATGATATAGGCCATGTTACGCAAAAAGTACCAGGGAGCATCCACGGTGATGCTTTCTTTGATCGCCGGTATAGCTTTTTGTCCCATTTCCTGAAGAATATGAATAATCCGGATGCGTTCCTTGCTGTCTTTGGCGTATTGCACAATATCCAGTAATTTTTTGACGATGAAGTCATCGCCGAATCCGGAAAGGATCTGAAAAGCGTCCGTGGTTTTGTTCTTTTCATTGATATTGATTTCTTTGAACAGGAAGTTGATGTTGCTTTCCGATGCCAGATTCCGGAGAACTTGCAGGCATATTGACCGTATCTTTTCATCTTTTTTCAGCGCTCCGGTATTGATTTTACTGAAAACGGCAATGATTGAATTTGCCTCCGTAAAGAGTCCGCGACCGATAAATTCCTGGACAAGGTTTTGTATGCCGTTCATTTTTTTAATGTAATCCGGCGTAACCGCTGTTTCCTTCTCTATCCACTCGATGACCGAGCCGGATAATTTTTTGATCGACTCCGTCTGTGCTTCGGAAGTGAACGGTTCCGTGTCGTCCTTCATCTCTTTCAGTTGTTTCAGAACGAGATTAATTTCGTCGAGGCTTGCGGATATATGGTCTTCCTCCGCAGCGGTCAAATCAGTGGCGTCGGATTTTGTAGACTGATCCGCTTTTGCATCCGCAACGCTTTTTTCCCGAGGTTCATCCGTTGATAAATGGATGGCTTTTTTATCGATATGAATATGAACGATTTTGTTTTCTGTCATGAGCGACGACAGGCCGCCCAAATGTCGCAAATGTTCAGGTTTCCTGGCAATGAGGTTTATGAACGCATGAAGATCCTCTTTTTGCAGACCTTTTTCGAAGGTAATGCTTTGAAGGTTGAAATGGGAGAGAATTTCCAGCAAAAATAAAACATGAGCCGTTTCCTGATCTTTCTCGTTTAAAATTTCTCCGCAGAGAAATAATTTATTTTCGGATTCGGCAAGCACAAGAGGAGACACTTGCCGTAATATATCCAGAAGATAAAAATGAAATCTTTCAATGGAGTTGTTAATGACAGGGCTGTCGGGCGAATATAGCTGAACGTTTTTAACGGCCGCGCACAAGTGGGCAAGCGCGTCCATGGTTTTTAATCTTAATTCAGAATTCAATAGTCTTGGCCTCCCCGGAACGGAAACGATTATTTTTGTTTATGCTTAAAATACATTATGCCATTCAGGACATCCGACTCGCTATCTTCGGGCAACACGTTGAATTTTAACATAACATGTTTAGGAATTGAACGCAAACGACCTGTTTGGATATCAACAAAAACCCAATCGGTTTCACCCTCGACGAGCGCGGTGTGGTCGGCGCACCGGATAATTTTGTATTTTCTCAAAGATTTAACCCGGCGGAAGTTGGACACCCAGGTGAGAACCATGATGTCTTCTCCGGCAAAGGCGGGGCGAAGGTATTCGATATGATGTGTCCGGACGACCCATGTGGCTCCTGCTTCCAGGGTTGCTTTGGTGCAGCCCTGCATTTCGGAATGAAGCACGGCGGCCCATTGCATCCAGTGCAAATATTCTACGTTGTTGACATGACCGTTAATATCCACGGCGCTGTCGGGAACCGTGAGTTGATACTGATAGACTTGCGTCATGACGAATTTTACTCCTTGGTGAAGGGGAATAATAATTGACATCAATTTATGTTTTGTGAATATAATAAACACGTTTATTTTGCAACCCGGTTATGGAAATACCGGCATCATTTGCCGATAAAGAATAAAAATTTCAAATGAAGAAAGGAAGTTCACGATGGTAAAAGAAAAAGCAAACAGTGTCGCAGCGAATCTGGAATCTTATTACACCCAACCGAACAATCTGGTTGATTTGTTCGAAAACAGCGCAGCGAAATTCGCCTCACGAAATTTATTCGGTACGAAAAACAAAGAGACCAATCAATACGAGTGGGTAACCTTTGCGCAGGTCGCCGGGCGGATCAACAATCTGCGCGGCGCGTTGAAAAAAATCGGTTTTGAAAAAGGCGAAAAGGTCGGCGTTATTGTCGGCAACTCGGTGGAATGGTTCGTGTGCGCCAACGCTACTCACGGTCTGGGCGGTGTTTTCGTTCCCATGTATGAAAAGGAGCTGCAAAAGGTCTGGCAGTATATTATTAAGGACTCCGCCATTAAATATCTGTTTGTCAGCAATCAAAAAATTTACGAAGTCGTCCAGGGTTTTCAAAAAGATATTCCAACATTAAAAGGCGTGTTCCTTCTGTACGGCACGGGAGAAAATTCCCTGGCGGAACTGGAGAGAAAGGGGAAGGCAAATCCCGTTGCATCCTACAAACCGCACTGGTCGGAGACGGCCGTAATTATTTATACGTCCGGCACCACCGGAGATCCGAAAGGCGTTTTGCTGAGTCACGGCAACCTGACGCACAACGCCAGGGAAAGCCAATGGACGTTCGATGTGGGCGAGGAGGAGGTCGGTTTAAGCATTCTTCCCTGGGCGCACAGTTTCGGTCTGACGACCGACCTGCATGTTTTCGTCTATGCCGGCTGGCAGCTCGGACTGGCTGAATCCGCCGACAAGCTGCTGGTTAATTTCAGCGAGATCAAGCCCACGCACATGAACGCCGTGCCGCGGGTGTTCAATATTATTTACGACAAAATTCAGCAGAGTGTGTCGGCGGATCCGGAAAAAAAGAAAATATTTGACGCGGCGGTAGCCGAGGCTGTCAAAAACCGGGACCTGAAAGAGAAAACGGAAGAATTTAAATTCTATGATGCGGTGGCCTTTTCCACGGTTCGGAACATTTTCGGCGGACGGTTAAAACAGGTCGTCATTGGCGGAGCGTTGATGAAACCGGAAATCGCGATGTTTTTCAGCGATGTCGGCGTCGTTCCCTACGTCGGCTATGGTTTGTCGGAAACATCACCTGTGCTTACCAACAATAGTCCCAAGCGGGGCAATAAATTCGGCACGATCGGAAAACCGTACAAAGATACGAAAGTGGTTATCGATAAGTCCCGCGTCGGAGAAGACAGTCCGGACGGCGAGATCGTGGTGTATGGCGCGCAGGTCATGCAGGGATATCACAACAAGCCGGAAACAACCAAAGAGGTGATG
>JAGVUJ010000238.1 GCA_019136325.1 Deltaproteobacteria bacterium
CGCGGCCTTGATCGGTCCCATGTACCCATAGGCGGTTGCCCGCGTGTTGCTGATGGATATGGTGACAATGGAAGCATCGTTTTCAAAAGAATTCTTCAGGGCATTGGCGACGGCTACCAGCGAGAAACAGGAAATGTTGGTCGCCTGCAGAAAATCTTCCGCTTTGGTTTCATGAAACGGCTTGAGGCCTTCGCTGTAATTGGCAAAGGCGATGGAATGAACAAAACCGGCGAGTTTGATATGATTGTTTTTAAAATATTCTCCCAGCCGTTTGATGCTGTCGGTTTTTTCAACATCGCAGATTAAAACGGCGCTGTCGGGGAAAAGCTTTTGCGCTCTGTCTTTATTTTCTTCATTTTGAACGGAAAAAATCACCTGCGCCCCGTTTTCGATCAGGCCTTTGGCCACAAAAAACGCAACGCTCTTTTTATTGGCCACGCCGGTCACCAGAAATGTTTTTCCTGACACTTGCAAAAAGTCCATATCAACCTCTCTTATTGCTCCGGCGGAAGAAGCGCCGCCTGAAAGATGATTTTTAAAATGAGTTTATCTCCGATATGAATCGTACCGCTCATATAATAAGCGTTAGGGTAACCTTCATGGTCAACGTATCGCCCGGACGGGCGAAATGTTTAAATTTGGTATCTTTAATCCGGGTAACGACACCCAGGCCCGGCTGACGGCTTGCTCCCATCAAAATGGCTCCCGTCTGAAAGCAGGCTTCGCACAACAACACGCCCGGCATGATGGGGTTGCCGGGGAAATGGCCCTGGAAAAAATATTCGTCCTCTCTCAATGTTCTTTGTGTTGTGATGGAATTGCCATTCCTGGAGATAATCTTATCGATGAAAAGAAACGGCGGACGTTGAGGAATGGCAGCCAGGACGTCTTCCATTACAGACCTCCGGCTACGGTGATGGTTGTTCCGGTAATATAAGAAGCTTCGCGGCTGGCTAAAAACAAAACCGCGTGCGCCACTTCCTGAACCTTGCCGAAACGCTTCAGCGGAATCATTTTCAGGTACTCCTTGCGCTGCTCCTCTGGGAGATCCCCGATGAGTTCCGTATCGATAAATCCCGGAGAAACGCAGTTGACGGTAATCCCTTTCTTGGCAACCTCTTTGGATAAAGATTTCGTGAGTGCGAACTGGCCGGCTTTGGATGCCGCGTAATTGGCCTGTCCCTGAAATCCGATGTCCCCGCCCAGCGAACTGATGTTGATGATTCGTCCGAAACGACCGGACATGAAGCGCGGAATGATTTCCCGCGACATATAAAACGTACCGGTCAGATTAACTTCCAAAACGTTATTCCATTGTTCATCGGTCATTAACGCCGCTATCGCGTCCTGCCGGATACCCGAGTTATTCACCAGCGCTTCCAGCGAGGGATATTTCTCATCCAGATACTGAAACAAATTTTTAACATCCTGCGAAGAGGAGATATCCTGTTTTTGAATATCGAGTCTATCCCCAAATTGTTCATTTTTGTTTTTAAATTCATTCGCGGCCACATCGTTGGCCGAATAAACGGCAATCACCGTCGCGCCGGCCTGCAGAAAAGCCTCGGCGATACCCGCTCCAATCCCGCGGGTTCCGCCGGTCACAATAACTCTTTGATTGCTGAAATCAAACATAAGACACCTCACCCTAATTTGTCTAAATAACCTTCCACTTCATAGGACTGAATGACACCGTAATTGGCGGCGCCCAGCCAGCCGGACATGATAATGCCGACCGATCCGGTATGAAACAGACCGCTGATTTCATGATGCAGTTTCATGGAAATATCCAGGCCCTCGTGCTTCGTTCCGAACGAGGAGCCTCTTTCGTGATGTGTATATCGCTTAATCGTCAACGGCGTTGCCGCCTCGACGTAGTCAATTTTTTGTCGGATGCCGGGAATAATTTTTTCCAGACTCACCAGCGTTGCCTCAATCAATTCCTGCTTCTTTTGCCTATAATCTTCTTTGCTCAATTCCGCCCAGTCTTCGTAGCGCGCATTGGTCGATGCCACGATGGTATATCCGGCATTTTCCAGTTGGGGCCGCAGTCGCGGATAGTAAAAGGAGAACGTCCGGCTGGTGGTGTTCATGGACAGCAACTCATCGGTTTCAAATTCCTTTGCTTCCGAGTAGAAGATCAGATCGCCGATATCCTCAATCGTCTCTCCCTGCCTGATTCCCATATACACCTGGCAGGAACTGGTATTGAGCCGGACTTTTTTAACCTTGTCGATAAATTCAGGTTTAAAATTATTTTCTCCCGCCAGATTTAAAATGGTCCCGATGAGATTGCCGTTGGAAAGAACCGACGTGGAAGCAACAAACTCGCCGCCGAGCATGACTCCCCGGCAAACATTGTTTTCAACCACAATCTTTTCCACGTTTGATTTCAGACGAATATCGACATTATTTTTCAAAAGCTCTTCCTGCATCATTCCGATGACCAGGTCGGTTCCGCCCTGAAACGTATAAACGCCTTTGCTCATGAAATTGGAGAAAACAATTCCGTAGGTAATGGCCGGATCCTCCAGCGTCGATCCATTGGCGTACACAATCGGCTCAATTAAAAAGCGATGCACGTCTTTTCTGCCGGGAAAGAAACTCTCCAGCAGTTCGCCGTTGGTCATTGCCTTGTTATCGTAGTAATTCATGTTCATGACCAGGCTGAAAAAATTATCCACCTGCTCTCTGGGCACCTTGAAATAATGAATGAGCTTGCCGGTGAAATCTTCCACCGTATAATCCGTCTCCAATTGGTACATGGGATTGATGAAACGCATTCTTTTAAGTTGAACGATTTTCTCCGCTATCGCTCTGTTCCAATACTTGCGGCAGGTTTTGATCATCCCCACCGGAAATCCATGCAACGACACATCAAAAATGTGTTTTTTGCGATAAAACCAGGTGGCGAATCCACCAAGTTTATCGTGCGACTCCAGGATTAATACTTTTCTGCCGCCTCTGGCCAGTTTGTTGGCGGCGGTCAATCCCCCCAGTCCGCCCCCGATGATGATGACATCGTAGTGTTGTGTAATTTTATCGTTTTTATTTAGAAGCATTGATTCCCCTCTCTGTTGTAAGATCCAGCGCCTGTTCTATGGATATTTTCGGGTCATAGCCAAAATCCCTTTTCGCTTTTTCATGGGAAAAATAATGGGAACGGGAAAACTGCAGCGCCACAAA
>JAGVUJ010000373.1 GCA_019136325.1 Deltaproteobacteria bacterium
AACTCGTTGAATCCGCTTTTGAAGTCGTAATTCAATCCAACTGGACAGCATGGGAAAATGGATCAAAAGGCAGACGCGGAAATTGTTGCCAATGTTTTAAAGGGAGATGTTCAATCCTATGCTCTATTGATTGAAGCGTATAAAGGACCTGTCTTTAATCTCGCTTTCCGGATGACAGGCAGCTATTCCGACGCCGACGACCTGACGCAGGAAATATTCATCAGGGCTTATCAAAAGCTCCATCAGTTTGATCAAGACAAAAAATTTTTCACCTGGCTTTACACTCTCGGCATCAATCTCATCCGCAATCATCTGAAAAAAAAGGCGAAGGACGTTGCGAACCACACAACGAATCGTCAATTCCCCGAGCCGCAGACAAAGGGCGATGAAAGCAGGGAAGGGGACTTCCCTTCTGAAGACAGCATGAGAAGGCTGGATGAGAATATGCAGAAGCTGCCGGTCGATTTACGGGAAGCCATCATCCTGAAATTTTATCAGGACCTGACCTTCGAAGAGATCGCGGCTATAACAGGCGATTCGCTGAGCGCTGTGAAAATGCGTGTTTACAGGGGGCTGGAAAAATTAAAGCAACTCATGGAGGTCAGAAAGCTGTAAATTCAGCATAGTATGTCGATAATTATTCGACATACTATGCTGGTTGCTTTGCGGGGTGTTACGAAATTCCGGCGGGAAGGGGCAAAAAACATGAATGACGCGATAGCTCGAAAAACCCTGGCTCTTTTATAGCGGTGATCGGCACGAGAAGGAAACTTCCTACCGTGTCCCCTGCTGGCGGGTTGGCGCGATGAAGTTTCTTTTTTGTGACTTTTTCGATTGCTTGTGAGTATATAGCATATAAAGTAAAAATGTTTTCAGGATCAAAGGTCATTTATGAATGATGAATTCAAAGAAATCCTCGATCAAATCGCCGCAACACCGTCCATTGCTCCCCCGGAAAATTTCACGGAGAGCGTCATGCGGAGCGTTTTGAGCGACCAAACGGATGGTTTAGAGCGTCCGCAGCAGATTCTTCCCCGGCCAGGGGGACGTCTGTTCGCGCCCCGGGGTCTCCTGTCTCCTGCATCAACCAGAGGGGAATGCGCCTTCTATTATATTATGGCGGGAATTTTTTACGCGGTCATAGGCATCATCTTGATGTTCGGGTTGCATGGCATCCAAGGAGTGTCGATTATGGACGGATGGCTCCGGATGCAGCCGTTTTTCATCGTCGCAGCCTCTATGTGGCTGATTGGCTTGGGCGCTGCATTATACCTAGCCGGACACTCGGCTGCACTTTACGCCAAAATCGGTTCATTAATCTTCATATTCGCTTTTCTGCTCAACTGTTTAGGGTCGTATGTACACCCCTACCTTTTCGTGTCTTACATTGCCGTAATTCTGACCTCAACGTCGGTGATTATGGGATTGCTTCTTTATCGAAATGCGGCAGATTATTCGAAAACACTTAATCAAGGAGGCGCCTGATGTCCTTAGTAAGAACGGGGGAAAAGGGCTTTACGCTGCTTGAGATCATCACGGTTTTTCTTTTGATTGCTATTGTCTCGGTCGTTGTGATTTCGCGAAGCGTTTCGACATCGGAAGTCAATCTCGCCAGTCAGGTAGAAGTGATCAAGAGTCACATCCGATACGCTCAAGCCAGGGCCATGAATACGAACAAGGTCTGGGGCGTTTCCCTGTCTTCCGGGTCTTACATGGTTTTCATTCAGGACGGGGGAAAGCAGAACAAGGTGGTCCTCGGCCAAGACGCTGCAACGATCTCTTTGCCTTCAGGTATGACTGTTAGTGCGGGAGAAGTATCGTTCGACCAATGGGGCCAGCCATACAATAACGATACGGCAACAGGAACCAGCAGCACGATAAACATCACCGTAAACTATAGCGGTCAATCGAGCAGTTTCTCCATTCTGCAGAACACAGGTTTTATCCCGTGAGGTATCCGATGAAAAGAGATAAAAGAGGATTTACACTTCTGGAAGTTATTGTAACGATGACCCTTGCTGCGATTCTTGGTGCCATCCTGGTTACTTATATGGGGAGTAATATAACCGCCAGTGTCTTTCCCCTCGTACGCGTGCAGCAGGAATACACGCTCAACCAGATCATGGAAAATATCAATTCCGATTACCGGAAGCTGCTGCTGGAAAACCCAGATCCCCTGGGAGCACTCCAGAGCAGGATAAATTCCGGATATTATGGGACCTACACGGTAGCCAATAACGTTTTTATCATGTTCGACGGTTCCGGTGCGGAGCAGACGGGCGGCAATCGAATCCTCAAGGTGAGCTTATCACAGGGAGACCATAAGCTTACAACGCTATTTACAAAGTGAGAAAGCAGAGGGGAATCATGAAAAATCAGCGGGGATTTACAATTATTGAAATGATCGTGACTTTAATACTGGTCGGTATTATGGCCACACTGGGGGGCATGGGAATCGTAACCGCCATGAGGGGTTATCTGTTCGCGAAGGACAATTCTGCAAACAGTCAAAAAGCTAATCTGGCCCTCTCTCGGCTGAATCGGGAGTTTCAGGAACTGATCACCATACCGGCAGCGATGACCGCCAACGCAACGGGAACGGCATTGCTTTACCAGCGACTCGCCAATGGCGTGGCAACGACTTTTTCCGTCGGTCTTGATGGCAACACGGTAAAAATCAAAAGTGCCGCGGCAAGCATCAACGACTATACAAACGGAGAAACGATCATCGACAATGTGGTGCCCTCAACGGGATTCGCTCTATCCTACTATGACGGGAGCAATGCCTGGGGGAAAACAGATATTAGAAGGCTATCCACAATCCGTATTAATCTGACTCTGAACCAGCCAAGCACAGGAAATCCAATATCTTTTTCTACGACTGTGAATCCTAGAAACAACAACAACACCGGTGGGGCACCGCCACCTACCGGCAGTTCTGGGAGTTTACCAAGCGGTTGCTTTATTGCAACAGCAGCCTTCGGCAATGACAACCACCCCATCGTTCTCCTTCTCAGAGCTTTTCGCGATCGTGTTCTGTTAAAATCTGATGCTGGCAAATCGTTTGTGAATATTTACTATCGTTTGAGCCCCCCACTCGCAAAAACCATTGAAAACCGTCCTGTTGCCATGTTTATCACTAGGTTCGCCTTGCTGCCAATAATCGGCGCGGCTTATTTGT
>JAGVUJ010000290.1 GCA_019136325.1 Deltaproteobacteria bacterium
CGTATTTACGGGAAAGAAGATTCTTTTCTGAAATATTCGCACGTGAAGATTCGTTTTCCGGCAGCGAGACTATAAGGAAATTCAATACATATGTCAATGTTTTTCTGAAAAAAAGTCATAAAAAACAATTTTTGTCATAAGGTTCATCCGAGCCGACGGTTGTTTTCTGTATTTGAAAATCCTGCATCCGGGTGAGATTTTTTTCTCGTTGACAGGGGAAATGACTTGCTTATATTCTCTGCGGGAGTTTTATTTTCTTGGCGCAAAGGGGACGATACTTATTAAAGCGGACAACATTGAAAAAAATTTCTTTTCTGTCGGTCGCTACTGGGGAAACCTTAATGCATCGTTGAAGAGAAAAGAATCCGTCTGGTGGATGAATACCGGTGTGGCTGTTTCCGATATGAATTGGGCATGGAATGAAACCCCGCTGGCGGCCCCGGATACGGCAATCGTTTCCGAAATCAGGGAAGATTACAAAAAAAATAATTTGCGTTTCTGGTGGTGGGTCTATCCATGCGGACAATCCGCGGCCACATCCGCAATACTGCAGAACGCAGGATTTCGTTTATATGCCAATGTCTGCTGTATGGCGGCTGATTTAAACGAATCATTTCCGGAGCCGTACGCGACCGGTGACATGGAAATATATCATGTCCGCAGCCGGGAGGATCTGGCCGTGTGGGAGGACGTTGCTTTTCATGGTTTTGAGATGCCGCGGCACGCGAGAGACCCATTCGGGGCCTTTGTTTCTTCTTTTGAAACAGGAGATCAGTTTCCACAGAGGTTTATTCTGGGTTGTATTCAAGGGAAACCTGTGGCGACGTCCCTGCTTTTTAAGGATCAACGCACGGCGGGGATATACTATGTATCAACGCTCCCCTCTTACAGAAACAGGGGATGCGGCTTGAGCGTCACGCAGGCCGCGATGCAATTGGCGCGGGAAAGCGGATTTAAGCATGTTGTCTTACAGGCGACGCCCATGGGGAAAAGAGTTTATGAACGATTGAATTTCAAACGATACTATCATGCCGGAATCTATACCTTATAGAAGATCATGACGCTTTTATCCTCTTGACAGGCATCATCGCGTTACGTATAGTCCGCCAGACAAAACCCCATAAGCTATTCAAAATTGCAACGTGCTGTCGGCAACCCATGATAATATCTTTCTGAAAAGGACAGTTCATGAAAAGAAACTCCGGTCATAATATAGCATGCGACAATGAGTGCGGTGGCCTTCATCAATCCAACCCCTTGTCCCTTGCCAAAAATGAAATATCCTCGACGCTTTCCTGGTTTATGACGGATAATGCGCTATATCCGGGTGTGGATAAACACTCTTCCCCGCTGCGTTATGAGAACTGGTCGGGACGATATAGCGAATATATTTCCAGACAAGAAGCCGAATCCATCGTGAGCCGCTTTATCTGCCCTGAGAAAGATGAAAATTTTACACTGTTTTTCGTCAGTGATTATAAGGATACGTACCTGGGGAAAAATTTTTTAAAGGACGGCAGCGATATTTATCTGAAACATTACCGGATGACCGATGCGCCCCGGGAAATCCGTCTGAGAAATGTTTTGCGCCGGTGCCTCGCCAGAAAAAACTTCAATGCTTTTTATCAGCTGCATCAAAAAAACATCGAAGCCGTTAAGCCTTTGTTCTATGTTATGAAGAGGGGCCGCTGGATTCCCGATGAGGTCATCGCTGTCAGCAAGGGGGCGTCCGGCAACAAAACAATTGAGACCCTCATGGCGGACAGCCGGGACAATGATGAATTCAGGCTTCTGGCCGTCAATCTCGGCTCGTATGTCGCCGAACTTCAATCCAGGGAAATTCTTTTTAAAGAATTGTACCGGAATCTGATCGCGGTCAACCAGACGACGCATTGGGATTTTATTCTCTGCGATCTGGATGAAATCAGGTCGGTCTCGGAAAAAAGATTTTACAAGCACAGGAAGCACGTTGAAAAATTACGCAAGAAAATAAAGCGCTACGGCGATTCTTTTCTCCATGCTTTTGATCAGGGGTATCAGACACGGATGCATGATCAGACGGCCCCGTCGAGACGGTGATTTATCGGGGATGTTTGCCGAAGGGATGACGATAAAAAATACCGGCAATGGGTTGTCGGTTAAATTCTTCCATACAGATCTTCAAAACGTTCTATATCGCCATCATCACAGCGTGCTCCCGTTTGGACCTCAATAATGACCAGATGACCGTCTGCATGGTTCAGGACGCGGTGTTTAACCTTTGCCGGGATATCCACCGATCCGCCGGCGCTCAGCGATATGATCTTGTCTCCAACGGTTACGTCTCCGGTGCCGGCAACAACAAACCAGTGTTCGGAACGAAAATGATGAAGCTGTAGACTCAGACCCCCTCCCGGTTCTACAATAATGCGTTTGACTTTATGGCCGGCGGTCTCCGATAAGACTTCAAAACTGCCCCAGGGGCATTGGGTCATTTTTCCCATTTTCATCACCTGTAAGATTTGCCGCATATCTAACACAAATTTTGAACGGGGAAAAGCGCTCTTTTTCATTTTCCATACTCGCTTTCGAATTTAAATTATGATACTTACACATACCGCGCATCGATCATGTCGGCGGAAAGTAACGGGGTTTGATGAACAT
>JAGVUJ010000274.1 GCA_019136325.1 Deltaproteobacteria bacterium
AAACACCGGGCTTCAATTGGTGATCTATCCTTCCGGAAATGGTTCGCCACTCAACAGCCGTTGATCACAGCACCAGGCGTTTACGATGCTTATGGACAACATCCGGTTGACGGATAAGACTTTTCTCACTACAATGAACATAACCCAAGGAAGGTGATTCCGATGCGATTATTTCCAAGAGAAGAAATCTTTTTCGATTATTTTGATGAGCTCGCCGAAAAAATTGAAGAAGGCAGCAGACTTTTCCTGGAAATGACGGAATCCAATGATTATTCCATGGAGAAAATAACGAGGCTTAAAGAAATCGAACACGAAGCCGACGGCATCACCCATAGAACCTATGAGAAAATGCATAAAACGTTTCTTATGCCGTTAGACCGTGAAGATATCTACGCGCTTGTTAACAACATGGACAGCATCATCGATTTGATTGAATCCACGGCCCTCCTGATTAATCTTTATCATGTCAACAATATATCCGACGCGATAACCATACAGGCGAAGATACTCAATGATATTACGAAGAAAGGGAAAGGCATTATCCATGCTTTGCGTGATATGAAAAACCGCAAAAAGATTTTGAATGGTTGCATAGAAATACACACCCTGGAAAATGCCGGCGACATTGTTCTCAGAACCACGATTTCCAATCTTTTTGAAAAAGAAAAAGACGCTATTGAACTTGTGAAATGCAAGGATATTATTCAACTCCTTGAGGAGGCAATTGACGCCTGTGAAAAAGTGTCCAACATCGTGGAAGGCATAGTCCTGAAAAACGCATGAGCTCTGAAACAGAGATTACGAAAGGTTTACAATCGGCAACGGCTAATCCATGTTTATTCATGGCTGATGATCTTAATCTTTTTTGACCAACCATACTTATCCGTATGAACATTTCTGCAGCTTGCCTGATATTGAAATGTAAAAATAATTTTCCCCTGATTCTGTGAGCTCTGGTCGACACGATACTCCGTGATGGACCCTCCGAAGAAAGAGGGTTCCACCCGTTTTTTGTGGAAATAGATTTCACCCCCTACCAGTTGCCGGGCTTTGTTTTCGTTTATGTTCCACCAGCCGCTTTCCCATTTGTCATCCGGCAATTTTACAAAATGATTCAACGCTTCGATAATGTGGATATTCATTGCATTTCTCCTCGTGGGATAATAACGTAATGTCGCACACGTTTTCCCGATTTTTCCTGTCCAAAAACAAAAACACCCGCCTCATTGTAATGGGCAGGGCCTTAACAACGGCTGCGGTCTCCGCATGATAAAAAGAAACCCACAGCTTCTCTCGATGTCTATTACATGCTTCAATGACACGCTATACTTTATACAGGTAAAGTCAAGGCAAATTATCATATCTTATAATAGCTTAGAGTCTTTTATTTAAAGCCAATCCTCTTTTTCGACGGATTTTTAAATCAACGCCGCTGCCTCATTTTTTATGATATTGACTTTTCCCGTTTACGGGGTTATGTTACTTGAAAAGAGTGATATCCCCACTGAGTGTTTACCTTCCAGCCAACCTTTTCAGATTAAAAAAATAAGTGAGTATTTTAATCATGAAAAGAACATTAACCATTATCGGCATTATTCCGCAGTATCCGAAACATTCCCAGCAAAATATATACGCCCGGATAAAAATGCCTCCGGTAGGGCTCCTTTCCGTGATGAGCCAGATCCATCATCATCCCCGCATCAAAGAAATTTATGCGATTGACGAAAACAACTTCAACGGACCACAGGATTCTTACGGCCTGCCGGATCACTCCTTTTTACAGGCCGGACAACCCGCGCAAATGGCGCTGTTTTACGGCGGCATGAGCAATTCGATACCCCGCATGTATGCGCTAGCCTCTCAATACAAGACCTTTGGCGCCGTCACCATTGCCGGCGGCAGCCATGTGGATGCCCTGCCCCAGGAAGCGCTCCGGTCCGGCGTCGACATTGTCGTCCACGGGGAGGGCGAAGAAACCATGTCGGAATTGCTGGAAATATTGATATCCGGCAATGGGGTTTCTTTAAATCGTGAGCGATTGCATCAGGTAACAGGAATCAGCTTTCTTGACGAAACCGGAGCTCATATCTTCACCGGAAAGCGCAAGCCGATCGAAGATTTGGATGAACTGGCCGATCCCGACCTGACCCTGATTAAATTCCTGGAAAAAAGATGGAGCTTTGTGCCCATCAACCGGGGACGCGGATGCAACTGGAATTGCGAATTCTGCATCGTCAATAAAAGATACGGGAAATATAAATTCGCTTCGGTTGATAAAACACTGCGGCAGCTTATTAAATATGCCGATCTGGGATACGCGAATTTCTTTTTCACCGACGACAACTTTGCCCAGAATCCGGATGACGCCATTGAGCTGTGCCGGAAGATCGGCGATTACCAAAGAAATTTCCAAAAAAAAATCGATCTTGTCGTTCAGGTGCGCTCGGAAGTGGCGGAGAACGACGACCTGATCGAAGCCATGCGCTTTGCCGGCGTTAGCATGCTGGCGATCGGCTACGAAAGTCCAATTAACGAAGAACTGCGGGCGATGCGCAAGGGCGTAACAGCGGAAAAATTAATAGCCCGTTCTCAAAAGCTCTCCAACTATTTTTATCTGCACGGCATGTTCATTTTCGGCTAT
>JAGVUJ010000095.1 GCA_019136325.1 Deltaproteobacteria bacterium
CATTCTCTATTCCCGCTTCGGCGAGAAAGCGGACGATGTCATCAAACGCCTGGCCGCCAAAACGGCAGGGGAAGTCATCGTTGTTTCCTCCGACCGAGACATAGCATCCTACATCAGACACCTTGGGAAAACGCCCCTGAGCTCGCCGGAATTCGAAAAAATTCTCAATAAAACAATTTTATCACCGACGCCGGCCGCCGCCATACAAAAAAACGGGGTCCCCGAACAGAAAACAAAGAAGAAGGGGCCTGCCAAAAGACTCCCGCGCGCTCAACGAAAAGCACAGACTAAGATAAATAAATTATAGTGAAACCCAAGTTGCAAAAGCAAAGCGCATTGAAACTTGCCGGTTGAACTATCCCCCGAGTGAAACGAATGGGGGGGGTAATAACACTCGTCGAGAACAAACGCAGTGCAATTCGAGACGTAAGTGGTAATGAGACTCAGATTTTATATGCGCAGCATAATGAAATCTGTAAGTCGAATTATCCAATCACGATATATTGGGATTGGAAATTATCCTACCCCATCTTCCGCAGTTCGAATCAAAAATCAACAAAGATAGACGGGATTTTAAGAGAAAGCGTAAACATTACGCAGTCACTTTTTGAAAAACTGAATGTAGTGCAGAAAAGCCCCCTTGCGCAATTTTCCACGAAACGAGATACTCCCTTTGCAAAAGGGGTAGATCATGTATTTGCGCCGCCACAGGAAGAAGGTTGCCGGAGAAGAATACGGATACTGGTCATTGGTTGAGTCAATGCGCACAGCCAGGGGTCCCCGGCAAAGAATCGTTGCAACGATTGGCAAACTTCCGGACTATGACCAGGAAGAACAGATCGGATGGGAAGAAATCGGGCGCATCCTGGATGGTAAACCCAGGCCCGAACCGGGATTGTTCGAGAAGAACGAAGAGCCTCCGTTATGGGCAAAGGTGAATCTCAACCGGGTCGGCGTGGAGAGGTTGCGTCACTTCGGTGATATTTATCTGGCCCTTCTTCTGTGGAGCAAGTTGGGTTTTGCGGCGTTTTGCAAAGAGCGACTTTTGGCTGGCCGGGAAGAAATCCCCTGGGCAGTTATGGTGTGCATCCTCGTGATTGCCCGTTTTTGTGCCCCCTCCTCAGAATTGCAGATTGCCGATTCATGGTATGGCAAGACAGCGCTGGATGATCTACTTGGAGTACCGTTTGACAAGATCAATGAAGACCGGCTGTACCGCGCTCTGGATATTCTTTTGCCGCACAAGGATGAGCTTTGCAGACATCTGCAAGCGCGCTACGGCGAACTGTTCGGCACAACGTTCGACTTTCTCTTTTATGACATCACCTCGACCTATTTTGAAGGAAACGCCAAGGGCAACCCTCAGGCCCAAAGAGGCTACAGTCGCGATAAGCGTCCTGATTGTCCTCAAGTCTGTATTGGTTTGGTGGCAAGCCGGGAAGGGCTTCCGTTGTCCTTTGAAATATTTGATGGGAATCGTGTTGATGTCACTACTCCCAAGGACATGATCCAAATCATGGAAAGCAAATACGGTAAAGCCAACCGGATTTGGGTAATGGATCGTGGCATGGTGAGTGAAGACAATCTGGATTATATGCGACAGAAAGGCGCCCGGTATCTGGTGGGTACTCCCAAAGCCATGTTGAGGAAGTTTGAACAGCAATTGCTCAGCCAGGACTGGGAAGAAGTGCAGTCGGGGGTTGAAGTCCG
Organism: Deltaproteobacteria bacterium; assembly: GCA_019136325.1. Next base: position 1,711 of record JAGVUJ010000095.1, read on the forward strand.
ATTGTGTCCCGGTCCCGATGCTCAAGAAGAAACATTTGTTTTGTGCAGATCACAGGGACGCAGGGAAAAGGAGAATGCCATCCTGAACCGGTTTGTTCAGAACATGGAGGCTGGATTGGCCAAAATGGAGGCGCGCATGGTCGCCGGGAAACTCAAAGACCAGCAGAAAGCAGAACGGCGTATCGGACGCCTCCAGGAAAGAAATAGTCGGGCCGCCTCGCTGTTTACAATAACGGTCACAAAAACAAAAACAGAAAAAGAGAAGAAGCTCGAAATGATCTTCCACAAAAATGAAGATCGTTATCGGCAGCTTCTGGAAAATGGCGGTTACTATCTGCTGCGTACCAACTGGACAGAAGCTGATCCCAAGACGCTATGGAACACCTACATCCAATTGACCGAGGTGGAAGATGCCTTTCGCACGGTCAAACACGACCTTGGGATGAGGCCTGTTTATCATCAGAAAAAAGACAGGATTCAAGGCCACATCCTTGTTTGCTTTCTTTCATTGGCGATGTGGCGGATGCTGCAACAGTGGATGAAAGCATCGGGGCTTGGTACTGCACCCAGAAAACTACTGGAGGAGATGAAAGAAATAAAATCCCTCGATGTTCTTTTGCCGACGCGGGATAAACAGGTCCGGTTGAGAGTCGTATCGACGGCACCGAAGAAATTGAAAGTGTTGCTCCAAAGGATGAAGGTGCTACTGCCCAGCCGACCGAAAATAATCGAAAATGTAGTGCAGAAAATCGGCTGATTTTAATCCCAAATACCTGATATCACGACTTTGTTATTTTTTAACTGCGGAAGATGGGTTAAGATTCAGCAACATTACGCCAGAATTAAAATAATTATTAACACCGAAATCATTATCAATGAATATTATATCCTGCACCGCTCCCGCATAATAATCGTTGATGTTTAT
>JAGVUJ010000048.1 GCA_019136325.1 Deltaproteobacteria bacterium
GACGTTGGATTTCGGTTCTCCCTTGCGGGCCGATGAGGTCAGGTTGTCCGTTCTGGCAATAAAAAAAGCCCGGAACTCGTGGCGTGAACCACAAATTCCGGGCTGATAGTCCCTCAATAGGCTTGTCGGCTTCCGTTATGGACGATTTACTTTATTTCATTGAAAATAACCCTTTCTCGTGAAACAGGCTTCGTCTGTAAAAAAACATCTCCGATGCCGCCCTGCGTCGCATGAATCTCGACTGTTAACTCTATTTTGCCCGAAGTTTTTCGAGATAGCAAGTAAATTATTTGCTTTTGAAGCTCATCCGTGATGAACTTTATTTTTTGTCCCTTATCCATTGCTACCCCTTGCAGGAGAGGTTATTCTTCTTCAGGTAAGCGTTATACTCGGTCCGGGATTGAAGAGGCGGCTCTCCATGCCTCTGGAGTGTTTGGCACGCTGACGGCAGCCATTTCACGTCATTGACTGAATCACACTGAACGGCTGCGGCCGCCAGGACCTTCTTTCCCATCCAGCCGCACGAACAGCGGTGTTTCTTGGGCACTCGGTTGATTTTGTGAAAAACTTCCATTGTTTTCCCGCATCGGCATTTATAAACGTAAATCGGCATACTATTGAACCCTCCCTTGTTCTGCCCGTGGAACTCCGCCGCCGCCATTCCCGGGCTTTTTAACGTCGCCGGGTCCGCCTTGTGGCTGAATCAGGAATTGTTTCAGCATAAGCGCCTGTTCCTGCGGCAAACCCGCATCGATTAAGACCTGTAAAGCCATATCCAACTGACTCTCTCCGTTGCGCTCCACCTCTTCCTGCCATCCGGGAAGATTCAGCGTTTCCAGGACGTATCGGCGGCTGACCATGCCGCTATTCGCCAGGCTCAGAACAAGCTCTTGATTCTGGAGACTCGTTCTCGGCGTGGACGAACCGGCCTCGACGACGTAATTGAATTTACGGCCCGCAAATTGGACGCCTGTATAAACGACCTGTTCTCCGGCTACATTGACGGAATCCGGCTCAATGCCGAAGTTCTGCCAAAGGCCGATGGCCCATCTCGCCCGTTGTTCCGCCAGGTTGTCGATGGCTGATGTTTTGGATTGCATGAGGACCTGGTTGCGTTCCTGAAGGGCGACAATGGCGCTGGCCGCGATAACTCCGCTTGGCGCGACGCCTCTATCGACTCAATCCGGGCGTTCGGCACCGATGGCATGAGAACCAGGCGCCCCTCTTTTCCCAGCTCTGACGTGATCATCTCCCGGGTGATTCCACAATGCTGCTGCACGATGAGCGGCGGGGCCATGACATTGACCACATAGGAAATCAGCTTTGAGATAATCTGGTTGATTTTCTCGTTCAGGTCTGCCGTTTGCTCGGCTGCGGAGAATCCCCACAGGGAAACCTGGTCTTTGTAGGAATTGGCGTGATAAACTGGCAATCTTCCCCACGGATAAGTTTCACGGGCCAGCTCGTCGGGCAGGGCCGGGTTCAGGTTCGGGTTTTCGCAATCTTCCAGGACCACCCATCCGGACTTGATCCCCGGGTCTTTGGTCTTGGATATGGTGATTTTGCGGATACCGTCACGATAGACGGGCACCAGATCCGTTTTCACAACCATCAACGGGGTCCTGTCCTCTCCAAGCACCTGCAAACCGGTTTCATCGACGAGCGGCGCCCGCTCGGTTACGCTCGTTTTGCGGCGGTCCCGAACCCATATCTCGATGATGATGCCGCGCTGAACGGTTTTGTTGTCGTCGGAATGCTCCGTTGAGCGGACTGTCATCGGATCGGCGTAATTGCCGATGGTCTGCCCGTGGTGATTTATCGGTTGATAATCCTCCCGCACGGCGCCCAGCAAATCGCGGGCGTCATCAACGGCAATATCTTTGGCCTTGAACTCCGCCTCGATGTTGGAAATAAAATCCGTGTAGAGATAGGCGATATAGGGAGCTTCGATGGAAATGTCGTCGTAATAGCCAGGGGCGGGCATAAATGCGAACGGGTCTGTTACCATGATGTCGGGTCGGTCTTCGGCCTTATTGAACAGCGGCTTCTCGACGGTGATCCCGTAAATTTCCATTTGCCGGGCGGATGAGCGGGTTTTCTGCTGCTGGTCGGTGTCCTTCCACCACTTTTTAAGCGCGACGGTCAACACGCGCTCGCTTCCGTCGTCTGCTCCATCCAGGTCCACCACTTCCCCGGTAGGGTTCCTTGCGGTGATGTTCGCCACGGTCCGCTCGACGTTCGAGAAATACAGGTTGACCGGGATCATGGCTTTTTTCTGCGGGGAATATCCCTTGCGGCCGGTGATTTGCTGCGGCTTCTGGCCTCGATACAGGGAATAATTGGCCAGAAACGCATGGGGCTTTTTGAGCCTTTCCTTCGCGCTTCGGGCGATTTCAAACAACATGGCCGCGAACTCGGCAACGTCCGTGTGCCCTTTAGGGGGCAGACGATTTAAATCCCAACGCTCATCCATTTTCGTCACTCCTTCTCGGGGCAACAAAAAAGGCCCCGCTGAATTGTTTCCAATTCTGACGGGGCTCGGTGAGCGCGATCAGCTTACCATCCTATGCGGCCTGCGGCGGGATAGGCGGTGAATTATGTTTTATCTCATAAAAATATTAACCAAGAAAATTGCAAGCATAGCCCAAAGGCCCATCGCAACAGTGCCCTTCCAATACTTGTCTTTGATTTTCTTTATTTCTTCATCGTTAAGTTTTAACATCTTTCCTTTTTCCACTCCTCCAGCAGCTTCACGAACATTCTAGCACAACGAAGCAGAATTTCCAGTAGCTTTTTCGTATCGGCGCCCATGTTTACCCCTTTGCAAGAACGACTTTCGGCATTTCCGGTGGCTCGGGACGCAACGGAATCAATTCCCCGCATGTCGCGCAAACGAACCCCACCGGCGTAATAGCTGTTTCCGGAACGCCTGACGGTGAATACAACGACGGAATCTCCTTCAACGTGACCGCTTGGGAGAATACCAAACACCCGCACGGGCAAACCCTGTCTTTAAGTTGATCCAGTGGGACATTCACCTTCATTTGGCCCATTTACGCCTCCTTGTGAGTCTTTTTGTGCATCGCCAATGCTCCGGCGGTTTTGAGCTCTTTGCCGCACACCTCACAGATAAAGGCGGGCTTGGGTTCCTCGGCCTTGGTCTGTTCTTCCGGCGGCTCCGGCAACACCGTCAATTTCCCCGATGGTGCCAACTGCGCAAGGCATTCAGGACAGGTCATCTCCGCAGCCAGCGTCGTGGAAGATGTCAGCCAGTCAATCGAATACGGCAGCAGGCAGCGAACCATGCTCCCGTTTGGCGTGATGTCCGGGTTGTATTTGTCCGTGGTTTCAAAGTCTGTCCTCCCGCAATTTGTGCACTTTACTTTCAATCCGATCATCGCTTACCTCCCAAGGTTTCCAAAAACCGCTCTGTGCGCTCCAGTATCGTTTCAGGCGCTTCCGGGAACTCCTCGGCAACATCCGCGTCGGGAATCCGGTAAACATCGCCCTTGGGCGTCCTGATAAACCCCTCGCCCGGTCCCGCCTTCGCCCGGAATACCAACCAGCCACCCAAAAAGACGGCGACCAGCAGAAGAACTCCGACC
>JAGVUJ010000150.1 GCA_019136325.1 Deltaproteobacteria bacterium
CGGGCTGCACAGCATCATGGACGTCTTGAACAAAGAAGCCATCAACGTGGAATATCTTTACGCCTTTGTGGAAAAAAGCGGCCAGAACGCCGTCATCATCTTCCGCTTCGACGCCCCGGAAAAAGCCATCGAGGTGCTCTTGAAACACAAATTCACCGTCGTGCCGGGAGCAAAGCTGTACGAGTTTTGAGAACGCAGATGGGGGATGAACGACGGCGGGATTGATCCCAAGTTCATAAATTAACAGCAGCATCCTTTATCTGTAACCGCTTAAGCTTCTGCTGATCCTTTCGTAAGAGGACATTAAATGCGACCACTATTCACTATTCACGCCGGGGAGTTTGTGGTAGGCGACTACATCGAGCGAAAATTTCGAAACGTAAATCTTTGGGTGCCATCCCGTGATACAGGCATTGATCTTTTGGTTACTGATTCAAATAATAAAAACTCTTTATCCTTGCAGGTCAAGTTCTCGCGTGATTTCCTCACCACACATATGTCCGCTATTTTTCAAAAGCCTTTGAGGGCATGCGGTTGGTGGTCCCTGAATCGCGAAAAAATCGAAAAATCAAAAGCAGATTATTGGGTGTTTGTATTGATTGGTTTCGAGCACAGAACAACAGATTTCGTAATCATAAAGCCATCCGACCTTCTTACTCGGCTCCTTGCAATTCACAATAAGAGCAAAACTATTCAGAGTTATCTTTGGGTTACAGAGAAAAATCGTTGTTGGGAGTCGCGTTCCTTAAAACGTCAAGAACAGCTAGCCATTGCACAAGGTCAGTACTCAAACATTGAGCGTGACTTTTCAAGATACCTCAACAATTGGAGCCCCATACAGGCACTTAATGGAAAGAAAATAACCCTTTAACCAGTCTTTGCACCCGATCACAGCCCAATGGGATGCTCTGTGAGCTTTTCGTTAGTATGTTTACAAAGGGGGTCTTTTGAGCCTTTTTTTTCAACACATTTTAGAGCTTTATAGTAATGCGGAATATGCCACCGCAAGAGAAGAACTGCGCAATTTTGAAAAGGCTAATAAGCCTTTCCCGGACTGCATTTATAAAGAGATTGACTATGCAGAATCGAATAAATACAGAAAAATCAGGGATGAGAATGTATTTCCCATACGCTTTCTATGGTTGTTTGAACTTAAAGAACAAATAGTGAGTGGGGTAGTTATGCCCCTTGAAAGGTCTTATTATAACGAAGTCTTATTAGCAAACTGCTTACGATGTTTTGAAAATGAATCTTTCAGGCAGAAAGCTATAGAGGAGGACGTCCTTTTTGACTTGGATAATAAAGCAATCTCATTGACACGGGGATGGGTGCTTCTGGGCGACCCATTTGCAGTAAATCTTATAGATGATCTAATGGAAATAGAAGCATTCTATGGTGAAGAGTTGATGGTTCCTCAAGAAGAAACCGGAATAGCAAGTCCTATGTTCGTCGATTATAAAGCAAAAAAAAAGAAGGGGCATAATGGTGCTATCTGAATTGGAAAATCTGAGGGGCGCTGTTAACTTTTTAACTTCATCGCTGTTTCATTGTCGTAGAGCGATTCAGCGGGGATTTTCAAAAAAGGCATGGAATGGCTACTTTGGAACCTAAATCGGGAGAGCGTGTCCGGGATTTGCATATCAATGATGACACCATCAGTGTCGATCTTTTCGATGGGCGAACCATAACGGTGCCATTGGCATGGTTCCCCCGGCTGCTGCATGCCACTCCGTCCCAGCGGGCGGAATGGCATGTTTCGGGCGCCGGATATGGAATTCACTGGCCACACCTTGATGAGGATCTTACAACGCAGGGACTTTTACAGGGCGCTCCCGCCCCTCGGAGAAAAGAAAAAGCCGCTTAATTTCAAAGAAAGAGGATTGAAGAAATGGGGGACAAAGCTGCTGTGAGATCAGGAATCAACATTCGAGCCTTGGCATCGGTGGCTTTATTTTGCGCAGGCGTATGGTTGGTGCCTTCCGGCATAGCGCTTCATTTTGCTTCACACGACGGCGCCACAAAGTGGAGCCACCTGTTCATGACCATTCACAATACGGCTTCTTTTCTCTTCTTACTGGCAGCTGTCGTTCACATGATGATGAACTGGAAGGTTCTCACCCACTACGTGAACGCAAAAGTCGGAGAGTATATGAAGTTCAAGAAAGAGCTAATCATTGCAGTCCTGGGTGTGTCGGCATTTGTGATCCTGGTGGCGTTTCATGCGCTCCCCGTTCCGTAGGCGGCGTTTTTGGCAAGCATGAATGTATGGATGCTTAAGTCACTACAGCCGATCGCTTCATTCCGGCTGCCTTTCCGTCGTCATGCACCAGATAAATCTTGCACATACTAAATAATGTGCGTTATAATGTACGTAACAACGTACAATATTTAGTGGATATATGGAGTGTAAAATGCAAAGATTAAAAATCGATCAAGATATCAAGCCATTATCTGAGGTCAGGATAGGTATCGCAAACTACATCAAACAAGTTCGTGACACAAAAAGGCCTGTCATAATCACGCAGCATGGCAAAGGTGTTGCTGTTTTATTGGATGCATCTGAATACGAAAACATGCAGGATAGGCTTGAACTTCTTACGGATGTTCAGGTGTCTCTCGGGCAACTT
>JAGVUJ010000224.1 GCA_019136325.1 Deltaproteobacteria bacterium
GTATCTTAACAGCAACAATAAGATCATCGACATCAGCGACGTTGCGGAAGGCACGGTGAATCACGCCATACCGATTGTCCGGGAGATCATTCACGCTGCATTGCAGAAATTTGCGGCAGCCATTATTTGTGTTCATAATCATCCCAGTGCCAACATTTCGCCCAGCGCGGAAGATCGAAAATTTACGCAGGATATGCTGGCGGCGGGAAAAGTGATGGGCATCAAAGTTCTGGATCACATCATCATCGGAGACGGGAACTATTACAGCTTTGCCGAAGAAGGAATATTGTAAAATCGTTAAAATTACATCTACGAATGTGCTCCCGTTTGATTGGACGGCAAATCACCACATCGCTCGCTCGAAAAAGGATCCTCTGCAATGACCTATTACATCATTATTGCCTTCTGTGTCGTTATCCTGCTGGCGTATTTTTTTGACGTGACATCGCGGCAAACAAAAATTCCGGGTGTCCTGCTTCTGGTTCTTACCGGAATGGCCATTAATTCCATCGATAGTTATTTTAACTTTGAAGTATCTCAAATTGATGTGCTCCTGCCGGTCATGGGGACGATAGGGCTCATCCTGATTGTTCTGGAAGCCAGTCTCGATTTGACCCTGAGCAAAGAAAAAAAAGCCCTGATCGTCAAGTCCATGTCTTCAGCCGTTTTTCTTTTTTTAATCTTCACGGGCCTGTTTGCGCTGATATTATCCTATGGTATGGGTTACAATGTCAGAACCTCTCTGATTAACATTATTCCGGTTGCCGTCATCAGCAGTGCCGTAGCGATTCCATCGGCTGCCGGTTTGTCGGAAAACGATCGGGAATTTGTCATATATGAAAGTTCTATCTCGGATATTTTCGGTATTCTGGCATTCAATTATGTAGTCATCAGCAACGGTCATCTATATTCGGGCATTCTGCATTTTCTTTTGGAAATCATTGTCACATTGTTTGCCTCTGTGTTATTCAGCGCATTGCTTGCTGTCATTTTGCATAAGATCAACCATCACGTAAAATACATCATCATCATGACGGCAATTATTCTTGTCTATGCGCTGTCCAGGTTGTTTTACCTGCCTTCTCTGCTGGTGGTCCTGATTTTTGGTCTGGTGATGAACAATAACAACCTTTTCGAAAACAGCATCTCCGCACAATTCATAAATTTCAGTGATTTCAACACGGAATTGAATGCTTTCAAAAATATTACGTCGGAGATGACCTTTATCGTCCGTTCCTTCTTTTTTGTTCTGTTCGGATATTATACAAACCTTTTTGATCTGCTGAATTTAAACAATTTAATATTTTCCGTTCTCATCGTCGCCGCAATATATGCATTACGGGCTTTGTATTTAAAGTGCATTGTCCGGATTTCACTGACCCCGCTGCTTTATTTTGCGCCGCGCGGTCTGATAACCATTCTGCTGTTTTTGAGCATACCGCAAACAATGGCGCTGCCATTCATAAATACCGGCGTGGTGACGCAGATTATATTCCTCACCATTTTAATCATGGCGTACGGCACCGTCGTATTTAGAAAAACCGGTGAAGTCATTCCGGCCGGAACGCCGCAGGACAAAAAAAACTTGTCGGAATGAGAAAGGTATGCGCATATATTTCATTGTACACGCCATGGATGCAACCAAAGGCGATGAAATCGGTCGTTGGTTTGCAGGAAATTGCGGTCTTTGGCGCAACGGAAATAATAATGTTGTGTCGCATATCGGGATCCCGCTGCAAATTTTGACGTTTAAGTAAGATGAGCGCCGCGCTTGCAAAACAGCTTGCGCGTGATATCGTCTAAACGGACTGCGAAAGCGGGCATCATAATCAGGATAGTTGAAAAAGGAGGTCCATGTGGATGTTAGAAAATCTGCCGTTCTGGCGGTGATGCTCATATCCCTTTTCCTTTTATCATGCGGAATGAACGACCCGTTTTCGGGAAAATGGTTTAACGAAGTGATAGAAAAGGAAATGCTGACCATAACCAGAAGCGGCGATGCTTATAAAGTCGATACCGGTTTAGGATCTTTCCCCTGTATCAAAGAGGGGGGCCTGTTGAAATGTCAGATGGGAATCGGAGATACGATGCTCCAGATTAATGACGACCATTGTCTGGTCATGAAAACACCGGCCGGTGTTGAATTTAAATTCAGACGCCAGGGAAACAAATAAAAAATCAAATCGATCCTGAAAACGGGAGAACGGATGAATTTTGAAAATGTGGCTCTTCATAACGTAGACGGGTTATACAAACACAAAGATATTGAAGGGCTTCTGTTAGGAAGGGTTCCCGAACACGTTTCCGCACGTCTCAGCAAAGCCGGACAAATGATGATGATCTGTCCTTCCGGTTCGGAAATTCGTTTTGTCAGTGAGACGTATCCCGTGAAAATCACCCTGTCCGTGGATAAAATCACAAAGCATCTCGGTGACGGAATTATTACCGATGCCCGGGTTTTTTTCGGAACCTTTCAAACGAGGCAGCGTTTTGTGATTAAGAGAACCAAAACCCTGCTGGAAATCATCCGGCCGCCGAAATTCATCGAACTGGCGGAGAAAATTGCGACCGATGCGCCGTTTTCTCCCCATGTCTGTAGAATCAGGTTTTGGGGAACGAC
>JAGVUJ010000279.1 GCA_019136325.1 Deltaproteobacteria bacterium
CTTGAATAAATGTAAGTATTGACGGCTGACGGTGAGGGTATCCGGTCTGTTTTTAAGCTTTAGAACACCACGACCGGTGAAGGAGCGGGCGACATTTTCAATCCGGGACACATTAACAATTGTGCCGCGGTGAATTTGCCAGAACTTTTGCGGATCAAGTTCCCGGCTTAATTCTTTGATGCTTTTTTTAATCAGCGCTTCTCCTTCCGCGGTTATTACCAGAGTATATTTGTCCCCGGACTGAAAATAATCAATCTCTTCGACGGAAATAAGACGAACGCAGTCTTTGTGTTGCGTTTTAATCCATCGCAGATAACGATCCGTACGGGGATTGTCCGGCAAGCCGGCAAGTACGTGTGTGATTATTCGCGTCAGGCCTTCCGAGGGTTCCGGTGATGATTGAAGTTGTTTCTTTAAACGATGAATGGTTTGCAGCAATCGCTCTTTTGTCACCGGTTTCACCAGATTTCACCAGATAATCCACCGCTTCCCGCTCGAATGCCTCGACGGCGTACTGATCGAAAGCGGTGACAAATACAATATGGCATACACCGGCGATCTTCTTGGCCACATCCAGGCCGGAAAGACCGGGCATTTTAATATCCAGAAAAGCGATATGCGGAGCAAAATCGTCTATCAGCTTCATCGCTTCTTTGCCGTTGATTGCCTCACCGCAAATTTCCAGTTGCGGCCAGATTTCGGCAAGCATTCGTTTGAGATACGTTCTCAGTTCTTTTTCATCGTCGGCAATGATGGCTTTATATATCATTGATTGGCACCTCGATGATTGCCCGAACGCCGCAAGGATCGTTCTCTTCGATGATTAATCGGCCTTTTTCTCCGAAAAGCAAATGAAGGCGTTCCCGCACATTCGCAATACCCAACCCGGGTTTGTCTAAATCGGAAAATCCCAGCCCGGTATCCGCCACGTCAATTTTTAAAACATTATTTTCTTCAATGGCCCGGATGATGATTTCTCCCCCTTCCACTTTCGGTTCCAGGCCATGCTTCAGGGCATTTTCGACCAGGGGCTGCAACAGCATTGGCGGAAAAGATTTTTGCCGGAGGTTATCCGGAACGTCAATCGTATAAGTCAACCGGTCGTCCATTCTGATTTTTTGGATATCAAGATACGCTTTGATCATTGAAATCTCCTGAGACAGCGTTGTTTTTTCCGGCAAGGTTCGGGATAAGGACGTGCGCAGGTAGTTCGTCAAATCCAGCAGCATGGATTTGCCCTTGTGCGGACTGGTATCGATCAGACTCAAAATATTGGAAAGGGTATTGAATAAAAAATGCGGTTCTATCTGCGCCTGCAGCATTTTGAGGTTGGCGGCAAGATATTCTTTTTCCATGGCCGTGCGCCTTATTTTTTCCTGCTCGATCATGGTGTTATGATATCGGGTTGTTATTTTTGTTATAAAAAAATAAAGATCGATAAAGCTAAAGATAATGCCGGCAATAACAGCCTGAAGGCCGAGGTTATGCGTCCACAAATCCAGACTGGTATTCAAGAAATATTGCAGGATGAAAATGCTGATTTGCAGTCCGATAAACACCGAGCAGCAAATGGCGACGCCGGCAATAAACAAAAATAATGTCCATGAACGCGGCCTGAAGATCAATAAAGAAAAAAAGACGGTTAAACTGCCGGTGATGCCGATGGATTGCACCAGCACAAAATTGGTCAGAAAGTCTTTAATGGGGCCGATGATGGTGACCGCAAGCGCAATCAGGAGACAGATGATAATATTAATAATAAAATCTGTTAAAACATTGTTAACGTTCAGCCAATATTTAAAAACATATTCCGTCTCGTATCGTTCTTCCATCGTCATGTCGTCTCTTCAACAAGGATCAGATTTCTGTGAATGTGTTTTGCATTGCCGGATCTCATTTTATCACAATTCGCGATGATGAACTAAGAGAGAATTTCAGCGCCGGGTATTTAAGGCACGTTGTCGATGGTATCAGGATATCTTCTGCCGTCACTTCAATGTGGTGTCTATTTTTTCATTCCATGGCAACATACGGGAAATCCATGGAATCGAGGTCACGCTGTTCTCCGAAATAGCGTAAAAACCCCGGCATTTCATAAAAAATCCTTTATATACGTGTTGAAAATTTTCTTTATTCGGGGATTGTTCTCCCGGTTATATAATCTTTCAAATGATCCTTTCAGCCATTTTGTGGAATGAGCAATATCCTGATAGAGCTCCCGGTAGGTGCTCGAGCCCAATTGAAATCCCATCCCCGCAAATGCATCGATGGCCTGTTCTTTCATGCTGAGCGAACCGGTGGATGTTGGATGGTTCCATGCTTTCAGGGCCATATAAAAACCGAATTTCAAGGCGTTGTAGTAAGAAGCGACTGTTTTTACAGTGTCATGCAGCGTATAGAAGGCAACCAGTGGGCTGTTATATAAAGAATCCGGGAGTCTTCGATTGCTTTCCGTCAGATCAGCGATGGAAAGGGAACAGAAATAATCCATGCTGCCGGGAGATCCGTAAATTAATTCATCCTTCTTCATGCTTTCAATGAAATCCAGCGAGCCGGGTAAACTGCTCAAACAGGTGGGCTGGATGCCTATCTTATTTTTTACACAAAACTCGGCTATTTTCTTGCCGGAATGATCATCCAGTGAATGAAAATAGTCGTAAGGCATTCCGAACATGAAAGCTCCGTGAATGGAAATGCCGTAATCCTGAATTTTCCTGATTCGTGACGAATAGTATTCCTCAACCGTTGTTTTTGTTTTCTTGATTTTTGAAACGACGTTTTTTCCGATCAGTTCCAGATTCCGTATATCCAGCGATTCCAGACCGAGAAAAAAATGTGACGCGCCGGAACGTCTCAATTTATCCAGAAGCTTCTCATCATCGGCAACTTCGATGCTGACCTGGGCGAAATAGTTGACAGCCAGAGGACTTTCAATCATCTTGTCGAGTATATTGTGCAGAGCTTTCCCGCCGACAAGAAGATTGTCCGGGGAAATAAAGTAAAACCGGTTTTTAAAATTGGTTCCGTTTTTCTGTTTTGCCATAAGCTCATTTACAAAATCACCCGGCGATCGGGCTGTAAATTTCCTTTTTTCCTTCGGAAAAGATGATATGGAACAGAAGCTGCACGAAAAGGGGCATCCGAGAAAAGGCGTGGAGACGTTTGTTTCGATCATACGTGAAAGTATCGGACCGGCGATCGGGAGTTTGTTGATAAAGGCAGGTCTCATTTTTGGAAGCTCGCTGACCCGGGAACATCCCCAGGCGCCGTCATTAATCGGCGTTTCTCCCTGATATTCCTTTTTTAAACAGGATTGATCAATATCAGAAATAATTTCTTTGATGATCATCTGATCGCCCGCGCCGATAACCTGCGCAACGCGTTCCGGATGGGTCAGGATACCGCGGAGGTAAACATCGATATCCAGCGGACTTGTCGATACATGGATGCCACCGATGACGACCGGAATGCCAACCCTGTTTAAAACAAGGGTTGCGGCACAGGCGGCCGGAAAACTCGCGCTCATGGCTGTGATAAAAACAGCCGCCGGTTTTTTGCCTTCCCGGGAGATGATCTGTCCGATCGTTCTGCGATGATCATCCGCCGCGATCACTTTTGCGGTTTGGTCCGTTCGGCTGATTTGATTGGCGATATAGTATAAACTGTACGATTCGATCGCCAGCTGTTCCATCAAGCCTTTTCGCAAGAGGTTTTTGTTGAAGGTGAGGAATTGCGTATAGTTTGCTTCGCGGCATGTCTCCAGGTTTTTCCCCGTCAAATATTCCACGATATCGGTTATCGTAAAATGCTTCTCGCCGATTTTCTCCATCAGATTGACGGTCGATGGATTGTACACAATATAGTATTTATTGAAATCACCGAACGTATCGGTGTCAGGAACAGGTTGTTGATCCGATAAGTTATTTGATCTTGGCATTGATAACCCATACCTCTGAATGGGCATACATCGATTCCGGCATGAGCCATTCCACACGCATCAATGCCGTAGAGAGACCTGATGTTTTACTGAATTTAGCAATCAGGCATGACTGTGTCTTTTAAAATCGTTGCCAAACTGCGCGAACCGGCAATGGAGATGTATTTCTACATCAGGGTTTGCAGTTTCATCAGCAATACCATACTACCGCTGAACTTGAGCTTGCCATTCATAAACAAGCCGATGCCGGAGGCCGATTTGTTCATCAGTTGCAGCGCGTCCAGCATATCAATGTGAACCGTTACAACAGGTTTCTCCTCGTCATTAAAGATCAGCTTGAGGGGAAGCACGCCGCCGTCTTTTTTTCTCAAATTCATGTTCACCGTGCCGTTCATGGACATAAAGGCATCATAATGCTTGGCATCGATGAGCGCGAGTGGATTACCCGTGAAATCATCGGCCAGTTCATTGAACTTGCCGGTAACGGCATCACGCCAGTCTTTTTCGGAAACGACTAAGGTAAAATGAGGCTCGTTAATGGAACCTTTTGTTATTTCCAGATCCCCTTCGTTCCTGAACGTCACGGAATAAACGTTGCCTTCAATGTCGAATTGCATCTTGAAATAACCGCCGGTCAGGAATGAGAAGTCCATGAGGCCCAGCAGTTCTTTCGTCTGGTTGAACTGATCCGGCACAAATTTAGTAAAGAAATCATCAACGCTAATATCTTCCGGCGCCTTAGGTATAATCGATTGCCACATAATATATTCTCCTTTATTGCTGTAGTAACGATAATATTTCTTTTACATTTTCACCCTGCCTGCTGTTTAACGACACGTTCTATTTTTAAAGTGAGTTAATTATCCACATATATATCGCATATAGTAAACACCTTGGCGACAAATGGTCCGACAAGCCGACAAAAGGGTAATAATCGGAACCGAATGATCATCATTCACGACGATTGATGTGCAAAATATCTCTTAAAATTCTGTTAATCTTCACGTTGGAAAAATGGAGCGAATTCATGAAATATGACTATTGCAGGCGTCGCCCCGCAATATTTGCCGGTTGATTCCACGAACGTGGCTGACGGGAGACGACGAGAGGTTCGCCTTTCAGGTAAAAAGTGCCCTCAATGCCAATAATGTCTCTTTTTTGGTTCCCAAATGAATATTTCGTCCAAATCCAGTTGACAGACGGGCCTTCTCTCAATATACTCCCGCAGCAAAATTGCCTTACCAACTATCAAGGAGAGACGTTTAAAAATGAAAGAAAACTTATACGGATATCTGGCCGGAAACGAATATCCCGGACGCGGCATCTGCATCGGGAAAGCGCCCGGTGGAAACAAGGCCATGATTGCCTACTTTATTATGGGCCGCAGCACCAACAGCCGCAACCGCGTTTTCGACCCCATTGACGGCGGCATTCGCACCAAGGCGGCCGACCCTTCCAAAATGACCGACCCACATCTGATTATTTACAATCCGGTGCTGACGTTTGACAAGACAACCATCGTGACCAACGGCGACCAGACCAACACCATCTATGATTTTATGTCCCGTAACGAGTTTCCCCATTATGCTTTCGAAGCGGCGTTGAACACCCGCACATTTGAGGACGACAAGCCCAACTGGACCCCGCGTATTTCCGGTGTTGTGAACATGAAGACCGGCGCATATAAACTCAATATTTTAAAAAGTGACAACGGCGACGAAAACAGCGTGCAGCGTTTTACCTTCGACTATTCACAGCCGCTGGCCGCGGAGGGACACTTTATCAGCACGTATAAATGCAACGGGAATCCGATTCCGAGCTTTACGGGCGAGCCGATATGTGTTGCGGTGGATGAAGAAGACCCCGCCAAATATGCTGCCAAGCTCTGGGAAGCACTCAACGAAGACAACAAGGTGAGCCTGTTTGTGCGCGCCATCGATCTCAAAACGCAAACCTGTAAGGACATCATTGTTAATAAATACAAAGCAGTGGAGGGATAAATTATGAACGAAATACAACTAAAATACGGCTGCAATCCCAACCAGAAACCGGCCCGGATTTTTATGGCGGACGGCGGCAATCTGCCTGTAGAGGTATTAAACGGCAAGCCCGGCTATATTAATTTTCTGGACGCATTTAACAGCTGGCAGCTCGTAAAAGAACTCAAGGAAAATACCGGCATGGTGGCCGCGGCCTCCTTCAAGCACGTCTCTCCCGCCGGCGCGGCATTGGGTTATCCCCTGGATAGAGTGTTGCGCAAGATGTATCATATCGATTCCAAAGTTAAACTTTCCCCGCTGGCCTGCGCCTATGCGCGCGCCCGCGGCGCCGACCGTATGAGCAGTTTCGGCGACTGGATAGCGCTTTCCGATGTTTGCGACGTGCCCACGGCAAAAATTATTAAAAATGAAGTGACCGACGGCATTATTGCACCCGGCTACGAATCGGAAGCTCTGGAAATTTTAAAATCCAAGAAGGGCGGTAACTACAATGTTGTTAAAATCGATTCCCACTACGTGCCCGTTTCATTGGAGCATAAACAGGTTTACGGCATTACCTTCGAACAGGGGCGCAACGATTTAAAAATTGACAATCGCATGCTCGAAAATGTCGTTACGGAAAACAAGACACTGACCGCTGCTCAAAAACGCGACCTGGTGCTGAGCCTGATTACGCTGAAATACACGCAGTCCAACAGCGTCTGCTACGTGCAGGACGGTCAGGTGATCGGCGTCGGCGCGGGGCAGCAGAGCCGCATCCACTGCACAAGACTGGCCGGACAGAAGGCCGACAACTGGCAGCTGCGCCATATGCCCAGGGTCCTGAATCTGCCTTTCCGCGATGATGTCGCCAAACCCAACCGCGATAACGCCATTGATGTTTATCTCGGCGACACACCGGAAGACGTGATCGGCAATGAGGTCTGGGCCCAAACTTTTACGAAACAGCCCAAACCCCTGACCAAAGCCCAAAAGCAGAAATGGCTGAGCAAGGTCACCGGCGTTTGCCTGGGCAGCGACGCGTTCTTCCCCTTCGGCGACAATATCGAACGCGCCCGCCGCAGCGGCGTGACGGCGATTGTCGAACCGGGCGGTTCCATTCGCGATCAGCAGGTGATTGACACCTGCAACAAATACGGCATCGTTATGGCCTTTTGCGGCCTGAGATTGTTCCACCATTAAACTGAAAAATGATGGAGAAAAGTATGGAAAGTATGAAAGACTTGCAGTTGCGTTACGAATCCCTCAAGGGGCTCGGGTTGCAACTGAATATTGAACGCGGCCAGCCGGGAGACGATAATTTTAATTTGTCGAACGCGCTGCTCGGCAATGTAACGGAAAAGGACGTCAAAACCAAAAGCGGTTTTGATGTTCGCAACTATCCCGGCGGCGTTCTGGGCCTGCCGGAGGCCCGCGAATTATTTTCCGGCATTTTGGGCGTCAAGCCGGAAGAAATGATCGTGGGAAACAATTCCAGCCTGCAAATTATTTCACATGTGCTGATGTGGGCGCTCCTGCGGGGGCTGGTGGGAAGTCCCGCGCCGTGGTGCAAAGGTCAGCCCAAAATGATTGTCACCGTACCCGGCTATGACCGGCATTTCACGCTCCTTTCCGAACTGGGATTCGAGATGATCCAGGTCAGAATGACCAAAGAAGGGCCGGATATGGACGAGGTGGAAAAAACGGCCGCGGCGGACGCAAACGTCAAGGGAATTATATTTGTGCCCACCTATTCCAATCCCGGCGGCGAGACGGTTTCCGACAAAACCGTGGCAAGACTGGTCGCCATGAAAACAGCCGCTCCGGATTTCACCATTTTTGCCGACGACGCCTACGTCGTTCATCATCTGGTTGACAATCCGGTCAAACCGAAGAATTTTCTGCGTGCCTGTGAGGAGGCGGGGAATCCCAACCGGGTCTATCTCTTTGGCTCAACATCCAAGATCACCTTTTCGGGCGCGGGTGTCGGGTTTATGGCGACCAGCCCGGCCAACCTGGCGTATATTGCCAAACTTTTCGGAACCATGTTCATCGGACCCAACAAATTGGAGCAACTGCGCCATGTCAAGTTCCTCGGCAGTTATCCGGGCGGAGTGGCCGGCATCATGAAGGAACATGCAAAACTGCTCAAACCCAAATTTGACATCACGGATAAAGTGCTCTCCCGGGAACTGGACGGGACCGGGTTGGCGGCTTGGAGCAAACCGGCAGGCGGTTACTTTATCAGTCTGGATACGACAAAGCCGGTTGCCAAACGGGCGGTGGCGCTTTGTAAGGAAGCGGGTGTCGCCATTACGCCGGCCGGCGCGACGTTTCCTTTCGGCAAGGATCCCAGGGATTCCAATATCCGGATTTCCCCGACCCGGCCGCCTGTTGCCGAATTGGAAAAAGCCATCGAAATTCTTGCTGTGTGCATAAAACTGGCTTCGGCGGAATACGACAGCGCCAGGACATAACGGCAGCTTTTCCATTATTAAAATATTTTGTCATTCCGCCATCCCGATGTGTCGGGGTGAAGAATCTTAAAAGCTGATACGATTTCAATATGCGAGACTATCAATGTTAACGGATAACATCCTCAATCTGATAGGCAATACGCCGCTCATCCAGCTCAAAAATTCGCGCATTTTCGCCAAAGCTGAATTCCTGAATCCGGGGGGAAGCATCAAAGACCGTGTTGCCTTATCGATGCTGGAAGGCGCCGAGCGCGACGGGAAATTAAAACCGGACACGATCATTGTTGAACCCACCAGCGGGAACACCGGCATCGGCGTGGCGCTTGTCGGACGGCTAAAGGGATACCGTGTAATGATCGTGATGCCCGAGAACATGAGTGAAGAGCGCAAGAAACTCATTGAGGCGCTGGGCGCTGAATTGATTTTAACGCCCGCCGAAGAAAGCATCGGAGGGGCTGTGAAAAAAGTCGCTGAACTGGCGGCATCGAATCCGAACGTGTATGTGCCGCAGCAATTTGAAAATCCGGACAACCCGCGCGTGCACTACGAAGAAACCGCGCGCGAATTATGGCGTCAGATGAACGGGGTAATCGATTGTTTCGTTGCGGGCGTCGGAAGCGGCGGAACCCTCCAGGGCATCGGAAAGTTTCTTAAGGAGCATCGGCCCGACGTTCGCATTATAGCTGTAGAACCGAAAAACGTTTCCGCGTTGCTTGGCCACGAGCCGGGTTTGCACCAAATACAGGGAATCGGCGATGGCTTTATTCCCGCCGTACTCGATGTCAATCTGGTGGACGACGTTATTGAAGTCACCGATGAAGCCGCCATCGAAACGACACGTGACCTGGGAAGAAGCATGGGGCTCCTGGTCGGCATTTCATCCGGAGCGAATGTCTGGGCCGCGCGTCAGTTGGAGAAAAAATATCCGGGTAATATTGCAACGGTGCTTCCCGACCGTGCCGAACGGTATTTCAGCACAGCGCTGTTGTAATCGCTTAATTCCATTCCAATTCAAACGCTGCCTTTGTTGGCTGCGTCGTCGGCGTCCTCAACGTATTAGTTATACGCCTCCGGCGCCTCCTCCTTGCCGCCGCGGTATCATCATTGAATTGAAATGGAATTACAAAGCGTGTTATCATTTCAGCATGCTTCTGGCGGATCATGGTGCCCTTAGGGTAAACCCAGAAATAAAAAATAAATTTGCGAAAGAAAAAACGGGCGTTTCAAAAAGACTCGCCTTGTATTAAGAGTTTCTTATCTTACTTTCACATATCCCGGCATTGACCAAATACCTTTAGGAACATTGGTTTCTTTTCCTATTTTGAGATATGCACATCCAAGATAGTCTTTTTCTGTTTTAAACAAAACATAGCCATTAGGATCGAAAAGAGCACCTGGGAAATCAACCAAATTATTATACCAATGTCCATCACAATGATAAAGGGCATGTCTAGCTCCAACTTTCCATTCTCTATTCAATCTATTACCTGACATGCCACGAGGAAATGAAAGTTTGTTATTTATTTGCGTTTTTGAGTATCCCATAGATGCCTCCTTTACGGTTGATTGAATGTTTTTCTTCCCAATAAAGTCATTTTTATTTTCCAAAATAGGCTGAACGTTGGAATCATCAAGACCGGCCAACCTTCGAAGTGTTGAGTTAGGCGTGTCCTCAAAAGCACGTGCATGTTTTTGTAACCAAGCATAAACCTCATCATCTATCCTTATTACTGGGGACATATTACCTCCTTATGTTGATTTTGTAACAGTGTAACATAGTTTATTTGCTATGTCAATATTTTACTAAGTATTTTGATATAAGAGGGATATTCACTTGATCATTAATGATTGATGAAAAGAAATGAGGCAAGAAAATTAGGGATATACATGATAAGTTTTGCCAAGAGAGAAAACGTAAAAAAATCGGAACAGGTAGACTGAATTGAACCTATCCAGCCATTCTCAAGGGATGGACTTCGTGGAAAACCTTTTTAGCCAAAGTGTCTTCTGCTTTATCCATATCAAAGCGACTCTGCAAATTGGTCCAATACCGTGGTTCCTGACCGAAATACCTGCCCAATCTGAGTGCGAGTTCCGCATTGACGGGACGTTTGCCGCTGACAACATAGCTAATGCGCATGGCCGGAACACCTATATCATGCGCCAGCCGATACTGAGAAAGCTCCAGCTCATCCAATAATTCTTTTAAATAAACACCCGGGTGAACGGGTTTGATACTTTTTTTAGCCATAATGAATCTCCTTAGTGGTAATCAACAATCTCAACTTTTTCGGCATTGCCATTATGCCAAACAAAACAAATACGCCATTGATCGTTGATTCTTATGCTCCATTGCCCCTGCCGCTTTCCTTTTAATGCTTCCAGGTGATTGGATGGCGGCAAACGCAAATCCTCAACATTGATTGCCGCGTCCAGTGCATTGAGTTTCATGAAAGACCGCTGCTGAATAACAATAGGAAATTTATTGGAATGTTCACGATGAAATATCTTTTCGGTCTCACGGCAACGAAACGATTTAATCATGGGTAGATAGTAAACAAATAGTTTACTAATGTCAAGCCGATTTTTATAACGTAAAATGTAGTATCACAAAACTTCTGCTAAAACCGTTCTGTCAATCTTCGATAAGGGCAATTTTTTTAAATCGTTCTGCGAGGCCCAGCGCCAGTTTTGGCAGGCGAGTGGTTTGGGGGTGCCTTTCAGCAAACGGCATTCGTAGGCGTGAAGGGTTACGCGAAAGTGCGAGTAGGTATGGTTGACAGAAGCCAGGTATTTTCCTGGCCGGATAGAGATGCCGAGTTCTTCTTTCACACTGCGTCTCAAACTTTTTTCCGATTCTTCATTTGCTTTAATAAAACCGCCGGGGAGTTTCCACAAGGAGGCAAGCAAACCTGAAGCCGGTCGCTGGACAACCAGCAACATGTCCTTTGAATTTCGGATAACGGCGGCAGCCGCCTGCCGATGCGGGATTGCAGGAGTCTTTTTCGTAATCGGTAAAATGTTTTGAAAATCGTGACGTCGCGCCTGGCATAGATTGCCTATAGGACAGCGGGAACAATCCGGATTCTTTGGTTTACAAATTGTCGCTCCCAGATCCATCAGGGCCTGGTTGAAATCGCCTGGATGTTTGATGGGAATCTGCGATGCGGCGAGCTTCTGCAATTGCTTTTGTTCCTGAACGTCGTCCACCGGTTTGCGGATGGCAAATACACGGCACAAAATCCGGCGGACATTCCCGTCCACGGCGGGCAGAGACTTTCCATAGGCAATGCTTAAGATGGCCCCGGCAGTGTATTCACCGATACCGGGGAGTGTTTTTATTTCTTCCAGATTATCGGGGATTTTTCCACCGAACTTTTCCACGATCTCTTTAGCGGCAGCATGAATATTTCTTGCCCGAGAATAGTAACCCAGATTTTCCCAGGTTTTGAGCACGTCTTGCAACGGAGCGCGGGCGAGCGCAGTAACGGTAGGAAAGGTTTTCAGAAAACGATGATAGTAGGGAATCACCGTATCAACCTGGGTCTGCTGGAGCATGATTTCCGAAATCCAGATACGGTAAGGATCGCCGGTTTTCCGCCAGGGAAGAGAGCGTTGATTGTGTTTATACCAACCCAGCAGTCGGCGGCTCAAAACATTTTTAATTTTTTCGGCGTCCTTCATCATAGCGGCCGAGAAAAGGCGGTTGGAAAACTTGTTCCAACCGCCGACGTGTTATCAGAGAAAGAGGATGAGATGCGTGGAATAATCATTATATTTTTCCTTTATCACGTATTTTAACGTGACACTCCCCGCATTTCGCCTTAATTTCACCCAGCTTTGTTTTTACAGTTTGCGCATCGCCTTTGGCAGCCGCTTTTGATAGTTCTTTCGCCAGCGCGGCTGAATCCATCGTTATTTTCTTGGCCAGAGGATTGTCCAGTTTTTCGGCCGTCTTGCCTGTCTCTGCCGCCATTTCATCGGCATCTTTAATGATTGCCTTGAAATTTTTCGCCTCAAGATTTTTGTTCATGGCTGTCAACGAAGCCGCGCGGGCCTGCATGATCTTCTGGACAGGACGTAGTTCCTGTTTTTTATCCTCAGCGGCGTAAGCTGAAACTGCGATGATAAAAATTGCAACAGAAAGAAGCATCATAAATTTTTTCATAAGCATCCTCCTTTAATCAATTTTTTTGCCTTATAACATATAAGGTGAGATCAAATCTATTGATATTATTTCTCATACCTTTTTGTCTTGACATATTCATAGGCAATCTTTACAGTTTATGAGGCTCGCTGAGAACATACGCAGTGATAGTTGTTCCTGCCATCTGAATGTGGCGGGATAATGCGCTCTCGGATTTTCCCGGCGCTACGTTTCGAAAAACAAAGGTTCTTTAAAGCATAAGGGATCGTGAGGCAGGCTGAACGATAGCGAAGCGTAAGTAGAACTACTCACGGTATATCGGGATTGGAAATTATCCCCGCAGCCTTGCGCAGGGGGAATCACCTTTACATCTTAACAGGAGATTAAAATGGCAAACGATTTAAAAGCGGTTATTGAAACCAGTAAGGGAACAATTCATTTGACACTTTTTGCGGATCAGACACCGGTTACCGTCGGGAACTTTATCAATCTGGCGCGACGCGGTTACTATAATGGCTTGAAGTTTCACCGGGTGATTCCGGATTTCATGATTCAGGGCGGGTGTCCCTTCGGCGACGGCCGCGGCGGACCCGGCTACAGGTTTCAGGATGAATTCGTCAAAGAATTGCGTCACAGCAAGCCCGGCATTTTTTCGATGGCCAATGCCGGACCGCAGACCAACGGCAGTCAGTTTTTTATTACCCATGTACCAACCCCCTGGCTGGACGGCAAGCACACGGTATTCGGCGAAGTGGTCAGCGACGCCGACCAGAAAGTGGTCAATCAAATTGCCCAGGGCGATAAAATTGTTTCCGTAACCATTGAAGGCGACTTTACGGAGCTTATGGATAAAATGAAACCGATTATAGAAAAGTGGAACGCTGTCCTGGATGAAAATTTTCCGAAACTTTTAAACGTTTAGATTTATAAAAACATTAATAAAATATGGGGTGGGGTCATCGTGAGAAATGTAGTCACAACGCCTGAAAGAATGGTGGAAAAAGACGGGAAAATTAACTTCGGAACATTTCGCGCGCCTTTTACCAACGTCAATATTCTTGATGTGCCGTTTAACGAGTCGCGCAAAGCTTCCTCCTGGTGGAAGAGTTTCCGCCTGAAGGAATGGCAGCATTTCGGCGTCATTACGCCCTCGCATTATTTCGGCATGGTCATCTTTGACGCCAAATTTATGGGCGTTTCCTTTTTTTATGCGTATGACAGAAAAGAAAACAAACGCTTTGAACACAGCGTGCAGTTGCCGGGAAAATCTTCGCGCGTCGCTGCGCAGGTCTATGATGATTTTTGCGAATTCAAAAAGGGCGGCTATTATCTGCGTTTTGAAAACAAACTCAAAGACGGGTTTCATAAAATCATCGTGGATATCAAGGGCGTGAAAAATATTCCTGCGGTTCAAGGCGAGATAACCGTATTCGAAAATTTAAAAAGCATAGAGCCGCTTGTTCAGGTCTCTCCGGTTACGCCATTCCGGCCTTTTTACACACATAAATTCGCCGCGTCCGCCGGGGGAGAACTCCTGCTGGGCTCGCAAAAAGTTATCATCAACAAAAAGGAAGATGTCGCCTTGATGGATGAACAGAAAACCTACTATCCGTATGTCAGTTTCTGGAAGTGGGCGACAGCCGCCGGGTACAACGAGTACGGAGAATTGATGGCCTTCAATCTCTGCCAGAACATGATTGCCGATGACGAAGATTACAATGAAAACTGCATGTGGGTGGACGGCAAAATATACTGTTTGAAAGCGGCGCGCTTTAAATTTGATGAAAAAAACGTCCTGCATCAGTGGGAAGTCAGGACGAATGATGGCTTCATGGAATTACTGTTTACTCCGTCAGGGGAACGGGCCGAGAAAATCAGCGTCGGGCTGATCGGATCCGATTTCCACCAGCCGTTCGGCATGTACAACGGTCGGTTCAAAGACGAGAACAACAGAATATATCCGCTGACCAATCTGTTCGGACTGGCCGAGCATCACGTGACAAGATACTAATGGTTCCCGACCCAGGTTGCGATGTATTCAAGTTTTTTAGCCGCGCCCCCTGAACCGGGATCATTCACTGTCCAAATGCCCTTCAAGCCTTCTTCTTCTGCCGCCAGCGCAAAATGGCACATGGCGATGCCGATATCCACACGCTGTAAATCCGATTTCATGAAGGATAATTGTTTCAGGCCGGGCAGGCGTTTGATGTAAAAATGAAACAGGTTCGATTTGGATTCCATAATGATTCGCCAGGGCTGGAAGTTATTGGCCGAAGGCGCAAGGCGGACCATTTCGAGCGGTGTGGCGTAACGTCCGGCTTGTTCAATGGAAAGAGGGTTGCCGTCTTTGTAAAACAATGAGCTCCAGGGTTTGCGATTATTCGCTCCGGCAGATGTTCGAATGACGGAATCCATTACCGAGAGTTTTGTAACGGCATAACCGACCGGCGTTACGGCAGGCAGGACTTCGTCGGGTTTTAAAGCGATCTTCTGCGCAAAACCGCCGGTATTGAATGTTCCGCCCAGCCAGCAAGTGCCCAGTCCCAGATCGGTTGCCTTCAAAATGATTTTCTCCATGAGGTAGCCGAAGTCTTCCAGGTTGTAAGGTTTCTTTTCGACGGCGCCGACGATAAATCCCGCGGGATTTTTTATCATTCCATAGGTGATCAGACCTTTGAGGGATTCCTTGTCCTGTGCCGTTGCCGCGATCAAGATAAACCGCGATTTCGTTCCGAAGGGTCCTGATGTGTTTTCCGAAAGAAATGCATTCAATGATGCCTCTTTTTCTTTTTCAACCGGTTGATCCGTGTAACTGCGAACGGATTTACGCTGTCGTATAATGTCCGTTATGCGTTTGTTGAAGAGCATCGTATTCTCCTTGTTTCCTGAAATGATTGTTTGTCACACCGGCGTATCATGATCTGCCGATAACGTTTTCTCCCAACATTATTCCCGACCGTTCAATGTATCTGTAAGCCATCAGTGATACCGCGATCAGCAAAAGAAGCGTCAGCAGAAGCGACACGACGTATCCTACGATATCCGCCGGCATGATATCGTATATCCGGTGATAAACGGGAATGATGGTGAAAATGATGAGCGGATGGAAAAGATACATCGAATAACTGATCTTGCCCAGATAAGCGGTTTTGGCGTTGACCAGAAAGCGGAAAGGATTCAATGCCAGTCCCAGCACAAGCAATGAAAAACAGATGCCGTGCAGAATCGTCCTGCCCCAGAGTAAATTCTGCATACTTTCGGTAAGCAGGAGGCCGTAAAACAGGACAAAGGCCAGGATCGATATCGTTCCATAGAGTTGTCGGGATTTCCATGTCGTTTTGATCATGTAATCAAAAAACAGCCGATAAATTATAATGCCGCAGATGAATACCGGCAAGTGCTGGAGAAAACCGAAGCCCCAAACGAAGCCGACATCCTCCGCATTCAGGTATCCGATCGCTACGCCGTAGTTTTTTATGACATACGACCATCCCCACGCGATCAGAACGGATGCGACAAACAAAGCCAGCGCTCCATGGAGATTGCGGATGTATTTGTGGATTGCCGGAAAAATCAGGTACAGCAGGGCAATGACACCGACAGTCCAACTGGCCCATACAAATCCGGTTATGCAGCATGGCGCCAGATTAAACAAAAGCGAGGCGTTGATCAGAATTTCCCATGCCGGATGCAGCACATGAAAGACAACAGCATCGCGAATCCAATAGATCACCATCAACATATAAAACAAAGGCGCGATCCGGAAAAAACGCCGGATGTAAAAGTTGCGCAGAAGCTGTTTCTCTTTCGAGCGCTTGTCCATGGCATAGGACAGGGAGAACGCGCTCAAGACAAAAAAGAGGCTGACGCCGGCGTCGCCGCCGTTGATTAAAAACGGGGCAATCCATTCGGGAATTGCGAGATTAGGTTGAGGAATCAGGATCAGGTGACTGATGATCACATAGATGATTGCAAAGCAGCGCAGGGAATCCAGAAAGTCAAGGCGTACGTAAGGCTCTGTCGTAGAATGGTTTGACATGAAACGCTCCGGATGTGCAGGGCGCATTTGCCGGATAACCCAACGGTTGCAACATACGCCATTAACGTTATGGCGGATTGTTCGTGAAACAATCCCCGGTCTATTCTTTTCGTACCGTCTTCATGTGATCGATGCGCTTCTGGATGAGCGCATCCGTGCCGATGTCTTCGCGATAAGCGACCGGACCTTTGACGGCTTTAACGCCTTCCTCGGCAATTTTGCGGGCATCCGCCAGATTATCGGCAATGCCGACAATGCCGATGGCGCGTGAAGAGCTTAAATACAAGCCGTCATCCTTCTGATCCACGGATGAATAATAAAGCCTGGCCCGGCCCACATTTCCCACTTCAATTTTCGCCCTGGATGAGGCGGCATCGGGATGGTCGGCGGGCAGGCCGTAGCCTTTCGGCACCACATATTTGCAGACCGTGGCTTTCCTGTCGAACTCAATTTTTATCTGATCCAGCGTTCCGGCGATGATGTGCCGGCAAACATCCACGAAATCGGTCTTGAGCAGCGGCAGAATATTCATGGCTTCGGGATCGCCGAACCGCGCGTTGTATTCCAGGAGCTTGACGCCGTCCTTCGTGGCGATGAAACCACCGTACATGACGCCTTTATAGAGACTGCCTGTCTCTTGGAAAAGTGCCGTCGCGACCTGACGGGTGATTTCCAGCCCATCCTGTAGATCCTGCGGTTTCAGGAAAGGCATCGAATGATCGGCCAGTGAATACGACCCCATGCCGCCGGTGTTGGGTCCCTTGTCGCCGTCGAATCTTCTTTTATGATCCTGCACCAGCGGCGTGGCAACGACATTTTTCCCGTCGCACAGGCACTGCAGCGAAAATTCTTCCCCGTCGAATTTTTCTTCCACCACCAGGGAAGCGCCTCCGGCCAGTATCTGTTCGCAAAGATTCAACGCTTGCTTCTTCGTTTCAAAATGATCTCCCTGAACCTGCACGCCTTTGCCGCCCGTCAGTCCGTCCGGTTTCAAAACGATGCCTTCCAGTTGATTGAGAAAATCTTCGACGCCATCGAGCGTTTTAAATACTTTGAACTGCGGATTGCCGGGAATATTGTATCGACTGACCAGATTCCGGGTAAAAGACTTGGACGTTTCCAGACGGGCCAGCGTTTTTGTCGGCCCTACAGCGGGAATGTTTACCGCAGCCAGAGCGTCCGCGACCCCGTTGTTCAGAGGATCTTCCGGTCCGATCACGGCAAATTCGATTTTATTTTCCGTCGCGAATTCGGTGATCGCATCAAGGTCAGCGTAAGAACCCAGCATGGCTTTTTCTGAAAGAGACGCAATGCCCGGATTGTTGGATTTCATAAAAGCGAATAACCGGGGTTTTTGTGAGGAACGCGTGATGGCTTCCGCCAGTGCGTGCTCGCGGGCGCCGTTTCCGATGAGTAATATCTTGGGCATGAAAAAATCTCCTGATCGTTGTGTTGTGTGACTATATAAAAAGAACGCTGAATAATCAACAAAGAAGGCATGGTTTATTTTTTTTCTATAATCTGATAAATTGAAACCGTAAGCAACATCAACGAACATGAGAGGCGGGGAAATCCTTGGGCTGGAATTCTGATATTGTTGTTCTGATCATTCTATTCGGACTCTCCGGATTTTTTTCTTCGGCGGAGGCCGCTCTGCTTTCGCTGCGGGATTTGCATCTGCACAAGATGAAGCAGGATAACTATCCGTTTTTCAATTATGTCGTTAAATTGCTTTCCAATCAGCGCAGGCTGCTGATTACGATTGTGACCAGCAACGAAGTGGTCAATGTCAGCATTTCCATTCTGGCGGCCTCTTTTTTCATCGGACTCTTCGGTTCCAGCGGTCAGTGGGTTTCCATCGTTTTCACGACGGTTGTTCTGCTTTTTGTCGGCGAAGCCATTCCCAAAACATTCGGCGTTACCTATCCGATGCAGATTTCTTCATTGGTTTCTCCGCTGCTGACGGCGATCTCACGCCTGGAATATCCGATCGTTTCGGCTCTGGAAAAGGTTTCCGGTCTTTTCCTGTTGCGTTACGGTTCGAACGACAAAGCCGAAGAGTCGGACGTCCTGATGGAGGAGGAATTTAAAACGCTGATCGATGCCGGCAGTCTGGAAGGCGTCGTGGATGAAGCGCAGAAAGAATTAATCAATAAAATATTTGAACTGGGCGACAGGCCGGTGACGGATATCATGGTGCCCCGCGTGGATATGTTCTGCCTGCCCCTGGACATGCCGGTTGACGACATGATTCGGTCCATCGCCGCGGCCCGACAGGAACGTGTTCCCGTTTATCGGGAAGACAGAGATGATATTGCCGGCATTTTATTCGCGCGTGATCTGCTCAATAATGTCTGGCGCGGAAAAACGCAAAGCGGCATTATCAGCCTTCTGGCCAAACCGTATTTTGTTCCCGAACAGAAAACGGTGAACGGTCTGCTGCATGATTTTCAAAAAAAATTTTTACAAATTGCCATTGTGGTGGATGAATACGGCGGGGTTTCCGGCATGATTACGCTGGAGCATATCCTGGAGCATATTTTTGAGGAGCCGGAGAACGATGAAGACCTGGCGTGCGACGGATGCGAAAAACTCGATGAAAATTCAATGATCGTTCCCGGGACTATGTCGGTCGAGCAGTGCAATAAACTTCTCGAAGCCGAATTGCCCGAGGATGAATTCGATACCATCGGCGGGCTGGTGCTTCATCTGTTCGGCAAGATGCCGCAGAAAGGCGAAGAAGTGCGTTCAGCCGGATATGTATTCTGCGTGAGTGACGTCGGCAAAACAAGAATATTGAAGGTCAGAATTACGAAAGAACCGGTTGAGGAACCCGAAGAGTCATGAGTATATATTTAATCGTCGCGGCCATATTATTCTGTTTGATGCTGGAAATGCTTTATTCCGGCGGCGAAGTGGCGCTTTTTGCTTCCGATATCAATAAACTGAAAAATCGCGCGCATCAGGGTTCGAAAGCCGCCAACCGGGCTGTCGAGCTCAAAGAAAAACCGGAATGGTTTATTTCCACCGCTCTGGTCGGGACCAATCTCGCGATTATCATCGCTTCGACGCTGATTACAGGTCTTATGATATCGTTTTTCGGACAGGCTCGGGGCGAACAAATCGCTTTTCTGATTATGATCCCGACGCTTTTTCTGATGATTATTGCCCGTAGCGTTTTTCTGTATTATGCGGAAACCATGGCGGTGCGGGTCGCTTATTTTATCCGTTTTTCGTCGATCATTTTTTATCCGATTGCGTTTGTGATAGCGGCGGTTTCCCGAAGCACGGTGCATTTGTCGTCCGACAGCAGAAGCGGACAAACCTCGCACATTACCAAGGAAGGACTTAAATACATTCTGGGTGAAAAAACCAAAGGCGGTGATATCCTGACCCGGGAAAAGGAAATGGTCAGCCGTGTTTTTGATTTTTCAGAACTGACGGCGATGAAAATCATGGTTCCGGTTTCCGCCCTGACGGCACTGCCGGCTTCGATGAAAATTTCAGAGGCGATAGGCGTTGTGGCCGACAAAAAATACATGCGCATTCCCGTTTATGAAGATACGGTATACAACATCGTCGGTATCCTGCACTACTTCGATCTTTTTGAAATGCTCCTCAAAGACAGGCAGAAAGGGGAAGGCGTCGGCGAAGCGACGGTTGCATCCTGCATGCGCAAAGATGTCTTTTATGTTCCGGAAACAAAAAAGGTCAGCGAATTGCTCGCGGCAATGCAGAAAAAAGACGAGCAGATGGCCGTGGTCGTTGATGAATACGGCGGCGCGACCGGCGTGGTCACCATAGAGGACATTGGCGAAGAAATTGTCGGAACGATTGATGAGTATGTGGCGGGAGAAAAACTTTACAGACAGATTGCCTCCGGCCGATATCTGGTATCGGGACGTCTGGAGATGGGCACGTTGCGGCAATTGACAAAAGTCAAACTTCCCGAAGGCAACTATGAAACCGTCGGCGGTTTCCTCATGCAGCAGATGGGCAGGATTCCCCAGCGCAAAGAGCGTTATCAATTCGGCGGCATTACGTTTATCATTGAAAATGCCGATCAGAAATCGATTAAGGAAGTGATGATCATAGCGCCGTACATTCAGGAAATAAATAAATAATGAAGGGAAAGTTGATCAGGTGAACGAAACGAAATTTTGTGCGTTGATATTAGCGGCGGGAAAGGGCACCCGCATGCAATCGGATAAGGCCAAGGTTCTTCATGAATTGAACGGAAAGCCCCTGCTGCATTATTCCATCGAAGCGGCAAAAGCGGCTGGTGCGGAAAAGATTGTGGCGGTGATCGGCCATCAGGCGGAGAGAGTCAGGGAAACATTTACCGCCAACGGCTGTATTTTTGTCGAGCAGAATCCGCAGTTGGGAACGGGGCACGCTGTTTTGCAGGCGAAGGATGTATTGTCGAATTATGATGGGCTTACCGTTATTCTTTGCGGCGACGTGCCGCTTTTAAAATCTTCAACCATTCAATCGCTGATTGATAATCATCATACCCACTGCGCCGCAATTTCCGTCTTGACGACCATTCCCCCTCCGCCGCATGCCTATGGCCGCATCGTCAAAGATGACCGGGGGAATGTGTTGAAAATAGTGGAGCACAAAGACGCCACGGAAGAAGAGAAGAAAATCGGAGAAATCAACACCGGCATTTACTGCGCGGATACAAAATTTCTTTTTGACGCTTTGGGAAAAGTGACTAACAACAATCAACAGGGCGAATATTATTTGACGGATATAGTCGAGATCGCTGTCCGCGAAGGGAAAAAGGTCAAGTCGTTTATTGCTGACGATTACGTTGAGGTGATGGGAATCAACACGCTGGAAGAACTCGCCCGCGCGGAGAAACACCTCCTGACATGATGAACCTCATTCAAACAGCCGCAAAAAAAGGAGCATTGCTTGCGCCGCTCGCGGGAATTTCCAATCTTCCTTTCCGCTTACTGGCTCGTGAGCAGGGTTGCGCATTGGCCTACACAGAGATGATCAGTTCTAACGGTCTTATCCGCAAAACGGCCAAGACGTACGAGTATCTGAAAAGCTGTGCTGATGACCGTCCGCTGGGTGCACAGATTTTCGGAGCCGATCCGGAAATTATGGCTGAAGCCGCCCGCATTGTCATGGATCACGGCGTCGATTTGATTGATATCAATATGGGCTGTCCGGTCAAAAAAGTGATCAAGGCCGGTGCCGGTGCAATTTTAATGAAAGATCCCGCCCTGGTTGCCCGGATAATCGAAACAGTCAAAAAAGCCGTTAAAATTCCGGTTAGTGCAAAGATTCGTTCCGGCTGGAATCGCTCTTCGATCAACGCAGTGGAAATTGCCAGGACGATTGAGGATTCCGGCGCCGATGCGATTACTGTGCATGCCCGCACAGCCGACCAGGGTTACAGCGGTCATGCCGATTGGAAAATAATCGCTTCCGTTAAAAAAGCCGTTAAAATTCCGGTGATTGGCAACGGTGATATCCAGCAGCCGCAGGATGCGGTCAATATGCTTGCTGAAACTGACTGCGACGCCGTGATGATCGGCCGCGGAGTATTAGGCAACCCATGGATTTTTAAAGGTGTTTCGCAAATATTAGGCGGGATGACAATAGACTGCCTGCCGTCGCTTAATCAACGGTTGGAAATGATTGAAAATCACTGGAAAATGGAATCCGAATTGCTGGGAGTAAAGCTGGCCGGAAAGAGTTTTCGTAAACATATCCTCTGGTATACCAAGGGTTTAGACAATTCGCATAAATTCCGGGAACTGGCCGGCAAGATAAATAATGAACAGGAAATGATTGATAATTTAAAAAAATATTTCCAGTCCCTGGAAGACTCCCGAGATTAAAATAATGACTTGACATTAAATCTATAAATTGGCATAAAATAAGGAAAAAGAAACTTATGGAAAATCATACTTTATTTAATGAAGGAAGGGTGAATTCTATCGTGGAACTGGAAAAATTTGCGAAACTGGAAGAGAAAATTAAAACTATTGTTAATGAAAAAGTTTCTTTTAAAAAACAAATTCAGACATTGGAGGATACATTAAAAGATAAAGAGGCGGAAATAGAGAAGTTAAATGGTAAAATAAAGGTATTGGATGAGGAAAGGAACAGCGTACGCGCAAGGGTGGATTCACTGCTTGATTTAATTGCAGATGTAGATGCAGCAAAATAAGCTTCCAGGGCGTGTGTTTTGAAAAACAGTTACAACATAACAATATTGGGCCAGGAACTTTCCGTGATAAGCGATTCGGAAGATGAGCAGGTGGCCGAAGTTGTTCAGTTTTTAAATAAAAAAGTTGATGAGATTTTACACTCCGGCAACGGTTTGAAAGCATTGAACGTTGCCATCCTGGCAGCTTTAAACATTTCAGAGGAACTGTTGAGATTAAAAAAAGTTAACCATGAGCTTTGTGATCAACTGGAAAACAGAGCCGAAAAATTAATTCAACTTATTGAGGAAGCAAAGTAATAACTTGTTTTATCAGCCCCTGCGATGTGCGTGATTAACATTTGTTTTTGAGCCAACATTTTTGACCTTGGGACCTTATCCTTGATTGTGGTGTGCATGTCCGCTTTTTCCTGAGCTGGTCGGGAAGCAGAAAGCCTGAAACAACCAATACCGGTGCCCACTTTGTAAAAAGGTTCAAAAAAAGTGATTAACACGGCATAGGCGGGGGTTTTCATGTCCCGCATCTTCATTTTCCGTCTTTTGAAAATAATCAATCAGAGGTACGAATCCCGCTTTGCGGGATAATTCGTCCAACAAATTTCAGCGCGCTACGCTTCTGAAATTTGGGACTCATTACAAATTCTCACGGTTTTGTGTCCGAACAACAGGATACAAACAGTGAGGTTTAAATATAGCTCAACCGGAGAAAAGTTATTTTCATGATAACGGCAGTAATCGAGTCGGAAAATGGATTTTCCGGAGGGGCACCAAGGAGGTAACACGATATGTTTAATGCCAGTTTTTTATCAGTGCTGGTTTTGGTTGTAGCGGTTGTTTCGGGTATCATCATCGGCTTTATTTTAAAGCAGTCCATTGCCGCCAAGGAAATCAGATCATCGAAAAATCTGATGGCGCGCATGGCGGAAGAGGCCAAGAAAGAAGCGGAAACCATTAAGAAGGAAGCGGTTCTTCAGGCCAAGGAAAATCTTCTGAAAATGAAGGCTGAATTTGATACTGAAGCAAAGGAAAGAAGAAACGATTTCGAAGCGAGAGAAAAACGCATCCGGGCGAAAGAAGAAAATCTGGATAAAAAGACCGATGCGTTGTCGCAGAAAGAATCGTCCATTGAAGGCCGGGAAAAATCAATCAACAGTAAAGAGCAGTCGCTGGAAGACAAGCGCCGCAGGTTGGACGCCGCCATCCATGAGCAGCAGGAAAAGCTGGAAAAGATTGCCGGTATTTCCACGGAAGAGGCGAAGCAGTTATTGATTCAATCCATGGAAGGGGAAGCCAAACAGGATGCGGCAGCACTGGTCCGGAAGATTGAGGACGAAGCCAAGCTGACGGCGGACAAGAAAGCTCAGGAAATTATTTCGTACGCGATTCAGCGATATGCCGGAGACGTGGTGGCGGAAAAAACGGTCTCCGCAGTCAGTCTGCCCAGCGAGGAAATGAAGGGACGCATCATCGGCCGCGAAGGTCGGAACATTCGCGCGATTGAAGCGGCCACCGGTATCGATTTGATTATCGATGATACGCCGGAAGCGGTGGTGTTGTCGAGCTTCGATCCGGTTCGACGGGAAGTGGCGAGGATATCGCTGGAGCGCCTGATTCAGGACGGGCGTATTCATCCCGGCCGCATCGAAGAAATTGTTAAAAAGGTCAGAACGGAAGTCGAACAGATAGTAAGAGAAACGGGAGAAAAAGCGTCTTTTGATGCCGGTGTTCATGATATTCATCCGGAGATCATCAATCTGCTTGGCTCTTTGAAATACCGCACCAGTTATTCTCAAAACGTTCTCCAGCATTCCATTGATGTTGCGTATCTGACCGGCATTATGGCGTCGGAACTGAAAATGAATGTCCGGGAAGCGAGACGCGCCGGGCTTTTGCACGATATCGGCAAGGCGATAGATCATAAGGTCGAAGGAACGCACGCGGCGATCGGCGCCGATTACGCCAAACGCTTCGGTGAGCATCCCCGCATTGTGCAGGCGATAGCCACTCACCACGATGACGGCCGCAACAACACGCTACTGGGTGTTCTGGTGCAGGCAGCTGACACCCTCTCGGCCGCGAGACCGGGCGCGCGCCGTGAAATGCTGGAAACCTAC
Organism: Deltaproteobacteria bacterium; assembly: GCA_019136325.1. Next base: position 24,881 of record JAGVUJ010000279.1, read on the forward strand.
GTCAAGCGCCTGGAAGGTCTCGAAAAAATCGCCAATTCCTTTAACGGCGTTGATAAATGTTTCGCCATTCAGGCTGGCCGTGAAATACGCATTCTTGTGGAAAATGAAAAGATATCCGAGAATGACGCCACGATGCTGTGCAAAGATATTTGTAAGAAGATCGAAGCCGAGCTGACATATCCGGGACAGATAAAAGTTACCGTCATCAGGGAAACGCGCGTTTCCGATTTCGCGAAATGATTTTTCAAAAGCGACGAGAGGAAAAGTAATCCATGAAAATATTGTTTATCGGTGACATTATCGGAAGTCCGGGAAGGATGGCGATCAGAGAGCTTCTGCCTCCGTTAATTTCCAAGAAAAAAATTGACTTTGTCATCGCCAATTGTGAAAATGCCGCTGCCGGATTCGGTGTAACCCGGAAGAACGTAGAAGAGCTTTTCAGCTATCAGATTGATGTGCTGACCTCGGGCAACCATATCTGGAATAAAAAAGAAGTTCTGGAATTTATCGGAGATTTTGAAAGACTCTTGAGGCCGGCCAATTATCCGGCTGCGGCTCCGGGTGCGGGATCTGTGCTGATCCCTCTTAAAACCGGAGAATATGTGGGCGTGCTTAATGTGGCCGGACGGATTTTCATGCAGCCGATCGATTGTCCTTTTGCGGCGGCTAAAAACAAAGTCGCCGAATTGAGAGAAAAAACGAAAATCATTATCGTGGATATTCATGCCGAAGCGACGTCCGAAAAGAAAGCGCTGGGCTGGTATCTGGACGGTGAAGTCTCCGCTGTCCTGGGCACTCATACCCATGTGCAGACGGCTGACGAAGAAGTGCTGCCGCAGGGAACGGCGTATATCAGCGACGCGGGCATGACAGGGCCTTTTGATTCCGTGATCGGTATCAAAAAAGAAATCATTATCGAGAAATTTTTAAATCAGATGCCCAACAAGTTCGATCTGGCCAAAGACGATATCCGGATGCAGGGCGTGATCGTGAATGTCGACGCGGCCAGCGGCAAGGCTAGTTCCATTGAACGAATCAGCATCAAGCTGAAAGATTCATAAGAGGCAAATTTGATGAAAAGCGCCTATGAAATTTTAAAAGAAAGAGGTTTCATCGAACAGGTGACCGATGAAACGTTGATTAAAGAACTTTTCGCAAAAGGACCGGTCACCTGTTACATTGGTTTCGATCCCACGGCGACCAGTCTGCATATCGGTTCTCTGGTGCCGATCATGGCGCTGGCGCACATGCAGAAAAACGGCAACAAGCCCATCGCACTGGTCGGCGGCGGCACGGGCCTCATCGGCGATCCCAGCGGGAAAACCGAAATGCGTCAGGTGCTTACCCGTGAACAGATTGACTATAATGCTCAGTGCCTGGGAAAACAGCTTTCCCAGTATCTCGATTTTTCGGATAACAGAGCGCTTCTTTTGAACAACGCCGATTGGCTGACGAAGATAAACTACATTGAATTTTTAAGGGATATCGGTCGTCATTTCAGCGTCAACAGGATGCTGGCGGCGGAGAGCTATAAAATCCGAATGGAAAAGGGCCTGAATTTCATTGAGTTTAATTATATGGTTCTTCAGGCTTATGACTTCTTCTATCTGTTCCAGAATCATGGTTGCGCATTGCAGATGGGCGGCAACGACCAATGGGGCAATATGCTGGCCGGCACGGAACTCATCCGCAAAGTTGCCGCCAAGGACGCTCATGCCGTAACGTTTCCGCTGATTACGACATCGCTCGGCCAGAAGATGGGAAAAACGGAAAAAGGGACCATCTGGCTGGACGGCAGCCTGACCAAACCTTATGAATATTATCAGTACTGGGTGAATTGCGACGATGCCGATCTGGAGAGATTTCTAAAATTCTTTACCTTCCTGCCGCTGAAAGAAATCGGCATTGTGAAAAATTTAAAGGATGCCCAACTGAATATGGCTAAAGCGGTCCTGGCCTTTGAAGCGACAAAGATTACTCACGGAGCAAAAGCCGCTGAAGATGCCTGGCGCGCGTCGGTGGAGGCGTTTCATTCCCGTCCGGTGGACGCGGCGTTGTTTCCGTCCAGTGCGATTCCCCGCGAAGCGGCAGCCAGCGATACATCAGCCATTCCCCGCCATAAAATATCCCGCAAGGAACTGGAAGCAGGCGTCCAGATTTGTGCGACCTGTGCCAAATCGGGGTTGACCCAATCCATTTCAGAAACCAAACGTCTGATCGAGCAGGGCGGAATTTACATCAATGACCGGCAGGTAAAATCCATTGATGAAAAGTTGACCGTAGCTGATTTCGGCGGCAGCAATGAATTGCGCGTGAGAAAAGGGAAGAAAAAATATCTGATCATAGAAAAAGAAAATTAATCTTTTTGAAAAGACTTTTTTGTGTGATCAATCTCTTTGTTCTCAGCAGCATATAAAAAATGCAAAAAAAAATTGAGATAAAAAAGAAACCTTTTCATTTCCGGCGTTCAAACGCTCAAAGAAAATCAAAAATAAAAGAGCATCTATCTTATTTCAAGCCCGAAATTGCCTCTTCCCTGAAAAATGTTTTAACGAAGATCGGTAAACCAAAGACCTCTCCGTTTGTGCCCGATGAGTTTCAGGTTCAGGCGCTGGAAGCCATTAAAAAAACAGATTGCCTGGTCATTGCGCCGACCGGTTCGGGCAAGACCTGGATCGCGCGCGAAGCGATTTTATCCGTCATGGAAAAAGGCGGACGCGCCTGGTACGCCTCGCCGCTGAAGGCGCTCTCCAACTCCAAATGGATCGAGTTTGGTCTGCATTTCGATCCCGAAAATGTAGGCATTATTACCGGCGACACCAAGGAAAACACCGAAGCGCCGATCATTGTCGGTACCACCGAAATTCTGCGCAATCAGCTCTACGATGCCATGCATCAGGGGAAAGACTTGGACTGTGATCTGGTTATTCTGGACGAGGCGCATTTTCTGGGTGATGCCGAGCGCGGCGTGGTCTGGGAAGAAATCATGATTTATCTTCCCACGCGGATTAATCTGCTGCTTTTGTCGGCGACTATCGGCAACGGCGAAGAAATTGCCTGCTGGCTGGAATCCATCCGTAAAAAAACCTGTGTGGTGATTACGGAGGAAAAACGTCCCGTCCCCCTGTATCCTCTTTTTCTGCATCCCTCCGGCTGTCTGCATTCTTTTCTGGACGGCAAAAAAGTTTCAACGCCTGTTGCCGATTTTATCAGAAAAACAAACGAGAGAAGATTACGCGGCGGCTCAATGCCTGATTATATCGGCATTATCAGGATTCTGGAACGGTTCAATCTTTTGCCTGCAATATTTTTTCTGAAATCACGTGCGGAATGTGACGCCGCTCTCACGGCGCGGGGAACACTTTCGTCCCCGGAAAATTCCGTGGGATTTAATGACTCTCTTTATGATCTGCTGGATCGCTTTCCGTCGCTGAACAATCATCGGCAATTAAAAGCGTTACGCTCCCGGGGACTCGCCGCTCATCACGGCGGACAGTTGCCGGCATGGAAAATGCTGGTCGAAGAAATGATGAATGGCGGACATTTGCGCGTGATCTTTGCCACATCCACTATCGCCGCAGGCGTGAATTTCCCGGCCAGAACCATCGTCCTTTTCAATTCGGATTTATTCAACGGCAATGATTTCGATCCGCTGACGGCTACAGAATTCCGCCAGATGACGGGACGCGCGGGCCGACGCGGGCAGGACAATATCGGTTTTATGTTGACAATTCCCGGAAAATTTATGGATTTGAATCACGTCCGGCGTCTGTTGTTTCAAAAACCCGAAGAAATTTTCAGCCGGCTGAAAAATGATTTCGCGATGGTTTTGAATCTGCTTCTGTCGCAGACGCCGGAGGATATTCGAAAAATATTCGAGAGGTCGTTCGCCGCTTATCAGCAGAACATCCGGCATCACGGCGCGGATGTTTCCGCGGAAAAAACGCTCTGGAAGGATTTTTCGCGGCACTTTAAATTTTTGCAGAAAGAAGGATTTGTGGATGAAACCGGAGCGCTGACCGAAGACGGGCATTGGGCTTCCAAACTGCGTCTGGATTATCCGCTGCTGGTGGCGCAGTGCCTGCGGGAGAATGCGTTTCCTCAAGATAATGAAAAACTGCTTGCGGCCGTTGTCGCTTTTTTCGCCTATGATCGTGACGATGATATGAAAATGACGGTAAAAGATTTGCCGTCGAAACTGACGTTATCGTTCAAAAAGGTTGCTCTTGCCGCACGGCCGCTTATCCGTCGCTTGGAAGATGCGGGTTTTCCGGTAGTAAAACTCCATGCCGCCGCAGGGACCGCTATTTATTACTGGGCGCAGGGGCATAGCTGGGATTCGGTTATCAAAGCTACGGGAATCGCGGAAGGCGATATGGCAACGCTGGTCTTGCGCACGGCGGACAATCTGCGTCAGATTGCCTCGCTCAAAGACACATATCCTGAAATTGCCGATTACGCGTATAAGGCACGGGAAATAATATTGCGGGAACCGGTCCTTTTCCTGTAATATAAAAGCATATGGAAAGACTTTCAATCACAACTGATTTCGTTCCGGCGGGAGACCAGCCGCAGGCGATTGACAATCTGGTGAAAGGCCTGGAAAAAGGCAGGGAGCATCAGGTACTTTTAGGTGTTACGGGTTCCGGCAAAACGTTTACCATTGCCAATGTCATCGAACGCGTTCAGCGTCCGGCGCTGATTATCGCCCATAACAAAACGCTGGCGGCGCAATTATACGAAGAATTCAAGGGGCTCTTCCCGGAAAACGCCGTGGAATATTTCGTCAGTTACTACGATTACTACCAGCCGGAAGCGTATCTGCCGGTTACCGATACCTATATTGAAAAAGATTCCGCCATCAATGAGGAAATCGACAAACTGCGCCATGCCGCGACGCACGCCCTTTTGACGCGGCGCGATGTCATCATTGTCGCCAGTGTGTCCTGCATATACGGTTTGGGTTCGCCGGATGCCTATATGGGAATGATCGTTCAACTGGAAACAGGTAAGGAATTTCCGCGCGATGAACTTCTCAAAAGACTGGTGGAAATTCAGTATGAAAGAAATGATATCGACTTCCATCGCGGAACGTTTCGCGTGCGCGGTGACATCGTGGAAATATTCCCGCCTTATGAAGACGAGCAGGCGTTGCGTGTGGAATTCTTCGGCGACACGATTGAATCCATGTCGCTGATTGATCCTTTGCGAAGCAGGAAAATCAATTCGGTCGGCAGAACAGCTGTTTATCCCGGCAGTCACTATGTTTCTTCACGTGAAAATCTTCAGAGAGCGATCACCGACATTCGTGCGGAACTGGCGGCCACTCTGGCTGAATACAAAGAACAAAACCGGCTGCTGGAGGCGCAAAGACTGGAGCAGCGAACCAACTTTGATTTGGAAATGATGGAGGAGATGGGTTATTGCCAGGGCATAGAAAATTATTCCCGTCATTTGACCGGGCGCAAACCCGGCGAACCGCCGCCGACCCTGATGGAATATTTGCCGGAGGATGCGCTGATCATCATTGATGAGAGCCATGCGACGCTGCCCCAGCTGGCCGGCATGTATCGCGGCGACAGGTCCCGCAAGGAAACGCTGGTCAAGTACGGATTTCGACTGCCTTCGGCGCTGGATAACCGGCCGCTGCGTTTTGACGAATATGAAGCGCTGACCAATCAGAGAATCTATATTTCGGCAACGCCCGCGCAGTATGAAATGGCCAAAACACAAGGTATCCGTGTCGAGCAGATCATCCGTCCCACCGGACTGATGGACCCGGAAATCGAGGTCAAACCCGCCCAGCATCAGGTTGACGATTTGCTGGCGGAAATCAGAGAGAGGATAGAAAGAAACGAACGCGTGCTGGTGACAACGTTGACCAAACGCATGGCGGAAAATCTGACGGATTATTACGCCGGTCTGGATATCAACGTGCGCTATCTGCATTCCGATGTGCATACGCTGGAACGCGTGGAAATCATCCGGGATTTGCGCCTGGGTGCATTCGATGTCCTGGTCGGCGTAAATCTGTTGCGGGAGGGACTGGATATTCCCGAAGTATCACTGGTGGCCATTCTGGATGCGGATAAGGAAGGATTTCTGAGGTCGGAACGCTCTCTGATTCAAACCAGCGGACGCGCGGCGCGCAATGTCGCCGGGAAGGTCATCATGTATGCCGATAAAATCACCAAATCCATTCAGGCCTGTCTGGATGAAACCAAACGGCGTCGGATTCTTCAGCAGAAATATAACGAAGAGAACAACATCACTCCGGAATCGATTAAAAAATCCATCAGCCATGTTCTGGGTTCTATTTATGAAGCGGATTATATGACCGTGCCCACCGGCGTCAAAGAGAAAAATGTTCCGCTCAAGGAAGAAGATTTGCCGTCATTGATCGCCCAACGGACTAAGGAGATGAAGCAGGCGGCGAAAAACATGGAATTCGAACATGCAGCCGAACTGCGCGATGAAATCAAGGAATTAAATAAAATGCTGCTGGAGATGGGTTAACCGATCCGGATCAATAGTTTATCCATATAAATTAAATCAAAAATTTTATTGAAATAATGGTAAAATAAAAAAGGTTATTACAAAAAACATAAAAGAGGCTTGCAATGAAATCCATCAGGTCAGTCATATTTTTATCGCTGATATTTGTGCTTTTGTTTACCGGTTGCGAAAAAGGTTCGTCCGATTGGGTCAAGTACCATGAAGACGACGACGGTAACGTTTATTTATATGATAAACATAAGGTGCAAGCAGACGCTGCAAATAATACGGTCGAGGTTTGGGCAAAACAAATCTATTCCGACACAGGCAGAACGATAGAATTGCAGTCCAGAATCAAGGATGGATTGTCCATAGAAGGATATGACAAGCTTACGCACAAAATATGCCGGTATGAGATCGATTGCGGGAAAAAGGGTATCACAATATTATCCATAGGCCATTTTGACAGAGACGGTAAATCCCTGTATTTTGGCGTCGATAAGGGTGAAAAGAAAATGTTTGACATAAAACCTGATTCGACGGCGGCCGCGCTTCAAAAGGAAGTTTGTTTGAAATAAGGATGTACATATTGTAACATATGCACATAAAGAAAACGGTTGGTGATTATCCCGGCGCGAAAATTAAAAAGAATGAATTATAAAACGTTTAAGGGGATTGTTTGTGAATAAAGTAGTGGCGAGATTGGCGGACGGAAGAATGATTAAAGGCACAACTGCCGACTTTTTCCCGGGGAAAGAAGTATTTCATGTGAGTGAAGCAAATACTCCACCCGGAACCAAGCCTCTGGAAATCTTTACCAAAGACATGAAAGCGTTGTTCTTTGTGAAGGATTTGGCCGGCAATCCGACGCATGTTAAAACCAATGAATTCAATTTGTCACAACCGGTGGCCGGACGTAAGATCAAAGTCGTGTTCAAGGATGGCGAAGTGCTTGCCGGCACCACAACCGGATATCAGCCCGGACGCCCCGGCTTTTTTATTGTCCCGGCGGATAGCGGTTCCAACAACGAACGCTGCTATGTCGTTACGGCGGCCACGAAAGAGATCAGCTTTCTCTGAAGGCAATGACGAGCGGTGAACAATAAAAATAAACATGGATGAAAGTGAACAAAAATGTCGGCAATGCAGAAGATAAAGAAACGGGATATCGAAAAAAAATATACGGACAAGGAATTTGTGTCGAAACTGAGGAGGCTTGCCGACTGTATCGAAAACGGCAATGCCTTCCGGATCCAGATTGCCGGAGAAAAAATAACCATCCCGCCGGATGCCGTCATCAACATCGAACATGAACGCGGCTCTTCGGAAGAGGAAGTGGAATTTCAGATTAAATGGAAACTGAACCGGTAATGATTTGAAGTTGTCTTTCCCCGCCTTCACCCCTATAACAAAAATGCTTCGATAAAAACAACAGATGGATCACATGAAAAACAGGAGAACGCACAATCATGCTGGACTATGTCTATAATGGATCTCTGGACTGGAATACGATGTTTGTTGCGGAGAAACTTGACAGCCTTGATGCGCAAAAAACAGGAATTGCGGCTTATCTTGCCCGGGACAGCTATTATAACGATCTTCGTTACGCGGAAACGCTATTGACACTTGGTTTCTCCGATGTCCAACTTTATTTCCACAACCATTTGCAGGCGCTGATCGGATGCCGCGATATTCGGATCCCCGAAGGAGCTATGACGCTGGTTGTGATTGTATTCCGGGGATCGGATCAAATCCAGGACTGGCTTCAGAATCTGGATATTCGTATGACGCGTTTCCTGAATAAGGAAAATTTTCCCCATCTCAGCCGATTAAAGGTTCATAATGGAATTTTTGAAAATGTTCACGATTTTGAAGACAGGGCGGAACATGTTACTTTTAAAAATGGTTCGCTGAAAGGCAACCTGCTGCAAATCCTGGAAGATGAACTTAAGCGAAAACGGTGCTTTTTCTGGATCATCGGACATAGTCTGGGCGGCGCTATGGCGACGCTCTATGCCGCGCGGTTATGCGACTATTACAGTGTTTCCCGGCACAGAATTCTTTCCCATACATTCGGCGCTCCGCCCATCGGCAACCGGTATTTTGCGGCACGCTACGGACATGCCTCTTGTCTTCGGACCAGCAAAATCAGAAAGAAGAACGATTCCCTTGCCATATTCCGTTTTGTCAATACCGAAGATCCCATCCCGGCCCCGAGGTTTGCGGATGAAAGCGCTGAGAAAGCGGAGAGCGGTTCGATTACTCAACCGCCGTATCGATTGCTGGGGTTCAAACACGTCGGAAGGGAAGTGAGATTTTCACCGCGCCAACTGCCGGGCTTTTATGAAAAGTATCAACGATTCACGGGACGACGGTATAACAGTGCCCACTTTATGAAAGTGCATTTTATGGAAGCTTACATCACCGGGATCGATGTGTTAAATACGCGCTGAATCATATTGCGCATGACGGATAATTTACCGTGATGCATTTTAAGAAATGTTTTCTGCTATACGCAACATGCCGTCAACATTCAAAAATCAATTGACACATAAAAACAACTCCCTTATATTGAAAAAGCCGTCAATGAATGATCAATCAGACAAATATTAGTCGTCACAACCGGTTTAAAGTAACGAAAAAACGAACCACTTGAAAAGGAGGACATTATGCCGTTTGAAATGATGAAAAAAGTTATGTTGACAGGAATCGGCCTTGCTGTGAAAACCCGCTCGGAAATGGAAGCTGTGGCCAAAGACATCATCAAAAAAAGCAAGATGAGCGAGGCGGAAGGCAGAAAGTTTGTGGCCGATTTGACAAAGAAGTACGAACAGTCCAGACGGGACATGGAAAAAACAATTCAAAAGGGCATCGCCGACTACATGGCCGGCGCGGATATTGCCAGCAGGAAAGAACTCAATGCCCTTAAGAAAGAGATCGGCAATCTGAAAAAAACCCGCAAGAAATAAGTCCGGGTAACCCGGATGTGCTGTCCGGCTCAAACGGTCACAGAACATTCAAGAGGATGTCAGCAGAATGTTAAGCATCAAGAAAATAGGTGTGCTGGGCCGGACGTATCGGAATTTCAGCCGCTACCGACAGATCCTCTCCATTCTTTTTCGTTACGGGTTTGATGATTTGGTGGAAAGGCTGAAGATCGATCAGTACATAGAAATCGGTCTTCAAATGATCTCCCGTCATAAGCGTGAGAATGTCGAAAAGTTAAGCCGCGCGGAACGCATGCGACTGCTTTTTGAAGAACTCGGTCCGACCTTTATTAAATTCGCGCAGATTCTTTCCACGCGTCCCGACCTGATTCCCGCGGACGTTATCCAGGAATTCGAAAAGCTTCAGGATGATGTTCCGCCTTTTTCATTTTCCGAAGCGAAAGAAATTATCGAATCCGAACTTGGCGGTGATCTGGACAACTTTTTTTCTTCGTTTGAAGAAACCCCACTGGCGTCCGCCTCCATCGCTCAGGTTCACAAAGCCGTGCTTGCCGACGGCGAAATTGTCGCCGTCAAGATCCAGCGACCGGGACTTAAAAAGATCATTGAAGTCGATCTGGAGATCATGCTCCATCTGGCGTTGCTGATGGAGAAAAATATCGAAGAGATATCTTTTCAGAAGCCCACCCGCGTCGTCGAGGAATTTGCGAGAACCCTGGAAAGGGAACTCGATTTTGGCACGGAAGCCGCCAGCATGGAGCGAGTCGCCGGCCAGTTTCTCAACGACAGAACCATTTACATTCCCAAAGTCTATTCGGACGTATCGGGTACGCGGGTGCTCACCATGGAATATGTGGACGGCATCAAGGTGTCGGACATAGACAGCCTTGAAAAGGCCGGTCTGGATCTTAAAAAAATCACCGCCCGCGGCGCCGATTTCGTTATGAAACAGGTTTTTGAATTCGGATTTTTCCACGCCGATCCCCATCCGGGCAATGTCTTTGTCCTGCCGAACAACGTCGTTTGCGTTCTCGATTTCGGCATGACCGGTTCCGTGGATAAACGACAACGCGCACTCTTTGTGGATATTATGGAAACGCTGGCCAGAAAGGATGCGGAAAAATGCGCGCGCCTGATGCTGGAACTTGGCGAATACGATGAAGAACCGGATGTCCACGCTTTGGAAAAAGAAATTGATGATTTTATGGGCAGGCATCTTTTCAAATCCCTGAAAGACATTGATCTGGCCCGTCTGATTCAGGATTTGCTCGACATTGCCACGAACAATAAAATAAGAATTCCGCCGGTCATTTTTTTAATGATGAAAGCCTTTGCGGCGATGGAGGGAATCGCCCGCCTTCTCGATCCGGAATTTGATATGATTGCCTACGCCGAACCGTTTATTAAACGGGCAAAACTGGCCCGGTATGCGCCGGAAAACATTGCTTCGGATTTATTGACGGTTGTTTCCGATTCCGTTCATGTATTTCAGGCGCTGCCCCGGGAGGTGCTGCAGGTGACCAGACTGATTCGTCAGAACAAAATGACCATCAATATGGAAATGCGATGGATCGACACCTTTTTACGCGATCTTGATCAGGCCAGCAACCGTCTGTCCTTTTCCATTATTATTGCCGCCCTGATCATCGGTTCCGCGTATCTTCTGGCTTACAGCACACCGCCGCTCGTCTATGAAATATCCCTCATCGGGCTGATCGGGTTTTCCGCGGCCGCGGTTCTGGGTATTTGGCTCCTGATCGCCATCCTGAAAAAGGGGATGCTCTGAACAAAAGCAAGGCGGCGTCAACTCAACGCCGCCTTGCCGACCTTGCCTGTTTATCTCCTGTCTCAATCAATGCTGCACAAGGAGAACGGGACTCTTGGTTTCCTCCATCACTTTCTCGGCAATCTGTCCCATGAGTCTCTTCAAAATTCCTGATTTGCCGTGCGAAGGCATCACGATTAAATCGACGCCTTTTTCTTCCTGTTCTTTCAGGATTTCTTTAACAGGTTCTCCCTCTCTGATATCACTGATAATTTCAATTTCCTGGAATTCGGGAAATTTTTGCAGCTCTTTTTGCATCATTTCCCTTGCCTGGATCATTGCGTTTTCTTCGGCTTTTTTAAATGTTTCCACGTCCAGACAATAATCGGCTGTGCATTGCGTTACCGGATTTGCGACGTGCAGCAGATAGACTTTCGAGTTGTATTGCTTCGCGAGCTCCAATGCCTGTTTCAACGCTTCATCGGAATAATCGGAGAAATCTGTCGGTACGAGAATTCTTTTTGGTGCAAACATGACCATCCCTCCTTTCATGCATGATCACCAAAATGGACAAGTTTACTCACACCAACCATCATCTTTTTTTGTTGCTTTTATCACCTCCTTTGGTTGAATATCATATTACTATTATAGACATCCGGAATGAAGAAAACAATAGACCTTGCTTTTTGTGTTCCATGATCCATCGTGCCTGTGCCGGTTCTCGTATGGAGAAAAAAGCTGATATCATTGATAAAAATAACATGACTTGATAACCGTCGCCAATTATGTAAAATAATAAAAAAGGATCGTGAAGATTGTCAGTATCTCCGTCCGGATGGACTATGGATATCAGAAAGAAAAGGGCGTTATTTTTACAACAGGCGTAAATGCTTCCGTCTTTAACGTATGCAAACAAAAAACTATAAAATTTTAATTATCGGTTCCGGTCCGGCCGGGCTGTTCGCTGCGCTTCGGCTGGAAAAGATGGGAATGGATGCTATTGCCATCCTTGATCGGAACCCGTATCCCGCCGGAGGGCTTCTTAACGATGGCAAACTGAACTTCGATTATCGCGTCGGCCTGGATATCGATGAGCTGCAAATCGATCGCCCGACGGCGGAAAACATGATGCTGGAGATCAAACGGATATTTACGGGATTTCCGCGCTGTCGTCAGGTTACGTTTATCGATAATAAAAAAAATCTTCAGGTACTGGCGGATATGGCCGCCGAACACGACGCACAGTTTATTGCACCTGAACAGTGGCACTGGGGAACGGATAACGGCAGGGCGCTGGTGGATTATCTGCGGGGACATTTGAAAAACACCGATTTTCTGCTGAGTACAGAAGTCGAGTCTATTGAAAAAAAACGGGAGGGCTTCTTCCGACTGCTCTGCCGCATCAACAAAAAAAGAATGAGCTGCCGCGCGCCGGTTGTTCTGGCCGCTCCGGGACGCAGCGGCGCATACTGGTTCCGCGACATCGCCAGAGCGCTGGGCATCCGGAATAATTTCGGTCCGATCGATGTGGGGATCCGTCTGGAACTCAACAGAAGATTCTACGACGTTGTGACCGATATCGTTTACGATCCCAAATTTATTTTCACCACGGGACGTCACGGCGATACGGTCAGGACGTTTTGCACCAATCCCGGCGGGCGGGTCCGGGTGGAACATCACGGTGATTTTAAATTGGTCAACGGTGACGCCCTTTCCGGCAAGAAAACAAAAAACACCAATTTCGCCCTGATCAACACCGTCGCCCTGACCAAACCTTATTCGGATACCACGGAATTCGGGCTGAGCATCGCTAAACAATTTTTCCTGCTGGGCGGCGGCAAGCCGATCGTCCAGCGCATCGGCGATTTCCGCGAAGGCAGGAGAAGTTCGCTGTCCACGTTCAACAGCACGGCACGGCATTTTGAAGTCTGCCGGGGGACCTGCAGCGCAACGCCCGGCGACATCACCCTGGCCATGCCCGCACGCATCATGGACAATCTGTGGGAATCGCTTAAATCACTGGATAAAATCATTCCGGGCATTCTGCATCCGTCAACGCTGATGTACGCGCCGGAAATAAAATTTTTCGATACCCATTTCCCGACCGACCGTTATCTGGAAACAAACGTCGAAGGCGTCTTTGTCGCAGGGGACGGCACCGGCAAAAGCCGCGGCATCGTGGGAGCGGCGATTTCCGGCATGATCGCCGCCGACGGCCTGATGCGTAAACGATAAAAAACCGGTTTTCCCCGATGAGGAATGGCAATGGACGATCGCGCTGTAAAGAAATTCTTTTTTCCGAAAATAACCGTCCGTTATCTGCTGCGCGTCGCTGTCGTTGCCGTTTCCGCTTTTATAATTTTCAAATATGTGCTCATACCGTTTCGCGTTCAGGGCGAAAGCATGTCGCCCACCTATGTTACCGGTTCATTCAACTTCTGTTTCGCTCTGCGCTATGTTTTTTCTTTGCCCGTGCCGCCGGACGTTGTCACGATACGGATGACCGGCCGACGATTGATGCTTTTAAAACGCGTTGTTGCCACGGCCGGTCAGAGCATTGAATTCAGAAAGGGCAGTCTTTTTGTTAACGGGACAAAAGTTGACGAGCCCTACGTGGCGGGCAGATACGACTGGAATCTTGCCCCGGTCATCGTCAAACCGGGGCATGTGTATGTTGTGGGAGACAATCGAACAATGCCTGCCGAAGCGCATACCTTCGGGCAGACACCCGTCAACCGTATCGTGGGAGTTCCTTTATGGTAAACAGAAAATATTTAACGGCGGGAGTAATCGTAATCGCGGCTGCTGCAACGTTTTTGATTTTGTTTGTTGATTGGGAGGCCCGAGCGGTAAAAAAACATTTGCATTCGCTGGCAAAAGACCTGGAATGGTCAGCAGGAGAAAACGGACTGGCGGCGGCGCGTCGCATCAGACGCCTCCAGGAGGGACTGGCCGAAAACTGTCAGGTTGATATTCCGGGCTACGGAATTTCCCGATCCGTCGATAAAAAAGATGTGCCAACGTATATGATGATGGCACGAAATTATTACAAAGACCTGTCTGTCGACCTTGAAGACATGGACGTTCAATCGATTGATCTTCCGCAGGCGCAAGCCGTTGCCACAGCCATTGTCAAGGCAACCGGCGCCGACGGTCGGAGGAACGATGCCGTCCTGGCGCTTCAGTTCAGACTGCAAAAAGTCGAAAAAAGATGGCGGGTGACGGAGGCGACGGAAATAGAGATTCTGGAGCGATAGAGGTTCTTTCCGGGAATCAGCGAAGTGAAATTCGAAGCATCAGGGGAACGATGCCGGGAACGGCAGGGTTCGGATAAAAACATGTTTGCGCTGTCAGAACGACCATGATCAGTCGGCGTAAATTCTGTTCCGGCCGTGTTTCTTGGCCTGATACATAAGCTGATCCACACGGTGAACAAAACTTTTCATGTCTTCTCTGGGGATGTACTGCGAAACACCGATGCTCATCGTCACAAGGATTTCCGTACCCGGCAGGGGAGTAAAGACTTCTTTCCCGAACTCATTCCGGATTCTTTGCGCTGTAATAATTCCTTCGTCTTTTGTCGTCATCGGCAGGATGACCGTAAATTCTTCGCCGCCGTAGCGATAAGCGGAGTCGGGATCGCGCAAACAGCGTTTAACCACCTGTCCAAGCCTGGACAGTACGTTATCGCCTTCTACATGGCCGTAAGTGTCGTTGAAGGTTTTGAATTTGTCGAGATCGAGAAGCAGCAGGGTCAACGGCTGTTCGTAGCGATTCGATCTTTCCATTTCTTTTTCAAGTTGCGCGTGAAAATGCCTCGAGTTATAAACCTGCGTCAGGTCATCAAGGATGCTTAGCTCCAGATACCGTTGTTCGCTCTTCTGTAATGCTTCCTCGGCCAACTTGCGCTCGGTAATATCCCGGTAGTTAATAATGACGGCTTCCACCATATTATTTTTGACCAGACTGCTCCCGACGGCTTCCAGGGTGCGGTATGTTCCGTCCTTGTGGCGAAGGTGCATTTCACCATGGATGGCCGGAGCCTTGGGATCGGTGCTCAGCGCCGCAAATGAACGGATTAAAAAATCAATATCATCCGGGTGAATAAGCTCGAAGCCTCTGGCGCCGATTCTTTCCTCCGGTGTGTATCCCAGCACCAGCTCTATCGCCGGATTGATGTACGTAATGATTCCATCCAGATTAACGGAAACGATAATGTCTGAAGAATGTTCCACAAAATTGCGGAATCTCTGTTCCTCGAATCTTAATTTTTCCTCCATTCTTTTACGTTCGGTAACGTCATGCGCGGTGCCGATGATTCCCACCACCGCATTATTTTCATCCCGGAGAAAATTGAGGGTAGTTTCCACCCACAATCGTGATCCGTCCCGGTGGATATGCTGATATTCCAGCGTTCGCGATCTTTTCAGATCCCGGCAGGGTTGTTTTTCGATTTCCAGCTCCTCCCTGAGGATGGCGATAAACCGGTTGAGCGTTTCCGGATCGACCATGGCATCAATTTTCATATTCGTGAGTTCCATGGCGTCGTATCCGGCGATGCGATAGGCGGATGGACTGACATAGGTGTAATGAAGGTTCATATCCATCGTGAAGATGATATCGGTCACGTTATCGGCGAGCAGACGGTATCTTTTTTCGCTGATGGCCAGTAACTCCTCCGATTTTTTGCGTTCGGTAATGTCGCGGATTACGCCGACGGAATATTCTTTGCCGTCCATGGCGATCACTGATCCGCTGATATCGGCATACATTATCGATTTGTCTTTTTTGATTAAGGGAATATTCCTGGCGATTGATAATTCGTTTTTGTTCACCTTTTCATATGTTTCGAATACGGATTGGAGTGATTCGCGGGGATGGAGGTCGGATACTCTCAGGTGCAGAAATTCCTCCTGAGTATATCCCAGCATTCGGCAGACAGATTCATTGGCGGCAACGAAATGTCCCGCGTTGACATCCAGCAGGGTAATGCCATCCGACGCGGAATCGAATATCGTTCTGAATTTAAGCTCGGTTTCTTTCACGGTGGCAAGAGACCGGGCCACCTTGCTTTTGAGCCGGGTAATGTAGCCGCCGACAAATGAGAACCACGGCAAAACAAGCGCCAGAATGACTAAACTCAATATGTCGATTTTATCGTCGAGGGTTCCCGGTTTGTTTTTATGGAGCATCAAGATAACAATTGCGTAATTGACCACGGCAAATGCGGATAAAACAAGAAATTCCCGTAAATTCAGTTTAAAGAGTCCAAAAACGAAAACAACCAGATAAAGTATAAGCACAGCGCCTCTGGCCTCGTCGGCATAATACAAAATTACCATGGTCCAGACAGTGGCAATAACCATTTGGAAAAGGGTCAGGCTTGGATCCTGAAAACGCTTGCTGAATCCGGACCGCAGCATTACATAGATCAGAATATTGCTGGCAAGGATTCCTGAAAAACAACCGATCAGAACACGGATGGATATGGGGGTTATGTCTAAAATAAATGTGAAAAGCGCTATCAGGCACCATATGGAATAAGATGCGACAGCCATGAAAAATCTCTTGATTCTCAATGCCTGCGCGCGATCATCTCTGGGAAATACATCAAACATGAATCATGCCTTTATAATCCTGAATTGACAGAGAATGCCTTTAATAATTTTTAACATAGATTCGCCCAGAGTTCAACAAGTCATGGAAAATGGGAAAGGGTGTCGTCGGGTGATGATGAAAATATCCGGTAAATCAGAATGAAATGGCCTTTTTATTTGGATTGGTGAGCCGGACACGCGCCTGAAAGCGACGGCTTTCCGATAGTGAACCCGCTGATTATTTTGATTGAATGATCTCCATCTGTGATAAAATGCCAACAGGTAAATAAAATACTTTATAATTGACAAATTATTAGATAATAACAGGAGGCGTAATGGAAACGATGATTGCTTATTGCGGTATTATTTGCACGAAGTGTCCGGTTTATCTGGCGACACAAGCCGACGATGACAAGGCCCGGGAGGATGTGGCCCAACGCTGGTCGACGCAATACGGTCTGCACATCAAACCTCAGGACGCAACCTGTGACGGTTGCCTGAAAATGAACGGACGGCTTTTCAGTCACTGTCGCGTCTGCGGCATCAGGACCTGCGGCATGGAGAAAAAGGTCAGCACATGCGCTGCCTGCGCCGATTATGCCTGTGCGCAGTTGAAAGCGTTTCATTCCGTCGCGCCGCACGCCGGCCGGATGCTGGAAAAGCTGCGCGAAGAATAAATGAAAAAGGAACATGTATGAAGGTTGACTTGTTCTGCTGGACGAAGTGAACGACGTGCCGGAAGGCGGGAGAGTTTCTCTCGCGGAAGAGGGTGGAAGTTAAAGCAAGAGACTTTTTCCAGGAGCCGTTCACGCGCTCGGAAATTGATGAACTTTTACAGGGTAAATCCGCATCGGAAATGTTCAGCTTCCGTTCGCCCCGTTTTAAAGCATTGGGGCTGAGTCAGGAAAAACTTGCGGATCAGGATCTGGTTGATCTTATGCTCCAAGAGCCTCGCCTGATTCGTCGTCCGGTGGTGAGAATAGGCAAAAAGGTTTATTTCGGCGCGGACAGCAAGATGCTATCGCAGATATTGAAATAGTGAACCCGAAAAGGCTGATGCCGCATGGCGAAGATGGACAAGATAATTTGTTTTAGCGTAGGGTTATCGACACAGGATATCGAACAAGGCAGGGCCTCGTTTGAAGGCATGAACAGGCAAGTTCCGGTACCGGAGGTGATTGCCGTGACTCAACCCATGCTGGGTTTGCGGGTGGGCGACGTACTGGAGGGTATGATTGAAGGGTCGGAAGGGAACACACATGGCGAATGGAAGGCTTCGGAAATAAAATTGTCTCCTTCCGCCGGCAAGTACCGGGTGGTTATTGTTCATACACAGGAGCGCGATTGGGTCTTGCGGGTGATGAGAAGCTTCAAAGCGGTGCTGCCCGATCCGCAGAACATTATTTTTGCCGTGATAACGGAGACGGCCCTGAGCTGGACATTTGAGGATTATATCGGTCATCTTGGTAAAGAGCACGAGTCCATGCAAAACCGCAGAACTGAAAATAATCCTGATATGAAAAAGATTTAATTGTATTGGCAGGAGCGCACAAACGATGATTTATAATGAAGAATATGAAACGCTGCCCCGGGAAGCGCTGGAGGCGTTGCAGCTGAAAAGATTACAACAGGTGATCACCCGAGTTTATCATAACGTCGGTTTTTATAAACAATCTTTCGATAAGGCGGGCGTCAGACCTGACGATATCAAAACGCTGGATGATTTGCAGCGATTTCCCTTTACCACCAAACAGGATCTGCGGAACAATTATCCTTTCGGCATGTTTGCCGAGCCGATGAGCAATATCGTTCGTTTGCACGCATCGTCCGGAACAACGGGGAGTTCCACCGTTGTCGCCTATACAAAGCGCGACATCGAGAGCTGGGCGGAACTGGTTGCCCGCTGTTTTGCCGCGGCGAATCTGACCAAGGGCGATATTATTCACAATGCCTACGGTTACGGTCTTTTTACCGGCGGATTGGGCATTCACTATGGCGCGGAGAAAATCGGGGCCAGCGTAATTCCCAT
The DNA here is from genome assembly GCA_019136325.1 of Deltaproteobacteria bacterium. The sequence continues at coordinate 43,715 of JAGVUJ010000279.1, forward strand.
GTCCGGCGGCAATACCAAGTGGCAGTTGATGATCCTGCAGGATTTCGGCCCGACGGCCATCTGCTGCACGCCTTCCTACGCGCTGAATCTGGCGGAGCAGGGCGGAGCGCTGGGGGTGGACGTCCGGTCTCTGAAACTGCGCGTGGGCATTTTCGGAGCCGAACCCTGGAGCGAACAGATGCGCCGGCAGATCGAAGAGGCTTTCGGCATCAAGGCGATGAATATTTACGGTCTTTCCGAGATCATGGGTCCCGGTGTATCCATGGAATGCAGCGAAGCTCAGGAAGGCATGCATGTTTTTGAAGATTATTTTCTGGTGGAAACCATCAATCCGCAAACGGGCGAGGTCCTGAAACGGGGCGAGCAGGGTGAACTTGTTTTTACAACGCTGACGAAAGAGGCTTTCCCCCTGATACGTTACCGGACGCGGGATATTTCCCGGCTGATTACGATACCGTGCCGCTGCGGACGAACGTTTCACCGCATGGATCGCGTTATGGGCCGCAGCGATGATATGCTCATCATTCGCGGCGTCAATGTTTATCCTTCGCAAATCGAATCCGTTCTGATTAATATCGAAGGCCTGGAACCTCATTATCAGCTTGTTGTAGAACGCACGGGTACGCTTGACACCCTGGAAGTTCAGGTGGAAGTGACGGAAGAACTGTTTGCCGATGCCGGCGAGGTAAAGGTGCTGCAGCAGTTGGAAAAACAATTGATTAAGGATATGAAGGAGTATCTGGGCATTACGGCCAAGGTCAAACTGGTGGAGCCCAAAACCATTGAGCGTTCGGAAGGCAAGGCCAGTCGCGTCATCGACAAACGAAAATTATGAGGAAGGTCGTTGAGAGTTCTATTACATTTCACATTTCTATTTCTGGAGGTTAATGTTTATGCAGCCGGTTAAAATCATGCCTTGTCTGGATATGAAAAACGGCAAGGTGGTTAAAGGCGTTCATTTTGTTGATATCAAGGAAGCGGGCGATCCGGTGGAAAACGCCGCCTTTTATCAGGCGGAAGGCGCCGATGAACTGGCAATGCTCGATATTGCCGCTACGCTGGAAAATCGCAAGACGCGTCTGGAATGGGTGAAAAATGTTTCTAAGGTCATTAAAATCCCTCTGACCGTCGGCGGGGGCATTGCCTCGCTTGAAGATATCGATATGGTTTTGTCGGCCGGCGCTTCCAAGGTTTCAATGAACAGCGCGGCGGTGAAAAATCCCGGGCTGATCCGACAGGCGTCTGATAAATTCGGCAAGGAAAAAATAACCGTGGCCATTGACGCGAAAAGAAACGCGCAAATGCCCTCTGGTTTCGAACTGGTCGTTTCCGGCGGAACGTTGCCGGTCGCCCAGGATGCCATTGCCTGGGCGAAAACCTGTCAGGAAATGGGCGCGGGTGTCATTTTACCCACAAGCATGGATGGAGACGGCACCAAAGCCGGCTATGATATTCCCTTCACCCGAGCGATTGCCGACGTGGTGACATTGCCGGTGGTGGCTTCAGGCGGAGCTGGTAAACTGGAAGATTTTTACGAAGCGGTGGTCCAGGGCGGCGCGACGATACTGCTGGCGGCTTCGGTCTTTCATTTCCGCCTGCTGAAAATTCAGGATGTGAAAAAATATCTTCGTGGCAGGGGGCTCACCGTAGCGTAATAAGCGATCCGGTGGTTGTTCGGTGGAATAGATTTCACGAGGTCGGATATGGCCAGCAGGAATAAAAATGCTCTACGCAACAGAAAGCATGATCTTCGCAAACTTGTTCTAATGATGAACAGGCAGAATAAGAGGTTCTGGCCACCGCTTGATCCGGTACTCAAAATGATTGACCTGGTTATCGAGCCGGAAGAGCTCGATCTGCTGCTGAAAATGGGCACGGATTTATACTCCTTTGAGCAGGTTGCCGCGCTCAGCGGCATGGGTCGTGAAAAGTTCAATGTCATTTTTGAATCTCTGAAGAAAAAAGCATTTATAGGCATAAAAAATCCTGAAACACCCGAAGAACAATATACACTGCATCCTTTTGTTGTCGGCTGGTTTGAAGGTCAGGTATCCTATCTGATCGGCAAACCTGAAGAAAAGGAATTCGCTCAACGGTACATGAGCTTTTTGAATGATTTGCCCCGATATAATTTTTTCCCTCTCCGTAATATCATGAATGCCATCGGCCGGCATGCTCAGATATCCAATCAGAGTGTCGGCATCGTGCGCGAATCCAGGGACGGCAAAGGGAAATCCCGGATTGTTATTGACGAAAAAATCATCGTGCCGGATTCTAAAATTTTTCCCACAAGCACCATTAATGATTTGATCATGGAGTATGGAAACAAGAGCATCATCGGCCAGTTCAAAGCCTGCATGTGCCGGCAGATGACGGTCAATACCGATGATCCGTGCCGACTGAAGATGCCTGATGACGTCGGCTGTATGGGGTTTGGAGAAGGGATTAAAACATATCTGAAATACGGATATATGCGTCGGGTCGACAAACAAGAGGCTTTTGACATTATTCAAAAGGCAAGGGATTGCGGCGCTGTCCATACGGTATTTCACGAAACGGACGATACAAAACTGCCGCAGATCGGCCTGTGCAACTGTTGCTGGGACTGCTGCGGAATTTTCCGTACATATAACATGGGCGCCACTCCCTTGCGTTATCGTTGTTATTACATTGCGAAAGTTAAAACTCCTTCAGAATGCGCGGGATGCGGAAAGTGTGAAAAATACTGTCCGACATCGGCAATAAAAGTGGCGGCGAAAAAAATTGAGATGGACGCCAATAAATGCATCGGATGCGGCCAGTGTGTTCATCAGTGCGTACATTCGGTTCTTGAACTTGCGGAGAACAGGCGGACGGCATTCCTGTCGATGCTGAAAAAATCGGAGGCGAGAATTACCGTCTGATGATTCGTGTTTTACCTTCAGGATACAAGGATTTTAAGAGGAAAAGGAATGTCCGAATTAAACAGTAACGATAAGATGTCGGAAGATCTGAAAAAATGCGTCGATTTTCACGGGCATATTTGTCCCGGCCTGATCTATGGTTATCGCGTGGCCAGGGAGGCGTTGACATTAATGAATATCCGGCATTCTTGTGACGAAGAGGTTGTCGCCGTCTGTGAAAACGACTCCTGTGCCGTGGATGCCCTTCAGGTGCTGCTGGGAACCGCGGCGGGCAAAGGTAATTTGATTATTAAAAACTACGGGAAAAATGCTTTTACGGTATTAAGCCGCTTCCATCGCCGGGCGTATCGATTTTCTCGTAACACGCAGTACCATTATGCCGGTGCTGATCGGAAAGCGTTTGTGAAATTGGAAGCAGCCGTGAACGCCGGCACGGCATCGGAAGAGGATAAAAAGAAGCTGAAAGATATGAAGATCAATGATCTGCTGACGCGTCCGTTCGAAGAAATTTTTATCACGACGGAAGTGCCTTATGAAGAACCTCGTTTCGCCCCGCTTGCACCTTCGGAGCCTTGCGCCATTTGCGGCGAAATGACCATGGCGACAAAAATGACCGGACTGCCGGACGGGCGGAACGTTTGTATTCCCTGTGCGGGGAAACGTTAAACAACAAAGTCGAAAAACGTTTGACATATATCGGACGTATATATTACGTTTGGCAACACAAGATGAAATCGCTTTAAGGAGGTTTGTTTATGAAAAAAACATTTATCGTCGTTCTGGTTATGGCGGGAATATTAACGGCTTCAACGATTTACGCAGCAAGCCTTTTCGGCATGGTGTCCGATAAAGCCGGCAAACCGGTGGAAGTCAAGGTGACGCTCAAAGATGACAAGGGCGCACAGGTAGGCCAGCCCGTGACCACGGATAAAAAGGGCGCTTATACCTTTAAAGATATCAAACCGGGCTCTTATGTTGTTGTCGTCGGAGCTAAAGATGAGGGGAAAGTTTTTGTCGGTCCCGGAGAAACCAGACGGGATTTCAGCCTGAAGTAAATTTGCCAGCGAGGGTCTAAACATGTGTGATGAACAGCACCCCAAATCTGAAGAGCCGCCCAAAAAGAAGGATCTGTGGGATATTATGCAGGCGTTGGGTCCGGCGCTGATTGCCGCCACGGTGGCCATTATGGGATCCATATACAGTTATCAGCAGGCTCAGATGACCAAGGCTTCCGAAATGCGCGAGGTCTATACCAAGATTATGACGGAGCGTGAAAGTTCGGATAATAACATCCGCGCCAGTATGTTTCAGATGCTTTTTAACGCGATGTTCGATAAGGATATCAACTCTGCCGGCACGCCGGACAATATCAGCCTGATCAAAAAGAGAGTGATGTTTCTCGATGTCCTCTCCCGCAATTTCGATACGGTCGATATCAAACCTCTTTTTGAAGAACTTGACGGCGAGTTAACCAAGAAAATTTACAACGATAACGTTTATTCCGACGGCGCTCAGAAAGACTACTTTGCCATGCGTTCCGAACTGCGGCGTATCGGCAGAAATCTTTCCGTCAAGCAGCTCAACGCCCTGGCGTCGCTGCCGGGCACGGTGGTCAAGAGTATCGTGTTGCTTGAAGACAAGGATAAGAATCTGATGGTGATGCAGGATGACAGCGCCGCCAACGGTAATGGCGATACCATTCCGGTTGAAATTAAAGCGCAGAGCCTTGATGACGGCAAGGTGGAAATCTCGCTGGAGTATCAAAAAACCAAAGTCTCCGATAAGGGTTTCAAGGCGCCTTCCTTTATTATTACCTTTTATGATATGCCTTATATCGACAACAGCGTTATCGACAAGGATATGCGCGTGGGTGTTGTGCTCACGAAATACGCTACCACAAAAGATCTTGATTTATTTCGCGACCGTATTGACAAACGGCTGATCAAGGATTACGAAGACCTCAAATCCGGCGGAATTTCCAAATATGCTGAACTGAGACTGATTAAATTTCCGGCCAAGTACACCGGACATCGAGATCGTCCGTATCTGCAGGAGATTTTGCAGGATCTCGTCGAAGATGGGAGTGCCTCGAAATAGAAATGGCTGTTGTGTCGGAGAAAATGGATGCTTCTTCGGTAAAGATGTGGAAAACAGTTAACCGGTTTTTAAAATTTTCAGGATCCGATTGAAGGAGGACTGTTCGATGAAAAAAAATTTACGGATATTGATGGTTTTGTTTTTTGTTTTTGCTTTTTGGGCCTGTATTCCTGTACCCGTGCCCGTAGGCACGACAACGACAACCATCTATGAAGAACCGTATGGGAATGAATACGACGACTCATACGTTTATGATGATTACGTCGACGTTCCGATTGTTTTCGGAGAACCGATGTACTACGCGCCTCCGATAGCCGTCTCCTTTGCTTTCGATTATTTTACCTATGAAAGCGCCGGCGGTTTCGTGGATGTTGTTTTCTGGAGAGGCGGACACCGCTATCATCGTGAGCCGTGGTACGATAAAGGAAGACGAATTTCACCGAATGATATACGGACGGGGAAACAACATTACAGGGTTAACCGTCGGGAGTTTACCGAGCATCGGGAGAAATTACGCCGCAATCATAATATTTCGCATCCGGATGCCTACTACAAACTGGAACGGTATAAGCAAAAGGAAAAACAGAAACGCCTGGAGGACCGTTATAAATATGAACGGGAAATGCGCGAGCAGAAAGAAAAGCAAAGACTGATTGAAGAGCGTAACAAGCGCGAGCTGGAGATGCGTAAACAGAAAGAGAAACAACGGTTTGAAGAGGAGCGCAACAGGCAGGAACTGCAGAAGCGCGAACAGCAGGAAAAACAGCGCCGTCTGGAAGAACGATATAAACAGGAAAGGGAAAGAAACAAGCTGGAAGAAAAAAAGATCGAGGAACGTAATAAAAGAGATCGCGAAATACAAAAGCAGAAAGATAAACAGAAGCGGGAGCGTTATAAAAAAACAGAAAAGGAAAAAGAGGAAGATTCACGGAAAGTTCCGCCATCGCCTCCGCGCACGCCGTTAGTCTACTAGAATACCGTTTCCCGGCAAGGCTTGAATAGAACTCATCGACAAAGCGGCATCTCAACATGTTGAGATGCCGCTTTTTTGTAAAGACGTCATTTTGACATTTGAAAATACGGCGAAATGCTTGTGTTGATTGGATAAATAAATTGACATTAGCCGGGAACTTCCATATCGTCTGTGACACAGTTGAAATAGTCGATGACGTAAAATAATATTTTTTGCATTAATATTCGCAAAACGGGGGGATCATGGGGCATTGGGCAGGGAAAGATGTTCTTTATCGCGAGTTGGGCAAAAAAATAGACGGACTGACCGTTAAGGTGCCGTGGAATGAAAATTTTCACGCGATTTTGAAAGAGCTTTACACTGTCGAAGAAGCCGACTTGATCGTCAGGATGCCCTATCGTTTATCACCTTTTAAACGGATTAAAAAAATCACTAAAATTGAAGAAACAAAACTGCGCAAACTTCTCGACGGACTGTGTGCAAAGGGCTTGATTCTGGATATTGAGATGAAGGGCGATTATTTTTATATGATATCACCCATGGTCATCGGTGTTTTCGAGTTCACGATGATGCGCACCGGAGGTCATCTCAATTCCAGGCAATGGGCAAAACTATTCAACGCTTATATGCATGGTGAGCAATCCTTTATGGCTGCCAATTGTGTCGAAGGTGATCAGGTTTCCATTCTGAGAGCTCTGCCGCACGAGGGGACGGTCGCCGAAGAAGATTTTGTCGAAGTGCTGGATTATGAGAAGGCGTCTTCTTATGTCGAAAGTTCAAACCGTTTCAGCATAGGACTGTGTTCCTGCCGTCATGAAAAATATCATCTCGAAGAAAAGAAATGCGATATCCCGCTGGAATCCTGCGCTTCATTCGGGATGG
>JAGVUJ010000287.1 GCA_019136325.1 Deltaproteobacteria bacterium
GTCAGATCGTTGAATATTACTGTTCGGGAATGGTCCGGGGCTTAAGTTCGCTGGGGCTGCGTTTTCTTATGCTTTGCTCGAATATTTCGATGGGAGTTAGGATGACAAAAAAAAAGAGGGGTAACATAACCCCTCGTTTTTATTATTGGCGTCCCCATGGGGAGTCGAACCCCAGTTACAGGCGTGAAAGGCCAAAAAAGAGCGTATTCCACCTAATTTTATATGCTTTTAAGGCCGTTTAAAGCCATTTAGCGGAGCCAAAAGCCGTCTAAAAAGCCGTCTGACAATAAAGAAATTTTATTGTCTTCGGATATCATCCTGCCCGTTAACCCCCAATTAAGAAATCCCTCGCCAGAGACCTCACCACCCCCGGCGCTTTGCGCCACCCCCTCTATTTGGGGATACCACAAAAGCTTCGATTTGATCACGCTGGCCTCCATGGTAATACAGCTGCGCTTATAAATCAACACACAAGAACACACACAAGAACATTCTCCGACTATCGCGTCTATAGGTGTCCCTGTTCTTTGACGGTTTGTGCCTGAAAACTCTACGATGCTCCCTAAACAACACGACTCCGCGAACCGGAGCAAGAAGGGGGGCAAGATGGGCAGCAGGGCAAAATGGACGGTGATGGTTTACCTGGCAGGCGACAACAATCTGGAAAGCGCCGCCATGGACGATCTCAAAGAAATGGCGAAGGTCGGTTCGACTGCCGATGTCAACATTGTCGTCCAGCTTGACCGGGAACGCGACAACATCACCAAAAGAATCAAAGTCCTCAAAAAGGGGCAGACGTCCCCGACGCTCATCCTGCCCGAAACCGACACCGGTGATCCGGCTGTCCTGGCCGATTTTCTTCAGTGGTCGGTCGCCAATTATCCGGCGGACCGTTACATGCTGGTTTTATGGAACCACGGCGGCGGCTGGTGGGAAGATGAAAGATCGGGGCGGAAAAAGCGCTTGTCCTTTTTCAAGCACGCCCATCCCGCTATCGGCAAGCGAGGCATCTGTTATGACGACACATCCAACGGCGACTGCCTGGACAATGCCGAACTGAAAAACTCCCTGGCCGGTTTCACCAATCTCATTGGCGGTAAACTGGACATCCTGGGCATGGACGCCTGCCTGATGCAGATGATTGAGGTCGCCTGCCAGCTTAAGGACAGCGTTTCCTTCATTGTCGGCTCCGAACTGGAAGAACCGGAAAACGGCTGGCCTTACCACACCATTCTGTCTTACCTGGTGAAAAATCCCAAAGTCGCCGCCGATGTTTTCGCCAAAGAGATTGTTGCCTGCTATGTGAAGTCATATTCCAACAGCAAGGAAACGGTCACTCAATCGGCTTTCAACGCGGACAATATCATTCAGGTCAAGGCGGCCATCGACAGCCTGGCCGGTTATCTCACCGCAAATCTGGATAATGATGCTTACCGGAATGGGATCGCCTATGTGTGGCGCAAAGCCGTCAAGTTCTTTGACGACAACTATGTCGATCTCAAATCCTTTGCCAACGTCCTGAAGACCAAATGTCCGAAAAGCACTGACTTGAATATCAGGGTCAACGCCCTGCTTAACAGCCTGAAAGTCGGCAAGGGAAAAGGTGCGGTCATCGCTACCGGTTACCAGGGCAGTTCCATGAAACGCACCGGCGGGATGTCCATCTACTTCCCGGCTGATCACATCAACAGCGCCTACAAATATCTGGACTTCAACAGTGCGGAAGGAAGCTGGCTTGAGTTTCTGAAGAAGTTTCTGTCGTGACGCCGGAGGTTAAAGAAATGACCATGACCAGAGAGAAGAAGATGAAAGTGAAATCGAAAGCAGATGAAAACGAAAAAGTCATCACCGGCGTTTTTGAAGGCGGTGGCGTCCGTGGCATCGGCCTCATCGGCGCTGCTGGTGTATTCCTGGAAAAGGGATATCGGTTCAACCGTGTCTCCGGAAACTCGGCCGGGTCTATTGTCGCATCGCTGATCGCGGGCGGCTATTCCGCAACGGAACTCAGGCAGATCATGATGTCCCTCGATTATTCCAAGTTTGCCGACAAGGACTGGAAAGACAAACTCCCCTTTGGCATGGCCTATAGCCTCTTGGCCGAAAAAGGAATCTACGAAGGAAAGTACCTTCGGGACTTCATCAAAGAGAAACTGGAAAATGCCCCGCATCCGATCAGGACTTTCCGGGATGTGAAGGAAAAGGACGGAAGCTACCGGCTCCAGATGATTGCCGCCGACATCTCCCGTGCGAAACTGCTGGTCCTGCCTCAGGACATCGCCGACTACGGCATCGATCCCGATGATCTGGAAGTTGCCGATGCAGTCAGGATGAGCGTCAGCATTCCGTATTTTTTCGAACCTGTTCAACTTAAGCATCTGGACGGAACGGACTGCATCATCGTCGATGGCGGCATCGTCTGCAATTTCCCTGTCTGGATTTACGATGATGACATCGAGGCGGGAAACCCTCCGGTCGGGTTCTGTCTGGTGGATGATGGTGAGACCCGTCCGATCCATGGGGTTGTATCCATGTTCGCTGCTATTCTGGAGACGATGCTGGAAGCCAGGGACAAACGGTATATCGCGGATGAGAAATTAACCACCGTGCAGATCCCTAC
>JAGVUJ010000334.1 GCA_019136325.1 Deltaproteobacteria bacterium
TTACGGGGAAAATGTGCAAACCATCCGCGTTGCTCAGGACGCAGGCCTGTCCGTCTGTTCCGGCGCGCTCTTCGGCATGGGTGAAAACATCACGCACCGCATCGAACTGGCCGCTGACCTGCGCCGGCTGAACGTCGATTCGGTTCCGATCAATCTACTCCACCCCATCAAGGGCACACCGCTTGCGCACATGCCGCTTCTACCGCCGATGGAAGTTCTCATGACCGTCGCCGTTTACCGGTTCCTGCTGCCCGACAGGGATATCAAGCTGTGCGGCGGAAAGGAAAAAAATCTGCGCCAGCTTTTGCCGCTGGGCATGATCGCGGGCGCCAATTCGCTGATGACGGGCAACTACCTGACCACCACCGGTCGCGACAGCCGGCTGGACCATGAAATGATCATCGATCTGGGGCTTTTCCCCACGCGAGGACTGGATATCTGCAGATGCGGCGCCGAGGAGAACGGCCGTCGGCCTTTCGGCAAAAGCGCAAAGAAGAACCCTGCGCGAAAATAACCTCCCACCCGGCTGATGTGTACTCTTGATAGCCTCGCTTACACCTACTAACCTGCACATGGCCCAATCATCGAGAATTATTGATTTCTGTTAGTAACCTGAAAATAGGCAGGATCATTTTTGACCCTGCCTTAATAATAGTTTCTGCTTTCTTATACGAACAGGATTGCTCCTGTCTGTAAGTTGAGTGGGTGAGCATTCACTTCAATGGAAAAAATAGACACCAAACGATGTCGCAGATTACTTCTTTCCTTCCTTCAGGATGTCGAAGTTTTCTTCTCTCTTGAGAAGTTCCGCTCCATCGGGAAGCGATTCTTCATCTTTGGCAGGCTGCCTCTTTGCGTAATTATAAGCTGTTATGGCAGCGATGATGTGGCAGATCCAGCCCAGGAATCCGCCTGATCCGATCCAGAGTCCCGGCGTGACAATCAGCCAGAAGATGCCTCTCCAGAAAGTCCCGTTGTAAAACTGGCCGACGCCGGGAATAATCAGGCTCAATACCGCTGCGATCCCAGGTCTGTTTGTGGTCATACCATCTCCTTTATGAAAGCGGTTTATAGAAACACCGAATGCCTTCGAGGATTGTGTTCACCGCCTCCGGAACAGACAATTTCAGCTTCTCCGCGATGAGCATCAAGGCATCTATCTCCTGCTGTCTGATATGCCTGTCTCTTGTCACCAGGGGAATCAGCGCTTCGAACAGATTGCAGACATCATGGGGGGAACTGTTTTCTACGATATAGGAGGCGCTTCGGTCGATGATATCCATCGGGTCATTCTCTTTGACCAGGCTTTTTACATAGAAGGGCGGCCAGTAGTGAAAGACAGACAGGATGTTCATCAATTCGTCGTATTCCTCCGGGACGATTTCCTCATCGGCGCCGATCAGGTGGTAGCCGGCGGCGGCAAGGAAATCCAGCGTTGCCTGTTCCGTATCGTTCTCGGGGTATTTTCGCAGGAGGTCGATAAGTTTGTCCGTCTTTTCATCCAGATCCCGGTCTTCAACGTACCGGCCTTCATCGAGAAGAAACCGGTAGAGGGTGGAATGACGGAATGCTTCGATGGCCTTGATGCGCACGGAATTCATCGGGTGGTCTAGCATGAGAATCTGCCGTTTCCGGGTGGACATCTCTCGGACCAGGTCTTCATTGATTTCCATGAAGTTAGTCATGATTACCTGACAGCGCGCCATGTCCACGCCGGAGGACATCTTGAACATGGCGCTAATGGCCGTTTCAAAATCGTTCACTGCCAACATTCCTATCCGATCGGCGGAGATTTCGCCCAGATTTGCCCAGAGAGCATAAAGTTCGGACAGGAACGGAGGCGCTGACGCATCGGGATAGATAAGATCGACGATCCGGTGAAATACGGAATGTTCATACATAAGATGCCCCAGCTCATGGCCGATGATAAATTTCATTTCGTTGTCCGTCAGTTTATCCACAAGAGCAGAATTGAAAAGAATATAGTGGGGTTCGTCTTCGTTGTAGTTAAAAATGGCGCACGCATTGAACTCGGAATTGTTACGGATGTAAAACGTGATTGGACGCTCCGTGTAATCGAATCTGCCAATGATCTCCTGGGTCAATGCATAAAGCCTTTCACCCACGCGGGGAGACAGGGGACGTAAAAACCGGATATAACATCGGACCAGAAACGATCTTTGTTTTCCTGATCCTGAAAGCTAATCAGGGAATTGATCGCCGGAGCGTTAAATGCCTCCTCCATGTAAGCCAACAACTCTCTTTCCTCCGCCAAACGGATTTTTTCGACAAAGTCTTTCATTTTCCCCCTACTTTTCTATTTATTTTGCATGCAATACAACTTTACTTATTCGGCCGATATATCAATTTCCTGAAACTTACGGCGGAAAAGCAGGGGGTTGCTGATGTCGGAAAAAGATTCTTTTGAACCGCCGGTCCCAATGATGGTTACAGTGCCAAAACCCAGTATTCTGCCCCAAAAGGACTGATTGACATTGACGGACTCTATTTTTTGCAGGTTCATCTCAAAGGTTTTTCTTGAAATCAATCCCGTCTTCATGATGATTCGCTTGTTGGTGATTACGAACTCGCTTGTCATCTGGCGGATCATT
>JAGVUJ010000372.1 GCA_019136325.1 Deltaproteobacteria bacterium
TCTCCAAAATAAGATTTGCAACACTATTAAGAATGCCTGAAGAGCAAGTTGATCCGGCAATGGATGAATACTATGCCCAGCGTACTATTAGGAAAATGCCCAATCGGGTATAACGACTGAAATAACCGGCAGGCATGGAGCGCAGCGGAATGCCTGTCCGAGTTGATTGACTTGTTAGCCGCTGCTGGAGGTAATTATGGAACGTGCAGATTTGATGCAACAAGGCATTGGCACGGCGGAAGCTCGCGAGGATGACGAAGCGCAGCACCAGGCGGCAGAGCTGGAATGGGCGCTCACAAAAATGGAGCGAGCGATTACGCGCTGGGAGACCGCCACCCAGCAAATAAACCAGGCGTTTGAACTGATGGGAGAGGCGACCGAACATTTGCTTAATTTGGCTGAGGATAGCGATAACGCACTCGGAAGTGCGGCGCATGGACGGGTTTCTACTCTGGTGAAGCTGATGCACAACAAGATTCTGTGCCATGACCGGGCAGTGAAGGCGGCAACAGCAAAACAGCTCTATGGACTCAAGCCTGTGGGGCGTGTGATTCATGGCGGCTAACGACGAGCTCACGCGGAGGAGCGGAGCGACGATCGGGTGCAGCGCGTTGTTAAGTGGTTTTTATAATATTTTTTTTGGAGATAGGCGTTGAATGAACTCAGTTTGTTTACCGGAGCAGGAGGCGGATTACTTGGAACAAAATTGCTTGGATGGAAATCCATCGGCTACGTTGAAAAGGAACCGTACTGCCAGAAAGTTATCAGACAGCGAATTGCCGACGGTATTCTGGATGCCGCCCCTATCTTCGGAGACATACGAAAATTCATCTCAGAAGGTTACGCCGCAAGCTATACGGGATTGGTTGATGTCGTTACAGGAGGTTTCCCCTGCCAAGCGTGGAGCAATGCCGCTTCTGGTAAAAACAACGGAGAAAATATGTGGCCTGAAATGCTTAAAGTTATCGGAATTGTATGCCCCACTTTTGTTTTCTCCGAAAACGTGGACGAAAATGCAATCACGATGGCACAAAAAGACCTTGCCGATGCTGGATATAAAACAAAAAGATGTAAATTATCGGCGGCGGACTTGGGTGCTGACCATTTTAGGGCAAGGTGGTGGCTACTTGCACACACCGACAACAAAAGCAAATTACGCAGCAAGATCGATGCAGAAATGGGAATGCGCGAGAAATTTTGTTGCCGTGTTTGGGAAACCTACCCCATTGAATCAGGAATGGTTGATGGGATGGCCGGAAGGATGGAGCGATTTAAAGCCATTGGCAATGGACAAGTTCCGCTCTGCATGGCTGCTGCCTGGGCAATTTTATCTAAGGGGCTTGATGAATGACGAAAACTGATGAACGAACACGATATAATAAATGGTATCAAAATAACAAAGACTCATATCGTCCCCGAAAAGCCGAATTGATGCGAAAATACCGTGCCGCAGACCCCGAAAAATATCGAAAGCAATCAAGGGAGGCAAAGGCAAGGCTCCGAGAACAGTTACTTGAAATGTATGGGAAAGCCTGTGCTATTTGCAACTTTGATGATGTCAGAGCATTAACATTGGATCATATAAATAAAAACGGAAATACAGAACGCAAAGAACTTGGCGAAAGGGGAGTCTATCTTCGCGCATTAAAAGAATATCGCCCCGATGAATACCGGACGCTTTGTATGAACTGTCAATTTATCGAGAGGCAAAAATGATTCCGGCAGTGGTTGCTTGCGCATGGCGAACGTTGATGGACACTTAACAGAGTAATAAGTGGAATTGGTGCGCCGGAGAGTTTAAAACCGGAGAAGCAAGGGTTGCTAGGCCCGTGCATTGCAGCTTCCTAGCCAATTTGAAAGGAGAAGCCATGACTGACGACTTAAAATTAGGTTTTATGCTATGCACAAAAGAATATCGTGGGGATCATGATTCCGACGTAAAACTCGCTTATGATTTTCCGCTGGAGTGGACGCTCCGTGAGGTTATTGAAAGCCTCAATGGATTGCATCAATCTGATGTGTTAGAGATTAGAACCGTTAAGACAGTGGAAGGTAAGCCATGACTGAAAATATTAAAAAGAGAAGAGCATTGGCGATGGCATTAGAACCGGGCGACGCAACCCACTACGAAATGGTTGTTGTTGAAATGTGGGATGTCTATGAGATTGTCGTACTGAATGACAGTTTTTTCGATAAACTCACTTTTCTCAAGCGAGACAAAGAATTTTATCGCTCGCACAGAGGGAAATCAACAAACCCTTGGACTATTAAGGCTGCTGGTATTGTGCTGAGTAGGTTTTTGGAGGCTGACCATGACTGATGAAGACAAGAAGCGGATAAGCGAATACATGGGGTGGAAACTGCCCTGCAATGGGAATTATAATCACGCTGTAATTTGCGCTGAAGACGGTGATCTTTGCGTTGAATGTGAACTTTACCATCCTTACAACCCCAACGACGCTTCTCTTTGTGTTGCAGAAATGCAGAAGCGGGGAGAGTGGCAAAAGTTCTGTGCAACCGGATTTGTAATTTATTTCGAGGGAGAGAGGCCAAGTCACGTTTTTCCAGAAAATTATATCGCTTGGCTATTCCCGACAACTTTTTCGGTGCGATGGCAGCGTGGCGGAGGGAGGAGAAGAAATGCTGAAAGTATGCACAACAGATAAACAAGAAAAATTAGCTCAAAAACATTTATTAAAGCGGTTGTATTATGATTACGACCCCAAACATCATGACGCATTTGTACTGATGTACAATAAAGATTGTGAGAATAGGAGGCTAAGGGAATATATGGAAAATAGAGAGATAATTAAACCATCTGTTAGACGCTACAAGAAGAAACCAGTCGTGGTTTTTGCAATTCGTTGGACTGGTAACAACCTGAAGGACGTTATTGCATTTACAGGATTGCACGAATCAGCAAAGAAATGGACATGGGAAGAATACGAAGAAGTTGTCAGGAAAGAAGGACTTAAAATATTCACTCTTGAAGGGCCGCTTATGGCATCTATCGGCGATATGATAGTACGTGGTATTGCTGGAGAGTTTTATCCATGCAAACCTGATATATTTAAAAACACTTATGAGGAGATAGACGATGACTGACAAAGAACGTATTGACTGGCTTCAAAAGCAAGAAGGTTTCGCCCTTGTGTCCGATGACTTCGGGCATTGGGCTGTTGTTGGTGACGGCTATCAGAGTGTTCCATATAAAACA
>JAGVUJ010000069.1 GCA_019136325.1 Deltaproteobacteria bacterium
GACAAAAAGCGACTGGCCAGAACAAAGACAAAAATATAAAACCAGCCCGCAATCATCGTGCTTTTGGGCACAAACACATCACAAATATAAACCCATGATATAAAAAGCAAAAAGGCAAATCCAACCGACTTGCCCACCAGAATCAGCCTTCCTACATAAGGCGCGTTGCGCGTGCCGCGATAAAGCCCTGCAAACGAATAGGCCCCCAAACAAAAAAACGTCACGATCGGAACATTCGGCAGCCAAACCTTTAAAAACATCTCATAGAAGAAAGCCTTGGACAAGGCATCCCACTCAAAAACCTTCAAACCCACCGTCGTGACAACGCCAAGCAGCAGGCCGAAATTGCTCAAAAACAAATCAACCGCCACACGGACAAACAACCCCCTTGGAGTAAAATCCGTTTTCAGCCTATCTAACCACCAGGTGGGGAGTTTCATTTTAGGTCCTTCAGATTACCAAACGAGCTTTGCAAGGTTCAAGCAATGAGGGGTCAACATCAGAAAGGGATATTGCTTCAACACAATTATCCGGAGTGGAAACATAGTAGTGCAAGGAACCAGTCCGCCGGATACGAATAGACGACATCCAACCAAGACTGGCAGGCGCAATGAAATCTTTCAGTGGATTGTCGGCAATGTAAACGCATTCATTCCCATCCAATGTTCCTTGAATTCTTTCAAAAGATGCAGGATTAGGTTTGCTATAGTTTGACCCAAGATCAGATGTCACGATGATCGTTCCGATATATTTCTCAATATTCAGCGCTTTGATTTTCGCCCACTGAGAGATCGCCGGGCCGTCCGTAATCAAAGCCAATTCTTCAAGGCGGTAGCTACATAAAAACTCCACAGCATCAGATTCCAATGATATCAATGGCATGTGTGACCGATATACATTAATCAAATTCTTTACAAGATTCGCATCCCTTAGCCCTCTACCTTCCAAAACCATGTTAAATATTGTCCCTCTTGCTCCGCTTTCAAAAAGCGACCATGCTTCATCAAAGAAACCTTCAAAAGAACGATAAATTTTTAGCCAATGATCCACCGCTTGAAAACCACTGCGGACATAATTGCGCTCCAGATATAAAGTATCATCCAAGTCGAGAACGATCACCGATTCCCTCTGTCAGGGGTCAACAAAAAAAGCTTCATCATATCGTAGCATTCGAACACCTTCGCGCCAATTGTCATGGTAATCTGGCGTAAGGCCGGTCGCAGACTGTATCAACCAGCGCGCAAATGTCCCGCCGGCATAATCGCATATTGGATAACCGCCCCCAAAGCGGGCATTTATTTCAAATACTTGAACGCTATCATCTCTCTTGAAGCCCTGAAAGCAAATGCAACCCCGAATACCCTTGAAAACTTTGGAAAACTGGTGAGCAATTGACGTAAATGCTGAAATTCGTTCCGTTTGCGCGAAACATACTTCACCATCCCGAACAAATTTTCGAAAATGAGGAACACACGACACGCAAGCGCCTGTGTGATCATAGAAACAGTTAATGGTGTACTCCTGTCCAACACACAGTTCTTGAACCAACCAATCTTCTTCGTTGTCAATTTTTTCATGTAATTCAGCAAGTGATGAGATGATTGAAATACCTTTGCTACAAGAACCACCTTTAGGCTTTATCAAAAGTGGGAAGGGAACCTTCCCCATTCTTTCAAGATCGCGAACATGCCAACTTTCAGGTACAGGGACATTATTGCTTTTCAAAATACGCGAAGTTGCTTCTTTATCTCGCGCAATGGCAACAAACTCAGTGTCACCAACATGAATATCGGTACCGATTGATTGGAATAAATGTCTATTTTTTGCGTAAATGATCAGCTCCGTATCTATAGTTGGGATAATCAGTTTTACATTGTGCTTGCTGCATATTTCCAAAATCTGAGGAATGAAATCGGCTTCCGTGCATCTTGATACTTGATAAGAGACATCTGCTGCCTGACACGCCGGACTCCAAGAGGGATCCATATCTGCAACGATTATTTTTGTGCCAATGTTTAAATCAGCGGCCGCACGTCGAAAAATGTTGATTAACGCAACCCGTCGACCGGCCGATGAAAAAAGAATATTAATCACTTTTTCCTCTCAATATTAAAAAATTCAGGCATTGTTGCATGATCATCAGCACTAATCCCTTCACGTTTAAAGATCTTCCAAATCGTCATGAAAATAATTTTGATATCCAGCCACAAGGACCAATTATCCACATACCAGACATCCAGTTTGAATTTCTCTTCCCAGGTAATGGCGTTGCGGCCGTTGACCTGCGCCCAACCGGTTAGACCCGGATTCACGTCGTGGCGCCTTGCCTGCTCAGGCGTGTATCGATCCAGATATTGCATCAGCAGCGGCCGCGGACCGACCAGACTCATGTCGCCCTTCAGCACATTCATCAATTCCGGCAGTTCATCCAAACTGGTTGTGCGAAGAAAACGGCCAAAGCGCGTCAGCCGCTCCGCATCAGGCAACAGACCCCCCTCCGCTCCGCGAGCATCCGTCATCGTCCGGAATTTCAGAAGCCAGAAGGGCCGCCCGCCCAAACCGGGACGTTGCTGACGAAACAAAAC
>JAGVUJ010000149.1 GCA_019136325.1 Deltaproteobacteria bacterium
CTGCGGATACGGTCCGCGCTATCTGCATTCCACCGGGCAGTTGCACAAGGGCGATGCCGGAAACGGCTTGTTTATTCAGTTGACGCAGGATTTTTCTCCGGACGTTGATATTCCCGACAATATCGGAGAAGAAAAATCCTCCCTTACGTTCGGCGCGCTCAAAGCCGCGCAGGCGAAGGGCGACCGGCAGGCGCTGACAGAAGCAGGGCGAAGAATCATCCGTATACATTTCAAAAAAGATTCCGCCGCCGGTTTAAAAACTATCGCTGAACTTATTTAAGATACTCTGAAAATTATTATTGTGTCATTGTCCGACTTGATCGGGCAATCCAGTATTAATGTCTCTGTTAATTGGAACCGTCACCTTTTTCCCATATGCAGAGATTTTAGCAAAAATAAAA
The DNA here is from genome assembly GCA_019136325.1 of Deltaproteobacteria bacterium. The sequence continues at coordinate 402 of JAGVUJ010000149.1, forward strand.
AACAAAAAGAGGCGAGAAAGATTGTCATACATTGTAGTAGCGACTGAAAAGTGACTGATTTCTTGATTATTCAACCGCCATTGAATTTAAAATAAAAAGTAAGCCCCTTTTTTTATGTGCTGTTGCTTCTTAAGTGGCTTACGGGTCGTTTAATTCTTGCTATTATATCCTTCTTTAAAAGCTTCCCAAAAAGTCTTTTTAGGTGGAGCGCCCGTAGCCTCTCTGTAGTTCCGGGTTATGCGATCAATGAGTTCTTCTTCTTGACACCCGCATACGGCACAACGCTTTGAATAAAATAGGATTGCGAGAAGCCACCAACCGCATGTTACAATAACCAATATCAAAGTTCCAATGCCAATTTTTCTCTTATGTCCTGTCTCCCTTTTACATGATGGACAATATGAATCGCTCATAAGCGCCTCCCTTCAGAATTTCGAATCATTTTTTTACAAATCACCGGCAGCCTTTTTTGCAGCCTTCTTGTCCCTTGCTTTCTTAGCAGCAAGAGCATTAGCAGCAATGGGCATGTAAAAATATGTAATTTCACCTTTTTGGGTTACCGTATCAAATTTTAAATCAATACAAACTTTTTTACTTGTCCAGCTGTATTCTTCGTTCACAAATTTTGGATTCTCTCTGCTAGCATAGAGTTGAAAATATGTATTTTTTAGTTTTTCGTGATTTGAAAGGGAGCTATATTCAATCTTAACTCCACACAATTGGTTCTGATAAAAAATGTAATCAATGTTGTCCAAATCAGCATCGCCAATTTTCATTTTGTCATTTTTGCGATTAAAAAAAACCAACCCTTCTGCACCATCTTTAAGCTGCCAATCTCCTACTGACTTGATTTTATATCCCCAGTTAATGCCTCTAAAGCCAGTTGGTTCATTTTGATAAGCAAATGTGGGCACTGAAAAAGCGAAGCTGGTGATTAACACGAGAAATGTTATCAATATAAATTTTATTGCAGAAACATGCATTTTGAATCTCCTTTTATAGCAAATTTTTATGCATTATCGCATATTATTTAATTAACCTCACATGCTTCTTCTTTGACCAAGATTTTTGCAGCTGTAAAAAACGTCCTATCGGTTTTTCGATTTCTCTTGCCTTGCGAAACGCAAGGAGATTACGCGATGCAGTATTTTTCCTTGGATTCCCGCCTGCGCGGGAATGACAGTAGTGATCTTATTTAACTGATCACCCTCAGAATCTCCGGCGCGTGGCGCTCCGATGCAGGCGGAATCTCCTTCGGATAACCGAGAATAATCGGCGCGACAATCCGGCAGCCGTCGGGAATGGCCAGCAGAGCTCTGGACTGAGGATCGCGGATGTTGGATCCCAGATTGATCCAGCAGGTTCCCAGTCCCCGCTCGGCGGCGGAAAACATCATGTAGCTTGCCGCCAGCGCGCAATCAACGTCAAGCGACTTGACGCTCTTTGACCCGATGATGAAAATCACACAGGGGGCGTTGTAGAAAACATTGAAATTTTCATCTTTCAGCATATCGATGTATTGCGGCAACAGGGATATTTTATTGTGGGCGTAATCCTCAAGCAGATTTGCTTTGCTTTCATCGGAGAGCGTTTTAATGGTATTTTTGCAGTGAACAATGGAAAACCGGCAGGGCTGGTTGTTACTGGCCGAAGGAGCCAGCGTCGATTCCTGAAGGATTTCCTCGATGATGTTCATGGGAACGCTCTTGTCCTGAAAATCGCGAATGGCCCTTCTGTTTTTTAGTAAATCCGTAAAGGTCGTCATGGTTATCCCTCCGTTGTTAAAAACTGTCCGGTGATCATCCAACCGACTCGCGTGGTAATGCAGAGTCGGCTGCCTGCTTCATTTTCTCTATATCATGAAAATAACCGTATTTTAAACCTATTATTATTGCCGTAACAGCCATTAAAAGTTCAACAAGGGTTATGAGAAATCGGGAGATCACCGGGAGGATCAGGGCCGCCTCAATATTGGAAAACTGCTTCAGCATGAAAAACATGGCTCCTTCCCGCACGCCGAGTCCGCCCACGGTAAAAAAAGCCAGCAATCCCAGAATCAGCGAAGCACAGATTGTCGCCATCATGGCAATGATCTGCGAAAACGGTAATGGCATGTTTACTCCCCGGGCAAGAAAATACAGGGCGATCCCGAGCAAAACACACGCCAGCAAGTAAAGCA
>JAGVUJ010000118.1 GCA_019136325.1 Deltaproteobacteria bacterium
AATAAACCCTGCCGAAAATCAACGTGATAACGAGTATGGCAACAAATCCAATCACGAAAATGATTTCCGGATTCGTTAAAACGCCGATAAATGCGGGAATAAACTGAAAAGGCGACAGAATGGAAGACAGAAAAACGGATATTTTTTCCGGACCGCAGAATAAAAACAAAAATAACGCGAAGATCACGAGAGAAAATGCAATGCGGATTCTGACCGGATTCAACGTGTCGTACCTTTACATGGAATAGGTGACAATATTGAGTTTACTCAGGTTCATGTTGCCCGTTCTTTGCCGATGTCCGATTTTGATGTAGCCGATGTCCTCCGGATTCCCGCCGAAGATTCGTGTTGCCGCCGCATCGACCGCAACGATGTCCCGGGACATCAGCAAGGTCTTCTTCAGCAACACATTGGCTTCCCGGGCGTCGCGCGGTCCGTCCGGACCGTCGCTCATCAACACGCGATACGCATCCACAATATTCAGATCGGGTTTTTTATAAAGACAAAAATCGGCAATGCACTGATCCAGACCGCTTAAATGATAGGTCATGCGGTTCTTAACAACGCCCATCAGATTTTTCATCGCGATGGAAAGATGGGTGGAACTGTGATGCTTCAGGACCGGCACGTTAATGAACACATCGGAATCGAGAATCAGGCGATGAACATCCGCTGTTTTCAGTATCCTGGCTCCGGGGATGGCTATTTCTTTGTAGCTGAAATCATCCACCGGGACAATGACGCCTCGTGCCGCCAGGGCCGCGTCCTCAATCCCGCTTAGTTTATAACAGTTCCGGGAATTGCCCGATGTCGGCATGACGACGTTGTCGAACACATATACCTTTTTCGCCCCCGCCTGATAGCAACTTTCAATGATGGTTTTAACCAGCAGCGGGTTGGTCGTCGCTCCGATTTCCGGCCGCCGGGGGAAACCGATATTGGGTTTGACCACAACGGTTTGCCCTTTCCTGACAAACTGACTCATGCCGCCCATCAGTGCGATGGCTTTCTTAAACATGGTGTCGGGCTCACCGTTTTTAACGGCAACAAGATCGGGGATGGCGTGTAAAGTTTCCTTAGCGTGCAGAAAATCAGTTTTCCCGAGGATAACGGCGCCACTGGCGGCAAGACCGAATGACAAACCTTTCTTTAAAAACTCTCTGCGGTCGGTTTTTTGTGATGGAGTCATATCAGACTCTCTGCTGGTAAAATGTTGGTAAAATACCCTTCCCTGTAAGGTATAAATATATGAAGAACTTTTTTTTGTCAAAAACATATTCAACAAACGCCCCTTGCCTGACGGATTCGCGCTGATTATATTGTTATCAAGAGGCCTGATAATGAAAAATCGTTATACCCCCATATTTCTGATCGTCATGGTATTTGGATTGGTATGGGTATTTTTACTTGCAAAAGTTTCCACCGAACAACCTCCAGGAGTAAAAATTATGGATAAAAAGACTCGGGCGGAAAACGCCGTGAAAAATATGACGCCGCTGCAGTGCGACGTCGCTTTTAAAAATGCCACCGAGCCGCCCTTTCGGAACGAATACTGGGACAACCATCAAGAAGGAATTTATGTGGACATTGTATCCGGCGAAGCTCTCTTTAGTTCGTCGGACAAGTTCGATTCCGGCTCAGGATGGCCCAGCTTTACCCGTCCCATAGAAAAAAATGCTGTTTTGGAGCAAGCCGACCATAGTCATTCCATGCAGCGCACCGAAGTGCGAAGCACCCGAGCGAATATTCATCTGGGGCATGTGTTTGACGACGGTCCCATGCCTACCGGCAGGCGATATTGCATCAACTCCGCGTCGTTAAAATTTATTCCCAAAGAAAAAATGACGGCAGCGGGATACGGCGATTATCTGTATTTATTCGACGCTAAATCCTCCGCAAACATGGAAACAGCCATTTTTGCAGCAGGCTGTTTCTGGGGGGTGGAAGAATATTTCAGCCGGGTGAAAGGCGTCATCAACAGTGAGTCCGGCTACACCGGAGGAACCAGGCCAAACCCCACTTACGAAGACGTCTGCACCGGCAAAACAGGCCATGCCGAAGCCGTTCGCGTCACGTTCGATCCCAAGGTTGTCAGTTACACACAACTGTTGAAACATTTCTGGGAACTGCACGATCCTACCAGCCTCAACAAACAGGGCAACGATGCGGGAACGCAATACCGGTCGGCTATTTTTTTCACGAATCCCGGGCAGGAAAAAGCCGCAAAAGAATCTCTGGCAACCCTGGCCAAATCAGGAAAGTTTTCGAAGAAAATCGTAACAGAGATTTTGCCGGTGAAAGAATTTTACAAGGCGGAAGAATATCATCAGGATTATTTGAAAAAGAACCCCGGCGGCTATTGTCACATCGATCTGAGAAAGGCCGCAAAGGAATAATCCGCGATTCCCGATCAGAACGAGAAAGCGGTTTTCAGAGGCAGTATTAGCATTAATGATGACGCCTCCGCCAAGCACCAGTTTGTTCCCTTCAGAATAAGTCATCCGGATGGAGATTATAATTTGATCTTTTAAAAAAAACGAATAGTGATATTATGATACCCGACTCATTAA
>JAGVUJ010000337.1 GCA_019136325.1 Deltaproteobacteria bacterium
ATAACGGTTGAAAGGAAAGCCAACCGTTATTCTTCATAAGCGCCGGCACGGGAAGTTCTATCAACATGATCAAGCCGAGAATAAAATAAAAAAAACCTGTCAGCATAAAGTAGAATGAACATTCTGTCTTCGTCACCGTATTGTGGAACCCGAAATTCAGGCTGGTGGTAAAGAACCGGCCAAATGATAAAGTCCGGGGTGTTTCTTTTTCGACAGATATTTTTTCCATGATCTTCATCGTGAAATTATCCGGAACTGTTTTCTGTGAAGCACTTGCCATGACCTGAGTTAAATCACGGAATCGCTCTATATTTTCATCTTTTTTCTCAAACATTATCTGAAAAACTCCATTAATTTTATGCATCTGTCCTTCTCTCCTTCGAGGAAAGGATAGAGATCGCAATTGCCTTGTATAAACATATATACAACGTGAACTGCGGAAAGTCACATGTTTGACATCATTTCCCGCAATTTTTCCAATCCCCGATAAACGCGCATTTTAACGGCGCTTTGAGAGCAACCCGTTATTTCAGAAATCGTTTCAAAGGAAAACCCCTGATAAAAACGCAGGACCAATAATTCGCGCAGTTCCGGCGACAATTTTTCCAGACAAATCTCCAGTTGCGCTTCTTTTTCGTCTTTGATTTCCTTTGTTGCTGGAATATCCAGACATTCTGATTTTTTTAATCCGGCACCTTCAAAATATATTTCTCTTTTCAGGAAACCCGTCTTGCGATTACTCTTTTTTAGATGATTACGGATAAGATTCAGACTGATGGTATAAAGCCAAGTATAAAATCTGCGGTGGGTGTCAAAACGGGATAATTCCCTAAATGAACGCAGGAATGTTTCCTGAGTCAAATCTTCGGCGTCTTCACTATTGTTCGTCATCCGGTAGGCCAGATTATAAATGGGGTTTTTATATTCATCGATAAGCAAAGCATAAGCCTGCCTGTCTCCCTTCAAAACCCTGACCACAATTTCGGCTTCGGTTTTTTGATCCATGCGCACCCGGACTCGGTTTTTTATGAAACTGCCGAAACATCTATGATTATTGATTTAATAATATTACCGGAGAAGTTTAATATCAAGTAAATTCACTTCCTATTGATACGGGTGGATAATCCGGCACCCGGATTCTCTTAGTACAAAATGTATCTATAAATTCTCAATAATCAGTCACAGAATCCTTTGCCTTTGACTTCTTTCAACACATCACATTTTCCCAGATCGCATGCTTTTTGCGCATCGAGGCAGCCCATTTTTTTATTACTCTGTTTAAAATATGCCGAAGACCGATTCATATAAAACAATGGAATATTTTTTTCGAGCCTGATGGCTGTGCTGTAATCATCAACAGCATCCTTGTATTGACCCAGCCGGGCATAAATGTTTCCCCTGTTGTTGTATGCCTGATGGGATGGTTTCAGGCGTATAGCCCTGGAGTAGTTATCTATTGCCGGTTGGTAACGTTTCAACGCGGCGTGAAGCAGTCCTCGGTTATAATAAGCATCTGCGTAATCCGGTCTGATGCGGATGGCTTCATCATAATAAGACATGGCTTTATCATATTGTCCAAGATCAGCATAAATATTCCCCAGATTATTCAAGGGTACGCCGTCAGGTGCAATCCTGATCGACCGTTCATAATGATAAATAGCTTCATGGATTCTTCCTTTTTCAGTCAGAGCGATGGCCAGATTGTTGTGGGTCATGTAATTGTCTTGAGTTATTTCCAGAGCTCTCCGGAAAAGCGTAATTCCGTTTTTCCAATACGCACACTGCTGCCATGCCAGAAAAGCCATGATAACAGCAAAAAGCATTCCTGCCGGAATCAAAATCATTTTCTTTCTTTCTTCATTTTTAATCAGATCCGGTATGCCCCATCCAATCATTATAAAAATCCCGACAAGCGGGATATAGGTGTAACGATCCGCCATGGAATGGCCGCCAATCTGGAAGATGCCAATGACCGGTGTTATCGTTATCGCATACCACAGCCATCCCACAAATAAGGAGGATAGACGCTTCCTCATAAGAATGACAACTGCGGTAATGATAACAATCCCTGCCGCTGCCGCGATCATATGCCAAACGGGAATTGCAGAAGGGAAAGGATAAAATATGGCCAGATGGTTAGGCAAAAAGGTCTTTTGCAGATAGGTCATGAATGCAATCGGAGCATTGGATATTCTTGATAAAAGAGAAAATCCGCCGGAAGAAAAATCATAAGGAGCATAAATTGTTCTGACAAAGGTATTTTGCGGGGACAAGGTAATTGCAGCCAGCACAGCCGACAGAATAAAAAGAGGTGTTTTCTCTTTCAACTGCCATAAAAGCACATTGCCCCGCTTCAACGTAAATCGCTTCAACGGCCAGTAATCCAGCAAAATCATCACCACCGGCAACGTCACCACCATCGGCTTGCTCATTAAGGCCATGACGAATGAAAAAAATACCAGGGCATATCTTCGGAAAACGGGTCTCTCGGTGTAATAAACATAAAAACACAACGTCAGCATCCAGAAAAATCCGCTTAAAACATCTTTCCGCTCCGCTATCCAG
>JAGVUJ010000243.1 GCA_019136325.1 Deltaproteobacteria bacterium
GGTCAGATTCAACTTCAGGTCCATGATCCAGATGTGTTCGGTGATGTTGTCGGCCAGCAGGCGATACATGGCTTCGCTTTTTTTCAATTCTGCCTCCGCTTTTTTGCGGTCGGTGACGTCGCGGAGATTCACCAGAACCGCTTCAACAACGTTGTTGTTGATCAGCCGGGTTCCGATGGCTTCCACCGTGTGCCAGGTCTTGTCCGGGTGTGAAATGCGTATTTCAGTCCGGTGAATATTGGGGTTGGGTTTGTTCAGGAATTGATCGAATGTATCCGCAACAAGATCTGCATCTTCCGGATGAATGAACCGGAACATGTTGTTGCCGAGGATTTCCGTTTTATCCAACCCCAGGGCATTTTCCGCTTTGGAATTGGCGTAGGTAATCACCGCATCCCGGTTGACAAGAAAAATGACCTCCGGGGATTGTTCGATCAGCGTGCGAAAAATATTTTCTTCGTTCTGAATTTTGTCGTATTCATCCTGTTCGATTGTTTGCAGGCGATTCGACGAAGGGGCATGGATCGTTTGGTGGATTTTTTTCATGGCTTAAGCCTCAATCAGAAAACCGCAGTCCGGCAATGTATTGACTTTCATGATGCCGGCAACCATCAGCACCTATTTCTGCTTTGCCTCTTTGAATTTTGCGGAAATCCAAAGAGGCATGAAGCTGGAACTTTTCTGTTTCCAGTTAATGTACTGTTCAATTTTCTTGATTGCTTCGTCGGGTGTATCGACAAATTCCACGCCCGCTTCGTACCAGTTATCCTCGAAAATAACTTTGATCCACTTGACCTTGCCCATGGCCGTAATCTTTTCTTCAAGTGTTTTTAGAGTAAAATCTATTTTAACCAGGGTGTCCACGGGCAAAAGAATGTTGCCCCGGATTTTGGTTCCGGACGCGGAGATGTCTTCGCTGTATTTATAAGCGATATTTTCCGGAGAGGCCTCTTTGCTTTCCGGAATGACCGATACGGTGATTTCGTTGAATTCGTGCAGCCGGTTTGCTTTTCTTTTTTCTTTCATATCCGTCAATTCTTTTTTATTCGTATATACGATATTCCATAGTGAAATTAATATTTAATTTACAAGCCATCGTATAAAATATGTATCCGGAATGTCAAGGTATTCTTGTCCGGTTTCCGATGTTTCATCCGGGGTGGAAAAGGTGAATCATGAGCCAAAAGATTGATTTTGCGTAGAAAGAGAAAGAAAATGATAATTTTATTGATTTAAAGGTCAATGATTGGTGGCGGTGCCTGGATTTGAACCAGGGACACTACGGATATGAGCCGTATGCTCTGACCAACTGAGCTACACCGCCTTTGCGCCAAAAGAGTTTTTCAATGAGCCCCAAACAGGTGGCACGGTATATCTAAGACAGAAAAATTTGTCAATAAATTATTGTTGTGTCACATCCAGTTCGTAAACAACAATCACGCTCTTCTCACGGAGCGATACGCCGACCGACATGACCAGCGCCAGCACCAGTTCCTGCTGCCCGTCATTGTCGACATCTTTGATCGCGTAATCGGCCACGTAGCCGTTGATTTTCTTCGTCCGCCAGTTTTCAGCCATGCCGAGGCCGTCCCACTCCAGATTGTATATTTCGCTGGCGGTAAAAATTTTGTAATGCTTGAAAAGCCGTCCGACGGGCGACAGGTTTTTCACGATAATGATTTCTTTTTTGCCGTCTTTATTGGTGTCCGCGGTCAGAATTCTCAGGTTCACGTAAGCGCTTTTCGCCTTGGGATCGTCGGGATTGTTTTTATCCAGATTTTCAATGTACGTGTTGCTGCCGCCGTAAACGTCGTCGCTCCGCCAGATCAGTTTATCGTTGGTAAAGCCGTAAGAGGTGATGGCGCCCAGGGATTTGGTGGTTTTGTCGAGAATGTACAGGTAGTCCATTTCATCCAGGGCAAATATTTTTTCGCCGCCTCCCGTGCCCAGATTATCGATGTTCAATCCGTAAATCGACAGGCCCATGGGGATCTGCATTTTCTGATCGGCGACGTAGGCGCCGTCTCTCCAGATGATTTCATAAATGGGCGAATCGAAAGGTTTGCCGAAACCGTGTTCCTGGCCGAGCAGCAAAGGCATGCCTGACGGCGTATCCAGAACGCGTAGAAACATGCGGATGTTGGACGCGATTTTCTCATATTTGCCGTCCTTGAATTCCAGGACAAAGGAATTCACGAAGGTGTCGTTCATTGAGGTCACGATAATTTCATTAATGCCGTTTCTGTTGATGTCGGCAATGTCCACGGCGATATAATTGTCGTAGGATTGTCCCTTGATCTTTTCCAGCAACTTGAGGTCATTTTCGGTTTTTTGATAGAGGTAAACGGTGTTTTTATCGATTGCAACGATTTCGTTCAGGTTGTCCTTGTTGACGTCTCCGATGTCCATCCCCTTGAATTCCGCCGATATTTTCTGGCTCATCCAGAAATCCCTGCGATTCAGAGGCTGGGCCCTGTTTATAAATTCGGCATTGATGACGGAGGTCAGGGTGCCGCCTTTTTTATTGCCGGATCTCATGCCGGCAATAATCTGGGATTCACGCGACGCACCCGCTTGGGCGGCGGATGCCGCGGTGTCTGCTTGCGGCGGAGGCGTCGTGCCCAGGACATGGTGAATGATGCTTTCGGAAAACTCGTTAATCTTCGGAATGACGTCATCGAGGCTTTGTGATTGCGAAGAAATTCCGGTATCCGGTGCGGTCTGCTCGATGCCGGTGAGCTTCGCGTCCAGACTGATGCTGTTTCCTATTTTAGTGATGCTTCCCCAGACCACATAATCGGATTTGAATTTTTTGCCGATCTCCAGAACGCTGTCCGTCGTGACGGTTTTGATTTTGGATTTGTTCATCTCTTCGAGAACGGCGTTTTTGGGGGTCACGTTGATCTTTCCCGCAGCGGATATGCGGGAGGTCAGCATTTCTTCGATCCCCTGTTTTATATAATCAATATTTTCAGCGCTGTTGACGGTGAAGGGCAGAATGGTCACATTATATTTTTCCCTGGCCCAGATGGTTCCTGCTGTCAGGAAAATCAATGTCGTAAACAATATGTATATTAAAGCTTTGCGCATATTTATCTCCTTTTTGATTTTTGCCTGCATTTGCAGCGTGGATGTTCTAACATTTAAGAGGTGATAATTCAAGATTGATTTAGCGGGATTAAATCGACTTCGAGGGAATGACGTAAAGCATTACCGCAAAAAAATGACAGGCGCTTCCGCCGAGGACGAACAAATGCCAGATGGCATGGTTGAAGGGGAGTTTTTCCCAGGCGTAGAAGATGGTCCCCAGAGTGTAGGCCAGCCCGCCGGCAACCAACAGGGCAATGCCGCCTCCGGGAAGGGAATGAAATAACGGTTTGATCGCGAAAATAATGATCCAGCCCATTAAAATATAGGCAAGGGTGGAAACAATTTTAAAACGATAGATGAAGAATATTTTAAATAAAATACCGGCCGCCGTTAAAGACCAGACGACGGCAAAAAGGCTCCAACCCAGAAGACCCTGTATCGTGACCAGGAGAAACGGTGTGTAAGTTCCGGCGATCAGAATATAAATGCAGGAATGATCGCAAATTTTGAGCACATGCTTTAAATTCGGTTTCCTGAAGCTGTGATAAAGCGTTGAAGCCGTGTAAAGCATGACCAGCGTCAGGCCGAAAATCGTGCAACTGACGATATGATTCACGTTTCCGTACATGCTGGAAAACACGATCAGCAGAACCATCCCGGCCAGACTGCTTAAAATTCCGATGCCGTGGGTTACGCTGTTGAATATTTCTTCCATCGGACTGTATTGTCCGGCCGTTTGTGATTCCGTCATGGCGATTCCTCTCTGCTCTTAGGAGACTTCATAAGATGATACATCGCCTTTGTCAATTATTAATAATAGGCCTTGACGGATGAGTCAAAGTCGTAATAATAATCGGCGGACAGGCGTCAAAAAGAAATCATTGTCATTCAAAAACACACAAAGGAGAGCGATGTGATACCGAGATATTCCCGTGAAATAATGAGCGAAATCTGGAGCCAGGAGAACAAATACAAAACGTGGCTGGCTGTGGAACTGGCGGCCTGCGAAGCGCTGGCCAAACTGGGCAAAATACCTCAGAAATCGCTGAAAAATATCAAAGAAAAAGTTTCCATCAACATCAATCGGATCGATGAAATTGAGAAAACCACCCGGCATGATGTCATTGCCTTCCTGACGTCGCTGACGGAAAAGGTCGGGGACGACGGGCGGTTTATTCATATGGGCATGACCTCTTCGGATGTTCTGGACACTGCTTTCGCGGTGCAGTTGAAAAACGCCGCGGACATCCTCCTGGAAGATATTGACATGCTGCTGGTGGTCCTGAAAAAAAGGGCGCTGGAAAATAAGCATACGCTGATGATCGGCCGGTCGCACGGCATTCACGCGGAACCGATTACGTTCGGATTGAAGATGGCGTTGTGGTATCAGGAGATGCAGCGCAATCGCCGGCGTCTTTTGCAGGCCAGAGACGCCGTCAGCTACGGGAAAATATCCGGCGCGGTCGGCACGTTTTCCTTCATTGATCCTTTTGTGGAAGAGTATGTGTGCAACAAGCTCGGTTTGAAACCGGCGCCGGTTTCTTCGCAGATCGTGCAGCGCGACCGTCACGCGGAATTTTTTACGACTCTGGCGATTATCGCGTCGTCGCTGGATAAATTCGCCCAGGAAATACGGCTGTTGCAGCGAACGGAAGTCCGGGAGGCCGAAGAGTATTTCTCTCCCGGCCAGAAGGGATCATCGGCCATGCCGCACAAACGCAATCCGGTGCTTTCGGAGAACATCTCCGGCCTGTCGAGGCTGATCCGCTCTTATGCGGTCGCCGCTCTGGAAAACGTCGCGCTCTGGCATGAAAGGGATATCAGCCACTCCTCCGCGGAAAGAGTCATCGGTCCCGACGCGACCATCGCACTGGATTTCATGCTCAGCCGGTTTGCCAATATGATGGACCGACTGGTTGTTTATCCGAAGCGGATGCTGGAAAATCTGAATATGACGCACGGCGTTATTTTTTCTCAAATGGTCTTGCTGGCGCTGATTGAAAAGGGATTGTCCCGCGAAGCGGCTTATGCGATTGTGCAGCAAAACGCCATGAAATCATGGGCGGAGGGCATTGCATTTAAAGAACTGCTGGAGCATGATCCCGCCGTTAAGAAATATCTGCGTAAAAAGGATCTGGCGGCGATCTTCGATGTCAAAAACTTTCTGAAGAATCTGGATTTTATTTTCGGCAGGGTGTTTAAGACCAAGCGATAGAATATGGCCGCTCGTCAGGCTTTGATTAAAATCGTATCCTTTTTGAATTCGTCGCGTGTTTCGGGATAGTCGATATTGTAATGTAGTCCGCGGCTTTCCTTTCTCAAAGAGGCGCTCTGCACAATCAGTTGCGCCACCGTCGTAATGTTGCGCAGCTCAATCAAATCTTTGGTCACTTTAAAGTTCCAGTAATAATCGTGGATTTCATTCTGAATGAGCCTGATTCGACGCTCGGCTCTTTCCAGCCGTTTGTTCGACCGGACAATTCCCACATAATTCCACATGCATCGTCTGATTTCATCCCAGTTGTTGGTCACGACGACACTGTCGTCGCTTTCCGTTGTCCCGCTGGAATCCCAGGGCGGAATGAAGGTGGTGTCATGACCGGTGTCTTTATATGTGCCGGCAAGTTTCTTGTAAACGCGATGCGAGTAAACCAGCGCTTCGAGGAGGGAGTTGCTGGCCAGGCGGTTGGCGCCGTGCAGCCCGGTGCAGGACACTTCGCCGCAGGCGAAAAGACCGGGAATGGATGTCTGGCCGTAATGATCCACCGCTACGCCGCCGCAGATGTAATGAGCGGCGGGAACGATCGGTATCGGATCGACGGACATGTCAATTCCATATTCAAGGCATCGTTGATAAATATTTGGGAAACGTTTGATTATAAAGTCTTTTTCAAGATGGGTTACGTCAAGAAGAACGTACTCATCCCCTGATTTTTTTATTTCCGTGTCAATGGCTTTGGCCACGATGTCCCGGGGCGCCAGACTGTTCATGGGGTGGTACTTTTCCATGAACGTTGTCCCGTTTTTCAATCGCAAAATTCCGCCTTCACCGCGCACCGCTTCGCTGATGAGAAAGGCTTTGGCGGCGGGATGATAGAGGCAGGTGGGATGAAACTGAATGAATTCCATGTTGGCAATTTTTGCTCCGGCGCGGTAAGCCATGGCCAGGCCGTCTCCGGTGGCAATATCGGGATTTGTCGTGATCAGATAAACCTTGCCCGCACCGCCGGTGCACAAGATCGTGTATCGGGCGCGGTAGGTGTGGACCTCGCCTTGATTGATATCCAGAACATAGGCGCCCAGGCACTGTCCGTTTTGATCGGATTCGTTTTTCCGGATGATCAGATCGATGCCGATGTGGTTTTCGTGAATGCAGACATTGTCCAGATGAGACACTTTTTCGTTTAGCGCCCGCTCAATTTCCTGGCCGGTAAAATCTTTGGCGTGCAGAACCCGCCGGCGGTTGTGGCCGCCTTCACGTCCGAGATCGTAGAGATTGGGCTGCGTTTCCGATTTGGTGAACTGGACGCCCCAGTCGATCAGTTCCCGGATGCGCGGCGGCGCTTCTTCAACGATAAATTCTACGACGTCCGTTTTGCAGAGACCGGCGCCGCAGCTTAGGGTGTCCTGAATATGTTCGGCAAAACTGTCTGTTTTATCGGTGACGGCCGCGATGCCGCCCTGGGCGTAGTTGGTGTTTGATTCGAATTTTTCCTTTTTCGTGACGATGGTCACGGAGCCGAGTTCCGATGCTTTAATCGCCAGGCTTAAACCGGCAATTCCGCTGCCTATTATCAAAAAATCCGTTCTGAATTCCATTGCTCTTTTCCGGTCATGTAACACCTGACAAAAGTTTGTTTACAAAATACGTTTGCTTTTATATAGGTAATTGCGGTTTTTAGCAAAGAGAAAATGAAAGAGGTTTTTCATGTTGGTATTGGGCATAGAGTCCTCATGCGATGAGACAGCGGCGGCAGTGGTTCACAACGGTAAAATATGCTCCAATGTCATTGCGTCGCAGATCGAGATTCATTCGCCATTCGGAGGTGTTGTTCCGGAGATTGCCTCCCGTAAACATCTTGAAGTCATCCATCCGGTGATTCAACAGGCGTTACAGGATGCCGATGTTACTCTGCAGGAGATTGAAGGGATCGCCGTGACCTGCGGTCCCGGTCTGATCGGGTCTCTGTTAATCGGTTTGTCCACGGCCAAGGCGCTGTCTTTAGCGCTGGGTGTTCCCATGATCGGCGTCAATCATCTGGAAGGTCATATCGCCGCCGTATTTCTGGCCGATCATGTTCCGCAATTTCCTTTTATCGCCCTGGTTGTCTCCGGCGGTCATACCAGTGTATATCTGGTTAAAAATTTCCGTGATTTTCATTTAATCGGCCAGACGCGCGATGATGCCGCGGGTGAAGCGTTCGACAAGGCGGCTAAACTGCTTAATCTCGGTTATCCGGGAGGCGTGGTGATTGACAAAATGGCGAAACAGGGCAATCCCCGCGCAGTGGCTTTTCCCCGAGCCATGAAGGATTCCGCCGATTTCAGTTTCAGCGGTTTGAAAACCTCCCTCTTCACGATGTTGAAAAAACGGGGTCGCGATTTCAGCGCTGAAGAGTTACCCGATATCGTCGCCAGTTACCAGGAAGCGATTGTGGACACGCTGGTGGAAAAAACGGTCAAAGCGGCCGACGAAAACGGTATCTTAAGAATAGCGGTATGCGGCGGCGTTGCGGCGAACAGCAGACTTCGTGAAAAATTTGCCCGGGCGACAAACGAAAAAAAGATCGAACTCTTTGTTCCTCCCATGATATTATGCACCGACAATGCGGCGATGATCGCCGCCATGGGCGAGGTGATGCTGAAAAACGGCATGAGCAGCGCACTGAATCTGAATGCGGTATCCCGCTGGCCATTATCCTGAATCAAATTATTTCAAAGAAACACATGCAATCACCGAAAGATATTATCCGTCACTATTCAATAACGCCCAGAAAAAAGCTGGGGCAGTGTTTTCTCGTGGATGAGGCCATCATTCAAAGCATTGCGGCATTCGCGGATGCGCGGGAAAACGATGTGGTTGTGGAAATCGGAGCGGGTATCGGTGTTTTGACGGAACAACTGGCGCAGACCGGAGCCAGGGTCGTTGCCGTGGAACTGGATGAGGGTCTGGTCCGGGTGCTGACAGACCGGTTGTCGCAATATAAGAACGTCGAAATTCATGCCGGCAATATATTGCATTTCGATTTCCGTTCGATTTTTCAGACGGAACACCGTCAGATTAAAATTGTCGGAAATATTCCATATAATATTTCCAGCCCGCTGTTGTTCCACCTGCTGTCGTTCCGGGATGCGATCAATTCTTTCGTGCTGATGATGCAGAAAGAACTGGTTGATCGTCTGACCGCATTACCGGGGAATAAAACGTACGGCGTGCCCTCCGTGATTTTTCAGATGTTTACCGATATGGAAAGCGTGTTGCGTATTCCGGCATCCTGTTTTTATCCGCGTCCCAGGGTGGAATCGTCCGTCATCAAAGGCGCCTTTCATCATCAATCCCGGTATGCGCTGAAGGACGAGAATTATTTTATACGACTGGTGCGGGACGCGTTTGCTCAGCGACGGAAAATGCTGCTGAATAATCTGAAACACTCGCGATTGACGGAAGGCGTCGAGGAATCATGGTTAAGAGGTGTGTTGGAAAAAACCGGCATTGACGGTCAGCGCCGGGGAGAGACGCTTTCCCTGCGTGAATTTGCGGCTCTCAGTAATATGATGATGGAAGATAAAAAATAATTCACGTATTGGGTTTGTGATGAGAGTGCGTGTTTGGTGTGTAAACGGTGAGAAAAATTATCCGGTGATGTTCAGCGTTACAGTGACAGCGGATTGTTATGGGCGTAAACGGTTAAATGGCCGTTGGTTGACGCTTTGATGCCCTGTGTATAAATGCGGCCCAGCGACTGGGTGCCGGAAAGATCGGGAGAGTCGCTCAGCTTTAACACCATGCCGAAACCTATCTGGGCATCAAGAGTTTGCTGCCTCATTAAGACTTCCAACTTGCATTGCGACAGAATGTTGGGATCCGTGGTGGAAACAACTTCCAGCACCATGGAACCGCCCTGGTTAACGACGCCGCCAACGATATAAGCTTCGTCATATCCGAAATAACCGACTTGATTATAACCGGCCGCGCCGGGATGCTTTTGAGGATTTGTCGTGGACGATCCGTCGAAAAATCCGGGGGCATTGTCGGGATGAGGATTCCGGATTCCGTGATCAGGATCCCAGTAATTCCACCCATCCGTCGATATATTCTTCAGATTCTGACTTTCAACAATGAAGTTGCCGATACGGACTGAAATCGCGCCAACCTGTCCGCAGATGCCATCGAGTTCACTGTCTGAAATGGCGGACGTTACAGCAAAAGATTGAACCGGGAAAATACAACATGCGAGAATTGAAAGGATTACTATGAATTTAATAATTCTTTTCATGGTTGCCCTGTTACCATAAGTGTTTAGCA
This sequence comes from Deltaproteobacteria bacterium, assembly GCA_019136325.1. The sequence continues at coordinate 9,617 of JAGVUJ010000243.1, forward strand.
ATGTCAATAATTTTCTTAGTTTAATTTAAATTATATTCAATGAGAGCGATTTGGAAAAGACCATACATGAAGCCGAATCGAATGTAAAGAATTATTTTTAAGTATGTTTTGATTAATTATCGGAATACATACAGGAAAAGCATTGACTAATTTATATTGAAATAATAATGATATTTTTTTGCATGGGTGAGTGGCGCAATGAAAAATAAACATCTTTATATTCAAACATTTGGCTGCCAGATGAATGTTCACGATTCGGAACAGATCGTCGCGTTACTTTCCGGGTCGGGATATCGCCGGACGGATAATGTGAAACTGGCGGATTTGATTATTCTGAACACCTGCTCGATCAGGGAAAAGGCGGCTCAAAAGGTTTACAGTCAGTTGGGGAGAATAAAACCCCTGAAAGACCGGAATCCGGAGTTGATCATCGGCGTGGTCGGATGTCTGGCTCAGCATCTGGGAACGAAATTTCACAGAAGGCTGGATTATCTCGATTTTGTTGCAGGAACGCATAACATTCATCTGATACCGGACATGATCGAGGCCATCCATAAGAAAAGGCGTAAAATCACGGAAATCGATTTTCATGAAATGCCGGGCTCCATGAACATTTTCGCGCCGCCCGACAAGGGTCAGCTCAGTGCGTTTGTGACCATCATGCAGGGGTGCAATAATTTTTGTGCGTATTGTGTTGTCCCCTACCTGCGGGGCCGGGAAATCAGCCGGCCCGTGGATGAAATTATCAGCGAAATTAAAAAGCTCGCTGACGCCGGCATCAAGGAGGTGACGCTCCTCGGACAAAACGTTAACTCGTACGGGAAAAATCTTCCCGACGGATCAGGCTTTACGTCGTTGATTAAAAAAATAGAGGAGATTGATGATATTCGCAGGATCAGATTTACGACATCTCATCCGCGGGATCTTTCGGAAGACCTGATGAATTGCTTTGCCACGGAGAAAAAGCTTTGCGCGCATATTCATTTGCCGGTTCAGTCCGGGTCCAATCATGTTCTGAGGCTAATGAACAGAGGATATACGGTGGAAGAATATATGAAAAAGATAGATTATCTGCGCGGTGTAAATCCCCGGATGAGCATCACGTCGGACCTCATTGTGGGGTTTCCCGGAGAAACTGAAAAAGATTACCAAGAAACAATTGACATGATGAGAAAAATCAGGTTTGATTCAACTTTCTCATTCAAGTATTCGGAACGGGAGGGAACCGCGGCGCAAAAATTGAAAGACAAGGTTGCGGAAGATGAAAAATTGAGACGCCTGGAAGAACTCCAAAAACTCCAGAACCAACATATGCTGGAAAGAAATACGGAAATGGTGGACAGTGTACAGGAGATTCTCGTTGAGGGAAGAAGCAAAAATTCCGATCATGATTTGACGGGAAGAACAAGCTCCTGGAAAATTGTGAATTTCAGGTGTGAACAGGATTTAACGGGCAGGATGGCCATGGTTAAAATTACGAAAGCGCATTTGCATTCCCTGAGAGGCGCAATCGAAAAAGACGAGGAGAGCATCCGTGTTGATTGAGATGAAGGTTCTGGGATTGACGATTGATCCTGTGACCAATACACCGATCGTTATTTTAAAGGATATGGACAACAACAAGGCGATTCCGATCTGGATCGGTTTGTTCGAGGCGAGCGCCATTGCCACGGAGATGAAAAAAATTGTCTTTCCACGCCCGCTGACCCACGATTTATTCGTTGAGTTTCTGCGGTTGTTCAATATTACGGTGAGCAGGATTGAAATTATCGACATCCGCAACAATACTTTTTTTGCCAATATTTATTTGGTCAAAGACGGGTTGGATTATACGATTGACGCGCGTCCCAGCGACGCGATTGCCATCGCCCTGAGAGCGGATGCGCCGATCTTTGTGGAGGATGCCGTCATTGAAAAATCGCGCGATGTAGATTTCGGCGTGAAGCTTAATGACTTGGATAAACTGAAAGAGGACAAAATCAAGGAGTTTCTGGAGAATCTTTCCGCCGAGGATTTCGGCAAATATAAAATGTAATGAGTCCCAAATTTCAGAAGCGAAGCGCACTGAAATTTGCAAGACGAATTATCCCCGAAGCGCAGCGGAGTGGGATAAGTGAGGCCCGAAGCGCAGCGAACGGGGATTCGGGACAAGCCCGAAGCGCAGCGAATGGGGATTTGGGACAAGCGTGATAAGTGTCATGTCTGATGACGAACGGGGGTCAATCGTATGGGAAACATGATTCAGGCTTTTCAGACATATCTGGACGTGGAAAAAAATGTTTCCGATCATACAAAAATAGCTTATATTGCCGACATTCGGGAATTTGCCCGGTATCTGGCGGATAACAATTTCGTGAAAAATCAGGAAGAGATCGCCGGCGTCAAACCGGAAATTCTCAGGCAGTACCTGAGCGCGCTGTATAAAAAGAATGTAAAGAAAGTTACGGTGAACCGTAAAATATCGTCACTCAGGGCATTTTATAAATATCTTTCACGGACGGGAAAGATTCATGTCAATCCCGCGGAAATGATTCAGTCGCTGAAAACGGAAAAGTACATTCCCACGTTCCTTTCCGTGGATGAAATGTTTGAGCTTTTGAAAAATCAAAATGATCAGTCGGTCCTCGGATTGCGCGACCGGGCGATGCTGGAAGTATTTTATTCCTGCGGGTTGCGACTGAGCGAACTGGCCGGATTGAATTTGCCGGATATCGATTTCAGTCAGAAGCTTGTAAAGGTCAGGGGAAAGGGGCGAAAGGAAAGAATCGTTCCGGTCGGAGAGCCGGCCTTAAAGGCCGTCGGCGCATACCTGGACAAGGCCGGAGCGATCAGAAAAGAGAATCATAAAGATGTTTTTAAAGCGCCTTTATTTTTAAATTCGCGCGGTGAAAGGATTACCACACGAAGCATAGCGAGGATAGTGAACGGAGCGACATTAAAGAGCGGAATCGGCCGCAAAATCAGTCCGCATGCATTACGGCACAGTTTTGCCACGCATCTTTTGAATGCGGGAGCCGATTTACGTTCCATTCAGGAAATGCTGGGGCACGAAAGCCTTTCCACGACGCAGAAGTACACGGCGGTCAATATCAACCGGCTGATGGAAATTTACGACAAAGCGCATCCCCGCACTAAAAAGTAAATGAGACTTGGCTTTTTTCAAGGCGAAGCCGCAGAGAAAAGGCTTAGTCGAATTTATCCCGTTCACGCGAAGCGAGAATCGGGATCTGATAAAAACAAAGGCACTTGGCTTTTTTCAAG
>JAGVUJ010000203.1 GCA_019136325.1 Deltaproteobacteria bacterium
AGGCCAAATCCAGCGGGCTTGGGAAGAAGCCGTCAGTTATATTTCGAAATGGGGCAACAAGTCCCGTATGATTTCATCTTCGGTTCAGGATGTTTCTTATTTTCTACAAAATCTTATGACCGTCGCGGTCGTCGTGGCCGGCGTCTACATGATCACCGCAGGTTCTCTGACCTCCGGCGGACTGGTGGCGTTGGTTATTTTGTCCCGGCAGGTGATTGCCCCCATGGCTCAGGTAGTCAATCTGGCCACCCGATATCATCACGTCAGGGAAGCATTAAAAATGTTGGATGATATCATGAATCTCCCTGTTGAGCGGCCCGCCGGAAAAACATTTTTACCGAGAAAGCGTTTTGACGGCGTAATCGGAATCAAAAATCTTTCATTTTCGTATCCGGGACAGACGACCATGGTCCTCAACAACATCTCACTGGAAATTGCTGCCGGAGAAAAAGTGGGCATCATCGGACCGGTCGGTTCGGGTAAAACAACGCTGGGCAAATTAATGCTCGGGTTGTATGAGCCGGTCAGCGGCATGGTAACCATGGACGGAACGGATATCCGGCAGATTGATCCGGCGGAACTGCGACATTTCCTCGGTTATGTTCCACAGGATATCACGCTTTTCCAGGGAACCCTGCGCGACAATATTACAATGGGCGTTAATAACGTCGATGACCAAAATGTGCTGCAGGCGGCAGAAATGGCCGGCACTGCGACATTTCCTTGGTTATGTTCCACAGGATATCACGCTTTTCCAGGGAACCCTGCGCGACAATATTACAATGGGCGTTAATAACGTCGATGACCAGAATGTGCTGCATGCGGCAGAAATGGCCGGCATTATCGAATTCGCCAAAATACATCCCTCCGGATTTGATATGAAAGTAGAAGAATTCGGCCGGGGGCTTTCCGGCGGTCAACGGCAGAGCGTCGTCATGGCCCGCGCTCTCCTGCTCGATCCTCCGGTGCTGGTCCTTGATGAACCGACAAGCAATATGGATAACCGCTCGGAAATCAGACTGAAACGATATCTTACCCAAGCCGTTAAAGAAAAAACCATGGTAATCATCACCCACCGGGCATCGCTTTTGGATATGGTAACCCGCCTGATCGTCATCGATCATGGATCTATTGTCGCCGACGGCCCGAAAGATTTCGTCCTCGAAGCCATGAGAAAAGGACAGTTGAATTTATAGCGGGGAGAATGCAGGTTGAAAAAGCTATTTGATTTTTTAAAAAATAATCCTTTTTTTGAATCCTTCAGGGATCTTCCGGAAACAGATAAGATCCGTTTTAAAGAATTGAAAAATAATTTAAAAATGAATTCTTTATTCCGCAGACTGCCTGAAGAGGACCCGGACTTCGCCACGGATATTCGGGAGACCATTCTTGCCCAGACCCCTCAGGGAGGAAGACTGATTATCTGGGCCACACTCATCCTGCTGGTTATTTTCATCGTCTGGGCCTCTTTTTCAGAACTGGAAGAAGTTACACGGGGTGAAGGCAAGGTGGTCCCGTCCGGTCATGTACAGATCGTTCAAAATCTTGAAGGGGGGATTATTTCCGAAATCCTGATCAATGTCGGAGATAAGGTCAAAAAGGACCAGCTGCTTCTGAAGATGGACCCCACGCGTTTCTCTTCCTCTTTTGAGGAGAATCACGTCAAATACCTTTCCGACAAGGCTAAAGCAGCCCGTCTGAAAGCAGAAGCAACCGGAAGCGCCCTGGTTATTCCTGAAGATGTCCTGAAAGAAAGGCCGGATATTGCAGAACGCGAACGTCAGTTGTTTCAAACCCGCAGAATGGCATTGGGTTCAAGCTCTGAAATCAAGCGCCAGCAAATTAATCAGCGGCGACAGGAGCTAAAGGAACTGGAGGCAAAACTTGTCGAGCTCAATAGGACCCACGCTCTCTTGCAAAAAGAAATCGGCATGATCAAACCGCTGGTTAATAAAGGAGCGGCATCCGATGTAGAAGTTCTCCAGCTTGAGCGCCAGGCCAGCCAGCTGGAAGGGGAAATTGACCGTGTCCGTCATGCGATCCCTGCAGCACAGGCCAAATTACAGGAAAGTGAAGTCGCCTTGCGCGAACTCAGCCTGAGCTACCGCAGCAAATCCAGCACGGAATCCAGTGAAGTCCTCAAGGAACTTGATGAAAGCGCCTCTTCTTCACTGGCCTTGAAAGACAGGCTTGACAGAACCGCCGTACGGTCACCGGTTGACGGCATCGTGAACCGCGTCATGGTGAAAACAGTCGGCGGCGTCGTTCAGCCGGGAATGGATCTCGTCGAGATTGTGCCCATGCACGGCAATCTTCTGATTGAAGCCAAGATCAAACCGTCAGACATCGCTTTTCTCCGTCCCGGGCAGAAAGCCACAATTAAATTTACAGCCTATGATTATACCGTTTACGGCTCTCTCGATGCCGAACTGGAATCGGTCGGTGCGGACAGCATCACCGATGATAAGGGAAACAGCTATTTTCTGGTCCAATTAAGAACGGATAAAAATTGTCTGGGCACGGCGCAACACCCCCTGCCGATCATGCCTGGAATGGTTACAACGGTAGATATTCTCACCGGCAAGAAAACCGTTCTATCCTATATTTTAAAACCCGTCCTGAAAGCACGGTATATGGCCTTGAGAGAACGTTAACCCGGAGGATACTCTCTCCTCCTCGTTGAATAGGAATGTTTATGACCATCATCTTAAGCAGCCCCGTCCCGGGAGTCATGATCAGATGGGAAACCCTTTTGAAAGGGCACTGCAAAATTAAAAAAGCCCTGTCCATCGAACAGCTGAGAAGCCTTTGCGGCAATCGCCAGTTTGACGTCATTCTCCTGCACCGGATGCTGATTGACATATCCTCCTTCCGGACTTTACGATCCGCATTTCCGGCAGCCAGATTTTTTCTGCTTACAGATCATCCGGATGAAGAAGAGGCTCTGGCGTTTCTTCGATTGGGGATAGTGGGCTATGCCAATACGTACATTGCTGCACCGCGTCTGCTTCAGGCATTACGCGTCATTACGGAAGGAGGCGTATGGCTGGGACAGAAAATTATTCAGCGCCTCATAACAGGCGTTTCCAACACTTTAAAACCGGAAGATAAAAAAGATCAGGTCCCGCTGCTGCCGGCAAACCTGACCAAATCCCAACGCAACATTGCCGAACGCGTTGCCCGTGGACAATCCAATCTGGAAATCGCAGCCGATTTGAACATAACGGAAAGAACGGTCAAAGCACATCTATCTAACATCCATCTATGAAAAAACAAAAACCGGCAACAGATTGAACCTCGCCCTCTTGATTAATCTGGGCAAAAATCCTTCCGGTTAAGATTAAAGCTTCTTCATGATTGCAATCATGAAGAATAAAAAAAGCCGCGAAAGTTTGATTTTTCGCGGCTTTTTTCTCTAAAGCAGCTTATGCGTCATGGTCAATATCGACCTTGCCGAGCAGCGAGTCTAAATTCGTCGCATCCGTAATGCTGTCGAAGGTAACACTGCCCACCAGGTTTCCGGCGGAATGATCCGTGCTGCTGTTGTAAACCTCCAGCACGGCTTTGCCGTCGCCGTTATTATGAAATCCCAGATAGGTCTTGGCAACGGATTCGTCGGCCACATCAAGGATTGCGGAGATATCGACTTTGTCTCCGTCTGTCTGGCTGTAATCTTTGACGGTATCATTGGCCTGAGCGCTTAGCGTAAAAGTATCGGCACCCGCACCGCCGGTAAGTGTGTTACTCCCTGTTCCACCGCTCAGGATATCATTACCAGAACCGCCACTGAGAATATCATTACCTTCACCGCCGTAGATGATATCGTTACCTTCCTGACCGTAAACGACATCATTTCCCGCTCCGGCATTAATGATATCATTACCGCCGGTAAGGCCGCTTTCCGCTGAAAGGGTCAGGTGATTGGCCTTGATATCAGCCATCATTTGCGATGCTGTTCCGGTATAATTGTAATTGATCGTATCACCGAAAATGATATCATCGCCGTCTCCTCCAACAATATTGTCATTGCCTGCATTGGACACCACGGTACTCGTAAGATCGGTAAGGACGCTGCTGAGTTGTTCACCCGTTGTAATGTTGGTCGCCACATCCGGGTTGGAATCGGCAGCTTCTCCTTCGACCTGATTCAGGTGGTTCAGATTCATGTCTGTAACATTAATGCCCACCGCTTCAATCGTAAATCCCTTGGCTTCGAGTTGAGCCACTTCGCTCACGGTATCGTTTGTGCCGGTGCCAAGGATCTGTTTAATGTTTTCCTGATAGAAATAAATGCCATCACCGCCTAGTTGGCTATACTCATCACCTTTATAGTAATAGGTTGGTTCTCCATCGGATACGAAGATGGCCTGGCTGACCACGTTGCTCCCCGGTGAGTAGGGTGCACCGCTGTTCGCCCAGACATAGGCTGTATGCAGAGCAGCCTCGTAATTTGTGCCGCCTTCGGGTCCGCTCGGTCCATTGTCTATGGCATTGACTGCATTGATTGCGTCGGTCAATGTACCGGCAACCTTTGCTCCGTTAATCTTGATATCGAAATATGTTCCGCTGCTGGGATTGATATCTCGGGCGTGAGTATCAAAATCAACAATGTGTACACGGACATTTTCCGCAGGTCCGTTGGCCAGATTATTGAGCGTATTTTCCACGGACAATTTCAGCGCCGCCAATCTGGTCATA
>JAGVUJ010000318.1 GCA_019136325.1 Deltaproteobacteria bacterium
TGTTTGGCCGGCGTGGCTTTAATTTTCAAAGCTTCCAACAGCAGATCCTGGTATTGTTTTTGGATATCGTCTGCCGAAAAATTTTTTTGCGCCGCCACCAGTTTGCCCGTCATTTGATAATTCTTGGTGCTGTGCGCGAGGATCAGTAATTTATGCTTGGTGTGAAAATCGATCAGACTCTTTTTGAAATTTTTCGCACTTAACGTTTCCCGCCATCTTTTTAAAGCAAATATTCTTTCGATAAAATTTTCGCGCAGACCGGGATCGTGCAACCGGCCTTCGTCTTCCACCGGCAGCAGCGGAAAATGCTTCATGAACACTGCGGCAAACAGTCCCACGCCGTTTTTAATCGGCATGGATTTTTCATTATAAACTTTGACCCGTTCCATGCCGCTGCTGGGGGAATCGCTCTTAAAAATGAAACCGCAGAGGTCTTCTTTTTCCAGCTCCGCGACACGTTTTTTCGCCCAGGCTTCCATGAGGTCGGTAAGATCAGCTCGGGTGCTGGTGACAATTAACCTTGGCGCGCCGTGATGGCCTTCCAGGCGCATGGACGGTCTGGGAATTCCCAGACCGCATTCGACTTCCGGGCAAACCGGTACATACTCGACATATTTTCCCAGCGTATCCGTGAGAAATCGGTCCAGCTTATGTCCGCCGTCATAGCGGACGTGATTGCCCAGCAAACAGGAACTGATGCCCAGTTTTATTTTTTCCATCATGAAAATTCCTTGATCAAATTATCGCACATAGATCCGGTAATAAAAAACCGTTTCGTAGCCCAGTTTTCTGTAAACAGGTTCTCCCATAACCGTGGCCTGAAGCGTGCTGATACGGGCCCCCATGTCAAATCCCGCATTGGTGATTTCACGGACAAGCGCTGTAGCCAGCCCGCGTCGCCGGTAAGCCTCGATCGTTCCTACCCAGTAGACCCCGGCTGTTCCGTCATGGACGAAGGTTAATGCGGCAGCGGCCGGTTTTCCTTCCGCGCAGGCCAAGAGCGCCGTCACATGAGGCAGAAGCATTTTTTCCGGAGAGCTGAAGGTCTGGAAAACCACATCAGGGGGCAATCCGTAAACGGAGTAGGCAGAAGCATTGATCGCCACAAAATGTGCCAGATCATCGGCGGTTTTTACCGGTTTGATTTCAACCTGCTCGGGCAGAGGCTGCTCCGGCAACCGTCGGATGCAGACCATCTCCGGCTGGCGAATGAGTTCAGCAAACCCGAAATGTTTTGATGCCTCCGCCAGGTCTTCATCAGCCTCTTCGCGAATCCAGAGGCTAAATCCCCTTTCTTTCCCGGCAAAGAATTCTATTGCGCGCCTGAGCAGAACATCCGGCGCGATGTGGTCATGAGTGCGAAAAACCCCATTCATCATAACAGGAAATGAGGAAGCCGTTGCGTAAAGAAAAAACCCGTTTTCTTCCTGCACAAGTCCGTCACCACTCCATGACGGACTTTCACGATGAAATTGCATAAGATTGCGGTGGCCGAGCCTTCCGGCCTCTCGTCGGTCTAAATTACTCATCATGAATGTGTCCCATGAATGAAGTCTTTTTTAAGGATTCCAATTGTTCGGTGAATATATATGAGGAAAGCCATGCTGTGTCAAGGCAAGTAACGTTAACCTGTATCGCAATAAGATATTGATTGATTTTTAGCGTAATTATTAGTTAAATGCCGCAACTACCTTATATTTTTGGAGTTAAGATTATCAAAATGAAAAAACTCGCCTACTTTGATTCATCGCATGAAATGCCGCTGGAAATTATCATAGCGGCCGGATTCACCCCGTATAAAATTCTGGGGGATGTCCATCAATCCAATGACCCGGCGGATAAATATTTATCCAGCTTTTTCTGCCCTGCCGCACGCAGTTGGCTCACTGAAGCGCTGGCACATTCCAAAGAATGGGCCGGGATTATTTTTGCTCAGGGGTGTAACAGCACCAACAGACATTACGATGTCTGGAAAGTTCATGTGGAAACGCCTTTTCTGCACTGGTTCGGCGCTCCTCTGCTGGATAACGCCGCCGCCAAGAAATATTACCGGGTTGAACTGCAGCGGCTCATCAGCCACCTGGAAAATCAATTTGGCATCAAAATTACACCGGAAAAAATCGGGGAAGCCATCAGCAAATCCAATGAGATAAAGAAAAAGCTGCAACAGCTCTCCGCGTTCAGAGCTCTCAAGGACATTCCAAACCGCAATTATTTGGCCGCCGTTATCAAATGTTTAACTTACCCCGTGGATGAAGTCTCCGTCTGGCTCGACGCCGAAATAAAAGCCTGGAATTCAAAGCCGGCTTTCCCATCCGGCAAAAAACGATTTCTCTTAACCGGTAGCGACATCACCTATGTGGAATGGATGGATACGCTTGATGATTGCGGAATCCGGGTGGTTCGCGATGACCTTTCCGTAGGCGAAAGATTTTTCGCGACGCTGATTCCCGACAAGAGCGATCCGCTGGATGCCCTTATTGAATATTACATGAACATTCCCAAGCCGGCGACCAGGCCGACTATTCAGAAAAGACTGGACTAT
>JAGVUJ010000064.1 GCA_019136325.1 Deltaproteobacteria bacterium
ACACATGATAACACGCGCATCGGCGCGGCGGTATGCTGGGAATTTATGCGGACAATGACGGCGCGCCGTCTTCGCAATCAGGTGGACGTGGTGATGGGCGGCTCCTGCTGGTGGAGCATACCGACCAATTTCCCGAAATTTCTCCAGCGTCTTTGGGAGCCGGCAAACAGCCTCAATGCCATTGCCGCCATCCGGGATACGGCGCGTCTCATCGGCGCTCCTGTCATTCATGCCGCCCATTGCGGTGAAATAGAATGCCCGATGCCGGGTTTGCCGATGAAATACCGGGGGTATTTTGAAGGAAACGCGGCGATTGTGGATGCGAGCGGGAACGTGCTGGCCCATCGCGACTCCCAACAGGGCGAGGGTATTGTCAGCGCCGAAATCGCCTTGGGCGCTCAGCCGACGGCCGAACCGATCCCCGATCGTTTCTGGCTGCGCGGCAGAGGAATTCTACCCGTTTTTGCATGGCATCAACAACGCTGGTTGGGACGGCGCTGGTATGCGCGTCACGTGCGCCGGAGATCACGGGTATAAACGCCGGGGCAAGTGGTTTCGTATTATAGTGTCCCGCATGACTTCGCATGCGCGGTAATTCGACTAACCAATCTGACTGCGCCTATAGTGACCTTTAGGTTATCCGCTTGTCATATTGGTGTCTCGTTACAAGTGGAGTCTCACAATAAATTTTACGATGCATCACTCTAAAACAATAAGGAGGACGGACATGAAAAGTATAAAAATAATGTTCAGGCTAAGCATCGTTCTGTGTTTCCTTCTTATCATCGTCAGCGGTCAAGCGTTTGCCAGCAATCCGGCGGGCCGTCTCGGTCCACAATCAACGCAAGCGCTCGGTGAGAAAAATGTCCTGATGGTTGTGGTCCGGTTTCCGGACGCGACGCCGTCCCTGCCGATTGAAGCCGTCCGGAAAAAAGTTGTGGGCGGACTCAATGCCTATGTTCAAGAGCAATCCTACGGACTTGCTTCCATCAAGGCCGATTTCATGGGATACGTCATGCTGCCCGAGTCGCTTGCCGACTACAACATCAGTCCCTATAATTTCCGTGTGGACAGAAGAAGGGTTCGCAAACTCATTGAAGACACCATGACGGTTATTGAAAATAAAGTCGATTTTTCCGTGTACGACCACATCCTGATCGTCCCGGCAGTCACGACGATGCCCGGCAAGGGATACGGTATGATCTGTTACTGCGCCAACCCCGGCATGCTTTCGGGAGTGACCAGACGGTACGTGCCCCGCTATGAAACGTTGAGATCAGCAGGCGGTAAAGAGTTCAAGGGCGGCATTTTTGTCGCAACGGAAAATGCGAATATCGGCATGTTTGCCCATGACTATTTTCATGCTCTCGGCGGCATTCACGAAGGAAAACGGTTGGCGCCCTGACTGTACGACTTCGTGCGTCAGTCTGACGCATCCGTTGCCAATCCTTCGTTCGAGCACCATGCAATCTATATGGGTCCGTGGGACATTATGTCGCAACATCTGGTCAAAAAAGGAGAGCTCCCACCCGGTATTTCATCATTTACCAAAATACGGCTGGGGTGGATTAAAGAACATCAGGTTCAAATCGTCAAACAGGGAGAGACCTCGTTTGCCCTGCTTGCACCTTTATCTGCGGGAGGAGAAATGCTGGCCGTCAAGATTCCACTGGATGACGGAACGTACTATCTGGTGGAAAACAGGCAGCAGACCGGTTTCGATCGGATACTGCCGGATTCGGGAATGCTGGTTCTGAAGGTTCATCCGCAGGAGGATGAAGGGTTCGGCACTGTAAAAGTAATGTGTGCCGGTGGTTTACGCGATTTTGTCCATGCCACATACAAACTGGAACTCAGCAACAGGAATCTCTTTGTGGACAATGCCGGACTGTTCAGAAAAAACAACATTGCGATAATTCCTCTCTGGAAGGAAGGGGACAATCTCGGCGTGCTGGTGACAACGCCTGAACAAAGCGCAGCGGCAATCCAGGCAGCACAAGCGATACAGGCGTTAATGAATCAAAATCCTGGAGCCGGCAATGATGAGTTGATTTCCGGGGCGATAAAAGCTTTCAAGGAAAAAGATTTTGAAAAAAGCCGGGCTATAGCGACACGAAAACTTTAACAGGAGCAATCAATATGAAACAATTTGTTTTAACGCCGGCGGCGGGAAAACGTCTGATCGGAAAAGGCATGGCTAAACATCCGGCAATTGCGAAGGCGCTGAAGAAAGGAACCGTTGTCATCATTGCCGGAACGACCAACGGTTATGTCGCCGAAGAAATTCTTGGGAAGCTTGGTCAGTTGAAGGAATTCCAACGGGATTACTTCTACCGGGGTATCATTCTGCCTCCCAGGAGGCCGGTTACGCGCGAGGGCAGAAGCTACGATGAAAGCAAATTCTTCGGAGACGTGGTCATCCAGAACGGCAAGTTTCAAAAAAATCAGACCATCTTCGGCGTGGTGGATGATCTGCGGGAAGGTGACGTCATTCTGAAAGGCGCCAACGCCGTGGATCTGATTCAGCGCAGGGC
>JAGVUJ010000314.1 GCA_019136325.1 Deltaproteobacteria bacterium
TTGTATTTGCCGGTCTCCGGAACATGATCCAGGTGCCACAAATATCCGCCTGCGGCCTTGATCCATTCCCAATCCTCAGGAAAAACGAATAACCCGGCTTCTTTCCACCACATCGCTATCGCCAGTACCAATGATATGGCAAACACGACGGCCATGATGTCATGGACGGTGGCCAACCCTTTCAATCCCCCGAAGATAACGCCTAAAAAGTTCAACTCTTTGTACATCATCCCCAGTCCGGTGTAGCACAAAAGCAGGCAGGAGATGGCCATCATCCAGTGGACAAATCTTTCATATCCCGATGTCACAATTACCATTTTTTTACTCATGTTATGCACCTCCCTGCTTCTTGTCTTGATCATAGTGTTCCGGATGAGGTCTGTGCGGACCATGGATAAAGTAATGCAGCAATGAACCGCCAATCACGCCGCCCGCAGCCAGCAGACTCAAAGGCTTGAGCCAGCTTTTCCAGACGGTGAGGGAGAACGGAACCTTCGGATCCTTCTTGATGCCGTCATAAACTTCCGGTTTTTCTTTTAATACATACATCATGTGCGTGCCGCCCACAAACTTGTCGCCGTAAACATTGGCGTCGCCGCCCAACTGCTGGACGCGGGCTTCGGCAATCTTAACGGCCTCTTCCTTGTCCATCCATTTGAGAGCGCCGGTCGGGCAGGCTTTGCAGCATGCCGGCGTCATTTTGTTGGTAATGCGTGTTTCGCACATGTCGCATTTATAAACTTTTTCCGTTTCCTTATCGTACTTGGGAACTTCGAACGGACAGGCCGCCATGCATTCCTTGCAGCCGATGCATTTTTCCCGGTCCATGCCGACCGTGCCGAACTCTTTATTGTAACGAAGAGCGCCGCTGGGACAGACGGTTACGCAAGCTGCGTTGGTGCAGTGCATGCAGGCTTCCTTCCGGAAGAGCCATCGGACATCGCCTTGAGGCGATACATAATCCTGAAAATGAATGATCATGTAAGTGTTGGGCTGCAAAGCAGGCGGATTCTGATACGTGCCGGTATGTTCCGTCTGACCGGCCTTCAGTCCATTCCACTGTTTACAGGCCAACTGGCAGCCGCGGCACGCCGTACATTTCGAAGCATCGTATAATTTGACTTTCTCTGACATGTTACTTCACCCCCTTTACAACATTAACCATGAAGGCTTTGCTTTCCGGTATCATGGTGTTGGCATCACCGATGGTCGGCGTCAAAAGATTGGCCGCATCGCCGGTGGTGAACACTTCGGCTTTCTTGTCTTTGGCATCGTATTTCCGGTCCTTCGTTGTAATCCAGCCGAAATGCCAGGGAATACCGACTTCATGAATGGTGTTTCCGTCAATTTCGAACGGCTTGAAACGCGGCGTGACAATGGCCGTACACACCACTTCGCCGCGCGCTGAACTTACCGTGCATTGATCGCCGGTTTTAATATCTCTCATCTTCGCCAGTTCCTCGCTCATTTCCACGAACATGCCGGGCTGCATTTCCGCCAGCCACGGGCACCAACGGGTGAGAACGCCGGTCTGCCAGTGTTCGCTCACGCGGTAAGTAGCGCAAATGAACGGGAAGCGCGGATCGCAACTTCCGACTCCGGAATAAACATCCATATCGGAGCCGATACCTTTTTTATCAAACCGCTTGATAACGGGGTTACTCTTCTGTGGCGACATTAAATTCTTCTCGACCGGGCATTCCAGCGGTTCGTAATGCTCGGGGAAAGGACCGTCGGCCAGACCCGGGCCATACAGAGAGGCCACGCCGTCCGGTTTCATGATGAAAGGCGGACGACCCTTGCCGGGATTGCCGGCTCCATCGGGAACATCGCCTTTCCATTTTTCTTCTTTGGCATCCCAGGTGATCACCGCACGTGACGGATCCCAGGGCTTGCCGTTCAAATCAACCGAAGCGCCGTTGTAAATGATGCGGCGATTCAGCGGCCATGCCCAGGCCCATTCGGAATAAAGTCCCAGACCGGTCGGATCGGCCTGACCGCGACGCATGGGCAGAATGCCTTTTTCCTTATCCACGGAACCGCAATAGACCCAGCAGCCCGATGAGGTGGAACCGTCATCCTGCAACCAGGCAAACGTCGGAACGAGATCGCCTTTCTTGAAGGACTTGAACTCGCCTTTCTTGGTGGGATTCTCAATGGTTTTGTCTTCGAGGAAGAAACCGTTGATTTCCGCAGCCACTTTCCGGGGTTCATAATGGAACTCTTTCCCGACATGCTTGCCGTAGGGCCAGGTCATTCTGGTAATCGCTTCTTTATGAGGACCGCCCTGTTTTTCGTAGAGTTGTTTCACTTTAAAGAAGAGCTCGCTCATGATATCGCCATCCGGCTTGGAATCGCCGTAATACGGAATGGCTTTATAACGCCACTGCTGCAAGCGTCCGCTGTTGGCGATACTGCCTTCTTTCTCCACGGAGGAAGCGCAGGGCAGCATGAAAACTTCCGTCTTGATCTTCGCGGGGTCCATTCCCGGACCACGCCAGAACGAACCGGTTTCGTTATCGAATAAATTCGTTATCGAATAAATTGACATTGACCATCCAATCAACCTTCGTCAATGCCTGACGAACCTTATTGGAATGCGCGCCTGAGCAGGCGGGATTCATGCCCCAGGCAAAGAAGCCGGTGAACTTGCCTTTGTACATCTGATCGAAAATCGTCAGCCACGAGTAGTTGGCGCCGTCATCGACCTTAGGCAGGATATCGTAAGTATCGTTGAGACTCATATCCGGTCCGTACATGGAGCGCAGGAAACTGGCCACATACTTGGGCGTGTTTTTCCACCAGTTGAGAGAATCCTTTTCTGTGGTTTTCGGTGTGCGTTTTTCAATAAAGTCTTTCAGGGTTGCCAGCGAACCGGTGGGAGTTCCCAGATAACCGGGCCAGATGTGGAAAAGCAGGCCGTGGTCGGTGGAACCCTGAACGTTGGATTCACCGCGCATGGCCGCGACGCCGCCGCCGGCGATCCCCATGTTGCCCAGCAAAAGCTGGATCATACACATGGTCCGGATGTTCTGCGTCCCGACCGTGTGCTGCGTCCAACCCATGGCATAAAGATCGACGCCCGCTTTATTGGGTTTGCCGGTTGAAGCGTACAGTTTGTAAACTTCAATCAGCTTATCTTTGGGTGTTCCCGTAATCCTGGAAACAACATCCGGAGTGTAACGGGAATAATGTTTTTTCAAAAGCTGGAATACGCAGTTGGGGTCCGACAACGTAGGATCTTTCTTGATGACCTCATCGGGACCTTTCTGATAAGACCAGGTATCCTTCTCATACTTGCCGTCGGTCAAACCGGAAAATACACCGTTGTTTTCTCCTGGCAATTTCAATGCCGGATTGACCAGGAAAGAAGCGTTGGTATAATTTTTGACGTATTCGGCAAAATAAAGTTTGTTATCCAGAATATATTTAATCATGCCGCCCAGGAATGCGATATCCGTTCCTGAACGAAGGGGTGCGTAAAGGTGAGCTTTGGATGCCGACTGCGTGAAACGGGGATCGACACAGATGATCTTCGCTCCGCGTTTATCAACCGCTTCCTGAATCCATTTCCATGACACCGGATGATTGGAAGCGGGATTGCTTCCCATGATCAGGATCACATCTGCATTTTTAAAATCAACCCAGTGGTTGGTCATTGCGCCGCGTCCGAACGACTCTGCCAGAGCCGGTACAGTCGGGCTGTGTCAGATACGGGCCTGATGTTCAATATAGACCAGACCCAACCCC
>JAGVUJ010000198.1 GCA_019136325.1 Deltaproteobacteria bacterium
TTCCAAAAGACTTTTCTGCTCGCAGATTTTGTTTGCTTTCAGAAAACCGTTGATCTTTGACTCCAGATCGGTCTTGCTGATGTTTTTAACCGTCACGGTTTTTTTTCTTGATTTGGCGCCGGCCACAATGTCCATCTGACTCTTTTTCAGCCCCAGCTCCTGGGCCAGCAGCTTGATGCAGGCCTCATTGGCTGCGCCCTCCACGGGAGGCGCCGTCACCCGGACTTTTAACGCGCCGTCCTGGATGCTTGTGATTTCCGCGCGGGAGGCGTGCGGCGTCACATGAATATCGAATGTCAGCCCTTTTTTTGATTCCGTCAGATGGATCATGGTGTCTTCATAAATCGTGCTTCAAAAAAATTACATTCGCTGCGCCGCTTGAATCAGTACTTCGACCAGAAAATATTTCAGAAACATGATGATCAGTAAAACAATGACGGGTGAAAAATCCATCCCGAGATTGCGCATGGGAATCAGTCGTCGAATCGGCGCCAGAACGGGTTCTGTGATGCGATACAGGAAGATCACGATCTGGTTGTAGGGATCGGGATTGACCCAGGAGATCAGGGCACGGAAGATAATGATCCACATGTAAACCGTCAGAACAATATCGGTGATCCTGGCCAAAGCGATGATAAAATTGCTCAAAACAAACATAACGTGTCTCCTGTCATTTAATTTTTAACGGATTCGGCAAATTGATCCAGGCACTGATTAAATGCCGAAGGTTTTTCCAGCATCACCGTATGACCGGCGCCTTCAATGATGATCAGTTTCGCCCCGCCGATCTGTCGGGCAAGCGCCTGCGAAAGATCGGGCGGCGTCATTTTGTCTTCCGCGCCGCAAACGATGTGTGCGGGAATGCCGATTCCGGCCGCGTCGCGCGACAAGTCCAACTCGTTGCAGGCCAGCAGATCACCGTATAAAACATCCACCCGGGAAAGCGCAATGCTTTTGCGCAGAGGCTCGGAAAATTTTTCGCGGTTTTCTTTGGCCAGCGAAAATTTGCACATCATATCCACGATCTCTGTCGGTATTTCAGGCGGATTCGTTTTTAGGAATTCCAGCATAAAAGGATTAACCGGCATTTTCATGCCGCCGCCGATGCAGACAATGCCGGCAATCTCCGAAGGATAACGCAAGGCAACGTCCAGCGCGATGGCCGCGCCCAGCGAATGTCCCACCAGCACCGGTTTTGTCAGACGGAGCGCCGGAAGGATTTTTTTCATCCAGTCGCCGTAGTTCTGAATATGACGTTCGCCGTCGCCTTCGGAAGGACCATGCCCCGGAAGATTGACGGCGGCGATGTTATACTTTTTGTGCAGCCTGCCGTACTGATGAGACCAGATACTGTGATTGCCGCCGGAGCCGTGAATAAAAACCAGATTATTTTTTCGGGCATCGAAATCTCCGGTATTCACCCAGCACGCAATGTTTGTCGAATTGATTCTGTAGTATTGAATCATGTTATTTTCCCTGTCTAAGTGAGTATCATAAAATCAAAAAGTAATGCAATGAAAGAAACACAATCCGGTATGTTTTTGACGACACATCAGAAATATGCTGAACAATAACGCAATGTGTGCTAGGTGTTCAGACAAATAAATTTAATTTTGCAAATAAAAGTTCATGGATAACATTCTCATCGTTCATTCAGGAGATAATGTCGGGGTCGCTCTGACGGCCATTGCCGAAGGGGAGGCCGTTATCACCAAAGGCAACGACTTGTTTGCCGCGCGGGAGGCCATACCGGCCAGTCATAAAGTCGCTCTGACCGATATCGCCGCGAATGAAGAAGTTATCAAATACGGCGAAACGATAGCCGTCAGCACGCAACTCATCAAACGAGGGCAATGGGTTCATACGCATAACCTCTCCAGCGGGATATGGAAGAAATGAGCGAAATCAGCGGTTTCATAAGACCCGATGGCAAGATCGGCATTCGCAATCATGTGCTGGTTTTGCCGACGGTGTCCTGCGTCAACGGCGTGGTCAACAGAATCGCCAGGGAAGTTCCCGATGCCGTCTGCGCTCCGCATCCCCACGGTTGCGGCAGGGGCGGCCCGCGTGATCTGGATATTCTTTTTCGCATGCTTCCGGGCCTGATCCGTCATCCCAACGTGGGCGGCGTTGTTCTCATCGGCCTGGGATGTGAGGTTTCCAGCATAGCCAACCTGCATCCTCTGATTCAGGATACCGGGAAAAAGATAGAAGTGCTCAACGTTCAGACCGACGGAGGATCTCTGGAAACTGCCCGTAAAGGAGTCCTGGCTGCGCGGCGTTTGCTGTCGGAATTGCAAAATCAGTCCAGAGTTCCCATCGCCTGGGAAAAAATCATGGTGGCGATGGAGTGCGGCGGTTCCGACGCCCTGTCCGGCGTGACGGCTAATGCCGTTCTCGGCGCTGTATCCGATTGGCTTGTCGAGAAGGGGGCAACGGTTATCTTCGGTGAAAATACCGATATGCTCGGCACGGCCCATGTTCTCCAACGCAGAGCTAATAACGAACAGGTTGCCGGACAAAT
>JAGVUJ010000142.1 GCA_019136325.1 Deltaproteobacteria bacterium
GTCCGTAATTCTGACAGGTCTTTGCGACCCGCCGCAGACGTTTAGGTCCTCGTTCATCATTCATCGCTACATCATAACTGACTAAAACAAGCATGATGTCACTCCTTATTTCCAGATAAACGGCGGATAACCGTCCAGATCACCGCGCAAACATCGCGCCAGCAGCATGGCCTGCACATGAAACAACAAACCAATATTTACTTTTTCACCAAGAAAAGGATGATATATTTCCTCCTGTTTTCTTTCCTGATACGCCACAATCAGTGTTTTTCTTGTTTCATCATTCATTGTCACTGCGCCTGCTTCGGTCCTGCTAAATCCTTTATCCTGAACTTGTTTCAAATTAATTAAAGACAATGTCAGGCGATCGGCAAGAAACGGCCGGAACTCTTCCATCAAATCCAGAGCCAAACTTGGCCGCCCCGGCCTGTCCCGATGCAGAAAACCGACAGCCGGATCAAGTCCGACAGCTTCCAGCGCCGAGCGACAATCATGCACCAGCATCGTATAAAGAAAGGACAAAAGACAATTTACATTATCCAGCGGCGGACGGCGATTTCGTTCCTGAAACGTAAAACTTTCTTTTTGCGCAACAATCAAATTATCAAAGACACCAAAATAAGTATGCGCGGCATCGCCTTCCAGCCCACGAATGGAATCAAGCGATTGGTTCAATTCCAGCGACTTCAGTGAACTGCTTAACGTAGAGACACCTTGACTCAGGGCATCATCATTCATCTTTTCAGAATGATCACGCAGTGCACGTTGTAATATTGTCCGGCAATTGGCAATTTTTCCTGTAACAAAAGATTTAGCCATTTGTCCGGAATATTCCTGATCATCGGCAAGACGGTATTGCGCACGGCGCAACAATACATTGCCTGATACCGGACCATGAACCCGTGCAAGAAATTTCCCATATTCGGACAAGAAACTTATACCAACGCCGTTTTGACCACAAAAGCCCATCAGAAAGGGGCTGCAAGATACATTGCCGAAGCAAACAATCCCTCCAATTGTATGAACCGGTACGCGCAGACGAACTTCCTGACCAATCTTGACCGTCACTGTTTCGCCTTCCTTGGCGAGGTACGAACCCTGCGTTGTCACATATAATGTATTAAGAAGCTTTTTCATGTTTCATTCAGCATCCGCTTTAAATAACTTTCAACCGACCGTTTTTTCTGCATCGTCTTCGGCATACACTCAGCCACCAGCGAACAACTTTCACAACGCTTGGCATAAACCGGCTTCGGCGTCTGCCCCGATTCAATTAGCTCATGTGCTTTCTGCGCAACGCCCTGCGTTTCCCGTCGCAACGCCTCATCGAACTCAACATCAAGACGTCTTCTGGTTTTGCCATAGAAAAGCGCCCCGGCAGGGATATGAACGTTGAGCATCTCCTCCAGACACAACGCCTGCGCACAGAGTTGAACCTTGTCGCTATCATCAGGCTTAGGTTTGCCTCTTTTGTATTCAACCGGAAAAGCCTGCCAGGTGTCATCAGCCTGCCGGTGATACTCAATCACATCCGCCTTGCCTATCAATCCAAGTTGTAATGACCTCAGCGACACGCCGCGTTCAATGCGAACATCGCCGCGCGATTCGTCGCCTTCCTCATGCACATGCTCATGCATAATCCGGCCTTCGGCGGTCAGAAGATTCTCCGTCCAGACCTGCTCAACATGGATCAATGCGCACTGCCTCGGACAAAAGGCGTAGTGCTGCAATGAAGAAAGCTGAATTAAGTCATCTTCGGAGTAGGACATATTTCCTCAATGCCGATATTAAAAACAGCACTCTTAAAATATTTTATCTTCCGGCCAAACTTTTACATCAATGCCCGTTGGAAGATTTGATTTATCGACATTGATTTCATAATCCCCTATGCCGCGTGGAAGATCTGCATTCTTCTTCACGGATACTCTCTCAAATAATCTGCCAGCAAGTTCACAACCTAAATGGCTTTCATGTTTGAATATAACCAGTTTTCGTGGATTCATTTCACCGCGAGCGGCGGCACGATCATTTTCAAAAGCATTAATTAATGCTTTCCAAAGAAGTTTTAGATCGTCATCAGAAAATTTTGTTTTCTTGGCATCAACAGCGGATATGTAACCGTGCATGCGATAAAGCGCATATGGCACGGTGGCTTTTCGTCCAAAGGTAGAAGCAAATTCTCTCTTCTCCTGCTTCTTGGCTTCTTCCTCTGTCGTCACAGCACAGCGAGTAATTGAATGTTCCGCTTGATAAATGCGGTCCTCTGAACGAGCAAAGGTAAATTGAACAGGGCCACGTATAGTTCCAGCACCCTTCTCACCAGTTGAAAGCACAGCGCCAAACGTTCTAATATCATAGTATTGCTCACATAAAGAACCTTGCCGCTGCTCTATGTTTTCACCTTTTGCCGCATCAATTATTTTATTCAATATTTGTTCTTGCCTGATAAAAATATCGTAAGGTGTGACATTTCCTTTTTCTAACATAACATAATT
>JAGVUJ010000089.1 GCA_019136325.1 Deltaproteobacteria bacterium
CGTCTGGGCAATGACAACGGCTTCGTTGGCGGTGATGGTGCTTTTTCCTTCCCGCGGGAATGTGCTGGTAAAGAGCATGATTTTCTTTTCTTTGTTGATGGCGGTGAAGTGCAGGTTGGTGCGCAGAGAACGGAACGCCTCGGCCACCATTGATTTCGGTTCCTTTTTCGTGATCAGAGTTTGCTTGGGCGGCGTGCTGCCGTTTTGCTGCGGTTCGTGACTGGGAATGTGGGGAATAATGGCGAGCAGCGGCAGGCCCATGGCGCGCTTGGCTTCCTCGGCATCCTTGATGGTGTCGTCCAGGTACTCTTGAAAGAACGCCAGGCCGATGCCCAGCGCGAGTCCGAAAAGCAGCCCCAGAAGCATGTTCTGTCCGACTTTCGGCTTGACGGGACGGCCGGGAACGATGGCCGGATCGACGATATCGATGTTGCTGATGGTGGAGGCCTTGGCGATGCGGGCTTCCTCATGTTTTTGCAAAAGGAAGGTGTAGATGTCGGAGTTGACCTTGGAGACGCGGGTGAGGCGCGCGAGATCGCGTTCGACATTGGGCAGAGCCTGCATTTCTTTTTCGTAATTCCGAAGCTGCTGCCGGATGGCTTCTTCCTGCTTGGCCAGATTGAAACGGCTTGTTTCGTAAACGGCAAGGACTTTGTTCTGGATTTCGTCAATCTGATTGCGCACGGTTTTTACGGATTGATGTTCCTCCGTATAAGAGGTCAGGAGCGCTTTTTTCTGGACTTCCAGTTCGGAAAGCTTTGCCGCGAGCGTTTCCACATTCGGGTTGCTTCGCATGATGCCCGGAACGTAGATTTCTCCGTTCTTCATCGCTTTTTTCAAAGCGTCACGCGCGAACTCGACCTGCTGTCTCTGCAAAGAGACGTCGATGCGGTTCTTCTCCAGCGTCGATATTTTGTCGATCAGCGCGTTGGCTTCGCCGTCCAGCGCGACGACGCCGGTGGAACTTTTATAAACCTGAAGGTCTTTCTCGGAGATATCCAGATCGCCGCGCAGCGACTTGATCTGGTCATCGATGAAGGAGACCGCCCGGCTGGCTTCTTCGCTCTTGAAGGAAACGGATTGTTCGAGATAAGCCTGTACAAGGGTGTTGACGATGTCACGCGCCAGATGGGGATCGGTATCGGTATAGGATACTTTGATAATGCCGGTTTGCCGGCCCTGTTCGACGGCCTTGATGTTGTTTCGTAACCCGGCCACGACATCGTCAAACGGCGCCAGTTGCAGACGGAAACTGTCTCCTTTTTGTCCTTTCATGTTGTCCAGCAGCAGGCTGAATCCGTTTTGCTTCAGCAGGACGCCGGATGTTCCGTTGCCGACGGTTTCGCCGTCGTCATCTTTCACTTCAAAGGTATTCTCCGAGGTGAGCGTAATGTTATAGACCGGATTTTCCGCGGTGGTTTTAAATTCGAGAATTCTAAAAGAAAGCCCGTCTGATTTTTTGGAAATTATCGCGTCCAGATGCAGCCGCCTGACCACATATTCGGCGTTGGTGCGCGATTTGACGATTTCGATTTCGGCGTTGGTCGGATTGGCGGTGTTGAGAGAGAGTTCGCTCAGGATATGATCCTGGCCCTTGCTGTCCTTGACGTGGAGAGTGGATGACGCTTCGTAAACCGGCTTCATCAACAGGGTATAGAAAAATACGAGGAGAAAGACGGAGCAGAATGCGCTTAGGAAGATTTTCCAGCGCCTCATGATGACGGCGATATATTCGAAGATGTTTTCCTGCTGCGGTGCGATATTGACGGGTGCTTTTGTGTTCATGGGCGGTCCTTTTTAATCACTTAAGTATTTGATGGAAACAAAAGGCTGAAGCAGAGCGCTGAATGCCTGCAACGACGGCAGAATTTCATTGATGGCGTCGTTCCAGGTGCCCAGTCCGCTTTTGGGGACATAGATAATGTCGCCCTGCTGAAGCGGGAAGGGCATGGCGTCCCCGCGCAAAATTTTATCGAAATCAACAACCATCAGTTCGCCCCTCGTGGCGGAGAGCGAACGGATGATCCGGACGTACTGGAAATCGTGCCCCGTGTCGCGCAACTCGGCGGTGGCAATGGCCTGCGGCAATGTTAATCCGCCCGGCGGGATGGTGACCGGACCGCCTTTTTTCACGGCGCCGAAAACGAAAACGAGTCTGTTCTTGTTGTCGGGGATGTAGATGGTGTCGCCGGATCTAAGCCAGACGTTGTGACGCTGATTTCCCCGGGTCAGGAGATCGTTGATATCGACCGGGAGGGTTTTTTTGTCGCGGATCAATCTGGCGGCTGTCAGATCGGCATTGGCGTCATGGCCGTTGCCGAGAGCGATTCCCTGCAAAAGGTTCATTGGTCTGTCCATGTAAAAGGTGCCGGAATTACGGAATTGTCCCAGAAGGTACAGAGGATGGCTTTTGTATTCACCTACCTCAACGACGACCCAGGGATCTTTGATATATTTTTTTGCAGCATCCTGAATTTTTTTCTGGGCCTGATTG
>JAGVUJ010000126.1 GCA_019136325.1 Deltaproteobacteria bacterium
ATAATATGCGCACGGCAGGTTCCCAGAATGTCTTTTTCAATATCCATACCGGGCATGATTTGAATTAACGCCAGGCCTTTTTCCGTCAACTGAAGCACGCCGACGGATGTGACATAGAAAACCTTCTTGCCCGATTGAAGCGCTTTTTGGGCATTGAAGGTGATTTTATCCACCTGATCGACGAATTTTGGCGTTCCCGTTTTTTTAATACGGACGCGTCCGTGCTTGAATTCGTACAGGGCATTATCCATCCAGTTTCCTACAAAGATCATCGTTTGGGCATATTCGACAATATCCGTAAAACCGCCCGGTCCGACAAAATCGGTGATTTTCGGACCGCGATGCGAGACATTGACATTGCCCGCCGAATCCACCTGCAGAAAGCCGAGCACACTGGTCTGGAGATTTTCTTCATAAAGATGAAACATTTCGGCGGTGGTCAGGATACGTTGAGGACTGATGGCCGCGCCGAAGTAAACGCCGGAAGCCGGAAGACCCCCGTAAGCGCCGCCTTCAGATGTAAACGTAATATCCTTATACAACCCGGATTCATAAAGCATGCGGGCAACTTCCTCACCGATACCTATGCCGATGTTGACGATTGCCCCGGGTCTGGTGGTCTTAACAAAAATATCGGCGCACAGACGGGCGAGAATATCGACCACCTTACCGCGATACGGTGTAATTTCGATAAAGGTATTGATCAATCTCATGAGGTTAACCGCTTCATGGTCAACTTCGGACGAGCGAGCCGTAAAATACGGCATGAATTCTGTTTGAAAAATTCCGCCGACCTGTTCGTTGCGCGGATTGACCACGATGGCGTCGATCTTGTCCGCCGGTATGGTAATGTGCGAGCTGTCTTTGGGAATAATTTTGGATACGGAGACAATCACTTTGCCGCCGTTCAGGCGTGCGGCGGCCGCTGCATCTTTGTAATCCAGGATCAGAGCCGCGTCCTTAAAATAGATGTTGCCTTCCTGATCGGCATAAGGCGCCAGAAAAAGCGCCCGGTCAATTGGCGGAATATGATATTGCAGTTTCCCGTCTTTTATCTTGATGAAACTGTCCCGCGTCCCGGGAGATACGGCGGAGCCTTCTCCCACGGCGGGATCGAGAAAAGTGCCCATACCGATCATCGTCTCAATGGAGGCAAGACCCCTGGCCTGAGCCTCTATCAGAAACGCCAACGTTCCCTGCGACATGGTATGAAGCTCCAGTTGGCCGTCCTCTGCAAGCTGCAGGAGCGCCTTGGCCGTTTCGCCATGTCCCACGATGTAACGGGTGATGATGCCCGGCGCATCAAGCTCCTCGATCATTCCGGGCGTTTTGCCGCGGCCGCCCTGCGGGCAGGCGCCGATCACGGTCAGATTGCGGGGATGCCCGGTGCGTTCGAACGCGTCGCGCAATGCCCAGTAAAAGATGGAAGCGCGTCCGGTTGCGGCGAACCCGCCGATGGTGAGCGTTGCTCCGTCGGGAATCAGTCTGGCAACATCGCGGGCGCGGATGAACTTCGGTCCCAAACCGGCGGGAAGATAATCCAGATTTCTTCGGGTCCACGTCAGACGGAAATACAAAAGTTTCGCTATCGTGATCGATGTCTTGAGCAGATTGACATCGCTGAGCGCCTTAAGCGTTCTTCTTACGTCCATTGCGTTCCCGCTTCCTTGAGCACGTCTTCCGTTTGAATAAGGTTAAAGGGCTATCTCGGAACAGGTTTTGACATCCATGCCCGGCTCCAGCAAGGGGAAAAGCGTTTCCATGTTTTTCATCAAATTGGCGGAATGCAGTTTCAGCGCATCCTTGTCGCTGTATTTTTCATAAAAGATAATCGTCTTTTCATCGCCGCGGACGGTGTGCGGAATATATTCCAGACAACCCGGTTCGCCGGCTTTGATTTTCGGCACAATCTCTTTCAGAATATTGATGGCTTCCTGCATTTTTCCATCTTTGACTTTTAACGTCGCAATCAATGTAATCATTGTCTTCTCCTTATTTAGATTTCATTCAAAACTATCCGTAATTTTTTACGCATTTTCTATAGATTTTTCAGAAAAGCGATGATTTCCTTCATGTCCGGCAACTCACCGATGGGATAGACCTTCACAAAACAGACGTTTCCCGCTTCGTTAATGATGACGTTGGCCCGCTGCGAAAAGCCGTTTTTCTCTCTAAAAAGGCCGAGACGTCTGGCCACGTTTCCGTGCGGCCAGAAATCAGCCAGCAGTCGGGTTTGTTTTATCTTGAGCGTTTTGGCCCAGGCCGCCTTGGATGGAACGCTGTCCACGCTCACGCCGACCGCAATCATATTGAACATATCGAATGTTTTCCTGTTTTTTTCCAGCGCCTGCATCTGCCGGGCGCAAACGGCAGTCCATGCCAGCGGATGAAAGGACAAAAGCACGCGGCGGCCTTTCAAGCTGGAAAGCATAAAGTCCTGTCCGAATTGATCCGTCAGGGTAAAATTTTTAATAGACTTGCCCAGTTTAATCATTATTTTTTCAGCCATAAATTACCTCCCGGATAACATTGCGGATGAAAGCGCATTTTTTTTCAGACAGTAAAACATCTATCTGATAAACCTGAATAAAAATTGCAACAGCGATACTCTGTCACGATAAGGCGGATAACGCAAGGGTATATCCACCAGATTTGAACGAAACAGAATGCCGCGCCGGCGGGAGAACGTATCGAAGCTTGCCTTGCCGTGATAGGCGCCCATGCCGCTTTCCCCGACTCCGCCGAACGGAAGTTCCTGGCTGCCGATATGAGAAATCGTGTCATTGATGCAGCCGCCGCCAAAAGACGTTTCCCGCAGCACTTTGTCCTGAATCGTCCTGCTTTCCGAAAAGCAATAAAGTGCCAGCGGCCTCGGCTTTCGATTGACGAAGGCGATGGCCTCGTCAATATCGTCATATTCGATCAGGGGAAGAAGCGGCCCGAAAATTTCCTCCTGCATCAGGGGCTCTTCCGGAGAAACCTGATCAATCATTGTAGGGGATATGTATAAATCGTTTCTGAGATATTTGCCGCCGTAAAGCATCCGTCCGTTTTTCATCAGAGCGACGAGACGGTTGAAATGCCGCTCGTTGACGATTCTGGCATAATCGGGACTGGTCATCGGGTCTTCGCCGTAAAATGAATAAATCGTCCTGATCATCTTTTCGATAAAGACATCTTTTTGTTTGCTGTGGATCAGAATGTAATCCGGAGCGATGCACGTCTGCCCGGCATTGAAAAATTTTCCCCAGACAATTCTTTTCATTCCGTACTTAAGGCTGGCATCCTCATGAACGATGCAGGGGCTCTTCCCGCCCAATTCCAGCGTTACCGGCGTGAGATGGCGCGCTGCCGCATTCATAATGCTCCGGCCGACGGCTGTGCTTCCGGTAAAAAAGATATAATCGAACTTTTCTTCCAGAAGTTTTTGCGTGGCGTGAGCTTCTCCCTGAAAAACAGCGATGTAATCGGCTTCGAATAACTCCCCCACCAGGTTGGCAATGGTTTGAGATGTGGACGGAGAAAACTCGGAAGGCTTGATGAGCGCGCAATTGCCCGCGGCGATGGCGCCAATGAGCGGCGCGACAGCCAACTGAAAAGGATAATTCCAGGGACTGATAATCAAAACGACTCCGTAAGGCTCCTGATCAATCCGGCTTCGTGACAGAAAATGAATAATGGGTGTCGCCGCGCGCCGGGAACGCGACCATGACCGAAGATGACGGATGACATGATCGATTTCCATGTAAAGAATCCCGATTTCACTCGCGTAGGATTCAAACGGCGGTTTGAGCAAATCGTCGTAAAGAGACGCCATAATGGCCGGTTCGTATTTGCGGATGCCTTCCTTGAGCTTCTTCAATTGGGCGATGCGAAAATCAATGCTTCGTGTTTTTCCCGAGTCGAAGAAAGCCCGAAGGTGAGCCATGGTTTGCGATATGGATTCGGGCGACATCAATATCCTCCATACACCATAGGGTCCTGTTATGATGAAAGTATAAGGATAAGATCACAGGGTGTCAAAGGAATATTTACAGACGGACGTCTGATGGCGAACAATACAATGATGGGATCAATAAATATTTGAATTTCATAAAAAACAGGCGTAAACAGTAAGAAATCGCAGCTGAAAATTATCGTTCGAATAATTATGATGGAAAAACCTTTAAACAAAAAACATGTCTGTCCCTGGTGGTTGTGTTTTACATTTGATAACCCGTTGCGTCGAATTTTTCATGATCCGGTTGAAATTCTCAGGGCGTATGTTCACCCGGGAGATACGGTCATTGATATCGGCTCCGGCATGGGTTATTTCACCATCCCGCTGGCGACGCTGGTAGGCCCTGCCGGCAGCGTCATCGCTGTGGACATTCAGGAGCGGATGCTTGCCAGGCTTTCCATACGCGCTCAGAAACATGGCGTTTCCGCAAGGATCAAAACGCATCTGGCCGAACCGGCTTCACTCGGCCTTCATGATCAAGCCGACTTTATTCTGGCCTTCTGGATGGCGCATGAGGTCGCCGACCCGAGAAAGTTTTTTTCAGAAATCCGCGATGGGTTGAAACCGGAGGGTTTTTTTCTACTGGTCGAACCGCGAATCCATGTATCCGCGAAAAGTTTTTCACAAACGGTAGAGACGGCGATAGAGCGGGGATGTGTCATCCGGGAATATCCCGAAATCCGCATGAGCCGGAGCGCTCTTTTTGCTCTGAGCCCAAAAAGCAATCCGTAAAGAATCTCGCTTTTAAAATTCCTTCCGCCCATTCTCCCTCTGCCGTTGAATCCCAGACAATGCCGCCGCCGATGCCCATCTCGCCCTTTCCATTGGTTTTATTGATCAGGGCAGTGCGTATGGGTATATTAACGAACACGTCTTTGTCGGGTTTAATGTACCCGATGGCGCCTGTATAGATATTGCGCGGTTCGCGCTCCAGTTCATGAATGATTTCCATGGCCCGGATTTTGGGCGCGCCGGTCACCGACCCCGACGGGAAAAGACTTTTAAATAAACGATACAGCGATACATCTTGTTTGATATCCGCCGCAACCGTCGAGGTCATCTGAAATAATGTTTTGTATGGAGTGACTTCGCATAACTTCTCCACGCGAATGTTGTTTCCGATGCGGCCCAGATCGTTGCGCAGCAAATCGGTAATCATGATGTTTTCCGCCCGGTTTTTTTCGTCATGCCGGAATGTGTATCGAGCCATGGTGTCGGCAAGCCATATTCCGCGACGCGGCCATGTTCCTTTCATCGGTTTTGAGATGATGTAATCCCCTTTTTTATACAAAAATAATTCCGGCGAAAGCGACACAATGCTGTATTGGTCGGTCTCGATACAAGCGGCATAGGGCACGGGCTGAACAGCGAACAATCGTTTATACAAATCAAACGCGTTGCCGTTGAAATCGAAAAGAATTTTCAAACAATAGGTGATTTGATATGCATCGCCTGCCTGCAGGTACGAACGAATGATATCGATATGCTCAAAATATTTATCCCGGGAAATATTCCATCGCAGATTTTTGACTGTGCCCGCGTGATGGTCGCCGGCAAACAGGTCTTTATCCGGATGAGGTTTTTCGTAACATCCCACATGGATGAGAGGAAAGCCGTTCAGACTGTAGGAAGAAAACGTTTCCTCAAAGGCATAGCCCAGCTCGTATGAAAAGAATCCGGCAACATAGAATTTTCGAGTCAGCGCGTCTTCGATTTTTTTAAAAGCGAGAGGAACATCCTGGAACGAAGAACAACGGATGATGGAAACAGGTTGATCAAAACATAAAGAAGATTTTTCAAAATCAAAACGTATATTCATACGACATCCTTTTGCAGATCTGGATGCCGTATCGTTCCGGCTAGAGCATGATCTGATAATAAATTGCTGCAACCGTATATAAATAAGATTCCTGTCTGTCAACGGGTTTAGACGGGATGGTGTTTTTTTGTTCGGCAGGATATGTTAAAAGGATACTCGAAAAGAATACGGGAATGTTATTATTCAGATGAAACTTATCTTTGAAAAACAATGGCTGCATGCGTTTGCCCTTGTTCTCCTGCTTTTCGGAGCAAGGCAGGCTTTCACGCTGGAGGGCATGAGCAGCGGAGACTTTTGCGGCATCGGCACGTCGCAGTGGTTTTGGGCGGCGATCGGGTTCGCCGTTGCGCATCAGGTATTCGTCTGGTTCTGCTGGCGGATTCAGCTTTATGGACGATGGCTGGACAACGCCTTCGGCAAATTAAGCTTTCCCGCGTATGCCTCTGTTTTTTTTATGCTGGGGTCTTTTAGAGTGGCGGCTGTTTTCGCTCTGGCAATATCAAACCGGGATACGTTGCTCATGGACATCGCCATTCTCCGGATGCTTGCCGTCATTCTGTTGATTCCGGCAATCTATCTGCTCTACTCCGTGATAAGATATTTCGGCTTCACGCGCGCTTTGGGCGCCGATCATTTTGATGAAAAATATCGAATGCTGCCGCTTGTGCGCAGGGGAATTTTCCGCTTTACAGACAATGGAATGTACACGTACGGATTTCTGTTTTTATGGGCAATCGCCTTGTGGTATGCCTCGACGGCAGCCTTGTGCGCCGCGCTGTTCAACCATCTCTATATCTGGGTTCACTATTTTGCAACCGAGTTGCCGGACATGAAACGCATTTACGGTGATACGGGGCTGCTGAAGAGAAACTAATTGGAAGTATCTGCAAAACAGAATCCGTTTTTGGTGGAGTTTTTAATCCTGTACATGGCTTTGTCGGACTCCTTGATAAGCTGATCCATATTTTCGCCGTGAGCGGGAAAAAGTGAGATGCCGATGCTTGCACCGATACTCGCTTTTTGTCCATTGAACATGAAAGGCCGGGCTACAATTTTAATTACTTTTTTGGCAATTTGCGCGGCATTCTCGGGAGCATTGATTTCGGTGGCGATGATCAAAAATTCATCTCCGCCGATGCGGGCGACCGTATCGGTTTCGCGCACGCAGGAAAGCAGGCGCTGGGCAACCTGCTTGAGCACGTAATCTCCGGCATCATGGCCGAGCGTGTCATTGACCCCTTTGAAACCATCGAGATCCACAAACATCAAAGCCACAATTTTTTTATAACGGCGAGCCATATTCATTGCCGCGGACATGCGATCTCTGGCCAATCGCAAACTGGGCAGATCCGTTAATAGATCGTGCGTCGCCAGATGCTTGATCTGCTCTTCCGAATTTTTGCGTTCGGTGATATCGCGGGTGACCCCTAAAACACCGACGGGCTTCATGGACGCATCGCGAATAAACGTCAGAGAACTTTCCAGCCAGACCCAATGTCCGTTCTTATGGCGGAGCTGGGATGGAAGTGTGCGGCTGCGGTTCGGATCGGCGTTCGGATCGGTCTCTCGTTCGAGTTCCTCTTCCAGCAATTTTTGTGCGTCAACCAGCGATTCGGGTGTGAAAAACTCGTCAATCCTTCGTGCCATGAATTCCTCAGCCGTATAACCCAGTGTTTTGATGACCGAGGGGCTGGAGTAAGTAAAGCGCATGGACATGTCCATCGTCCAGATGTGATCGGCGGTGTGATCGGCAATAAAATGATAATTTTCCTCGCTTTTACGCAGGGCCTCTTCCGCTTTCTTGCGTTCCGTAATGTCCTGCAAAATGCCGATGGCGTGCCATGTTTCCTCAATTTTTGTCGCTGATAAAGATAGCGCTACATCTATTTCAATGCCGTCTTTCCGGCGTGCCGCCAGTTCCAGTGTTTTGCCGATGGCGTTTCCCTGGCCTGTTTGTTGAAATTTCGGAAAAGCCGCAATATGAGCGGCAAGAAATTTTTCCGGAACAATCAATTGATGAAGATTTTTCCCGATGGCTTCCTCTTGAGTGTAGCCGAGAATGCGCTCAGCGGCCGGGTTCCAATAAGATATGTTTCCATGGTTATTCATCATAATGATCGCTTCATGAGCGGAATTAGTAATGGAGCGGATACGTTCCTCGCTTTCACGGAGTGCCTCGATCGCAGCCTCCCTTTGGGACTCCAACTGTTTGTGTTCGGTAATGTCCAGAATTGCACCGATCAGACCGTTGACGTTTCCCTGAGTGTCGGTGAAAACTGCTTTGTTGAAGATGACATCTCTTGTTATCCCCCGTGTGTTTTTTACCTGAGCTTCGTAATGCTGTTCAACTCCATTTTCGAGAAGTTCTTTATCTTTGGCATGATAGATTTTTGCAAGCTCCGGCGGATTAATGTCAAATACGGTTTTGCCGACCAATTGCTCCTTGGTTGCACCGAAAAATGTTTCAAACGCTCTATTGAATCCCGTGTATCGACCCTCTCTGTCCTTATAGAAAACAGGTATTGGCATCGAATTCAGCAGTGTGTTCAAAAAAGCCTCGTTATGTTTCAGCGCCTCTTCCGTCTGCTTGCGTTTGGTAATGTCCAGAATGAATCCGCGGATGCCGACCGGTTCGCCGTCCACCATAATCGGCACCGATAAAGCCAGGGCGTAAAAGGCGCTGCCGTCTTTTTTCAGAGCCTGATATTCCAGATATCCCTTTTGGGTGCCCTGCATTCTGTTCTGTATTCTCTCCCGGGCCAATTCGCGATCATGCGGTGATACAAAATCAAAAATATTTACACCGTTGGCAATATCCTGCCGGGTAAGACCGAAGTGTTCGAGGCCGTGTTCATTGGCGTAGGTGAGATTGCCTTTTATGTCCGCCTCGAAAATCGTTTCGGGAAACACTTCGGCAAGTTGCTTGAACCGTTCTTCGCTTTTGCGCAGTTTTTCCTCGCTCATTTTAATGTCCACCGATTTCCAGACGGCGTCCATAAACAGGGTGAGTTGCAGCACATCGGATTCGTCGTAGTCGCGGGCCTTGTTGGCGATCCCCACCACAGCCACGATTTGATCCTCATTGAAAACCGGCACGGTCAAAAACCTGGAAAGAGGCGCATGGCCTTCCGGATACCCTTTCTTGAGAGGATGCTCGGCCGGGAAGTCATTGACAATGATCGGTTTGCGCTGGCGCACCGCTTCACCCCAGATTCCCGTTTTATCCAATTCATAACACGTCTGTGGATTCGCGATAGTGCACTCTTTCATGACATCTTTTGACCAGGTATTCAGAATGAACTGCCGGCTTTTTTCATTGTAGAAATAAATATAACCGATCTTGCTTTCCGTGAGTCTGATGACTTCATCAAGCGCGTAATCCAGGAACTCCTGTGTGGTCCTGGTGCGGTACTGCATGATATTTAAGAGGCCGGTTAAACGCGTTGCATTGCGTTGGATTTGTTCCTCGGCGCGTTTTTGCTCAATAAAATGGCCAAACCGTTCGGCGATGTTTTTAAGCAATGGCTGCTCGGAATCCAGGAACGGCTTTTCCTCCGCCTGAAACCGTTCTGCCGGATAACAGACATCAACCTGACCTTCCGGTTTGCCGTTAACGATAATTTTTTCCGTAAGCATCCAGGGCGTTTCCCGGAAAAGTTCTGTTTGAAAAACGGTTTCTTCCAGAATGATCCGGGCCTCTGCCATATCGGGAAACTGCATGGCCGGAGGCAGCATCCTGACCGCCTTATTCATGATGTCGCTAAATGATATGCCGGGCTCATCCAGCAGGGCCGAAGTGTCATAGAGGCAATGTAATTCCTTAATCCGTTCCTTCAGTGTCCACTCTACCTGCTTTTGATCCGTGATATCGTTAATGCTGGATAAAAGACAGGGCTCCTCGATGATGTTGACGACCTGCGACGAAAATAAACCGGTCAATATCTCTCCGTTTTTTTTGCGGAACCGGTACTCCTTTCGTACGACCGGGAATCCCTGCCGGAGAATGGAAACCATCTCTTCGCGGTCTTCTTTATCCACCCAGAGATTCAATGCCATGGATGATTTCGTCATTATTTCTTCACGCGAGTAACCTGTAATGTCGACAAACGCGTCGTTAATATCCAGAAATTTGCCGTCTTTCATCTGTGTAATGGATATGGCATAAGGCGATGTCTGAAACGCTTTGGCAAATTTTTCCTGATTTTGACGTAATTCCTCTTCGGTCCGCATCCGCTGGGTAAGTTCGTTTTCCAGTTCCATGGCGAGACGCCGGCTGATCAGCAGAAAGAGAGAAAATGTTAGGGCGACAAATAGGGTTTCGTAAATCAGGACCGCAATGACGCCCGTGGAGCCGGATACAAAGACGTTGCCGGACGGCGTTTTAATCAAATTCATGACGATTTGGATGACATTGACAATGCAAAACGCCGCAAAAACAATTCCCGTTATTTTTGTGGCCTGACGCAAGGGGGGATCAACCCTGCGCAGCATCAACCAGGCGCCCTGGATGCAGACATAAAAAAGCGCGGCTGCAAAATTGATCGTGCGCAAACCCATGTGAGGGTAAATAGATGTAAAAAAAACATGAACCGCGATGAAAATGGCCAGCATGACATAATTGTGTTTCTGACGGCTTTCCTGTCCCACATACCGGCAAAGGCCTTCGTAAAGGATCACCGTTCCTCCGACAATAAAGAGATTGGCGATGACGATGGTTACGAAATCCGGCAGGATGCCCCGCACCATGATGAGCATAATGCCTGCAAATTGAAGAATATAATCGATAAGCCAAAGAATAATTTCCGGAGAACGTTTGCGGTTTTGCCACCAGAGCGAAACCATGACAATCAGACAAAGCAAGACAGACAACCCATATTCGGCAAAAATGATCCTCATATCAATTGCAATCATGGCAACATCCTTTTGATAACAACAGACCGTCTGTGATTGAAAAATATTTTATCCATCATTCTGTTGTTTGGGGGTGAAAAATGAAGGTCCCGATCCTTCAATTTTTCCGGATAAGTTGTTGGTAAACAATAAAGAAGAGACAAAATTACATAGCTTGCATGAAAAACGGATTGCCATGGCATTGCCTCATTTGCAAATGCAAAGGATGACAAACGATTGCTTTTGCAGTTTTTCAAACATCGCTATTGACTAACGATTTAAATTTTAAATCAGTATCTTATGAAAAGCAAATGTTTCTTCACAAGACCTTCGGTGCGTTTCAATCGGGGAATTTTTTATTAACGGCCGCGCGAACCGCCCAGGATTGAGCCCAGCACGCCGCGGATAATCTGGCGTCCCAGAGAAGAACCGATGCTGCGCGCTACGCTTTTGGCCGCGGCCTGCACCATGCCTTCCCGTTGTCCTCCGCGGGGGCCTTTGCTGCCAAAAATCATTTTGCTGAGTGCTTCCCCCATGCCACCGCCGTCCTTCTCCTCTTCGCTCTTTGCCGGAGCAGCGGAACGTTCCTCCTTAAGGATGGGTTTTTCTTCGGGCGCTTCCTCTTCCTGTGGTGCTTCACGCAGTTTTTCGTAGGCGGATTCACGATCGACGGTTTTTTCATAATGCCCGTAAATCGTGGAAGCTTTAATGGCGGTCAGGCGTTCATCGGGCGTCATGGCGCCCATGCGCGAGAAGGGAACGATCACATTGGATCGTTCGACAATGTTCGGGCGTCCTTTTTCATCAAGAAATGA
This sequence comes from Deltaproteobacteria bacterium, assembly GCA_019136325.1. The sequence goes on from JAGVUJ010000126.1 coordinate 11,525, forward strand.
GATCAGCGCTTCTCCTACTCCCAGTTCCGTAATGGCCTGTTCGGCATCGAAGGCCGGATTCTGACGCATCGTAGAAGCAGCCGTTTGAACCGCTTTCTGGTCACGCGGCGTAAAAGCGCGCAGGGCATGCTGGACGCGGTTGCCCAGTTGCGCCAGAACCGTATCCGGGATATCCAGCGGATTCTGCGTGACAAAGTAAACGCCCACGCCCTTGGATCGAATCAGGCGCACGACCTGTTCGATTTTTTCCAGAAGCGCCTTAGGCGCGTCGCTGAATAAAAGATGCGCTTCGTCAAAAAAGAAAACCAGTTTGGGTTTTTCCGGATCGCCGATTTCCGGCATCTGCTCAAACAGTTCGGCCAGCATCCAGAGCAGAAACGTCGAATAAAGTTTGGGATTATTGTAGAGCTGATCGGCGGCCAGGACATTCATCACGCCGCGTCCCTGGCTGTCCGTCTGGATCAGATCCGAAATGTCCAGCATCGGTTCGCCGAAGAATTTGTCGCCGCCCTGTTCTTCGATAGTCAGCAGTCCGCGTTGTATCGCGCCGATGGAGGCGGCAGAGACATTTCCGTATTCCGTCTTGAATTTTTTGGCATTGTCTCCCACAAACTGAACCATGGCCCGCAGATCTTTCAGGTCGATCAGCAGCAATCCGTTGTCGTCGGCGATTTTGAAGACAATCTGCAGAACACCGGATTGCGTGTCGTTGAGGTTCAGCAGACGCGCCAGCAGCAGCGGTCCCATATCGGATATGGTTGCGCGCACCGGATGACCGGATTTTCCGTAAACATCCCAGAAAACCGTCGTGCTGGCCCGCGGCTGATAATCTTTCACGCCGATGCCTTCCAGGCGTTTGAGCAGTTTTTCCGAGGCAACGCCCGCCGCTCCAATGCCGGAAAGATCGCCCTTGACGTCGGCCATAAAAACGGGGACGCCGATGGAGGCGAAGGATTCGGCCATTTTCTGCAACGTAACGGTTTTGCCGGTTCCCGTGGCTCCGGTA
>JAGVUJ010000312.1 GCA_019136325.1 Deltaproteobacteria bacterium
TTTGATTCGGGATTCATCTATCCCGACAAATACGGCATCATCAGTCCGTATACGGAAGCGCTGAAAGAGACATACCGCCGCCTTTATGAAGAAGGTCAGGATATTTTCACGCATCTAACTTACCAGGATCAGGGACAGGTTTACGGTCATTTGTCCATGGTCAAAGCCTACGAAAATTCATGGATCATTCATCATCTGGCCGCGCGTCCTCTAAACGGGAAACGCACCGGACTTAAAACACTCAATTATTTTATCAACTATCTGGATTGCCTGTTCCGACTGCCGGTCTCTTCCAAGACCATGCGCTATACATTTTGTTACTACAGACCGGAAAACACATTTTCGGATTATTATTTCGGCGGTGTTTGCAAAATATTTAAGCGTCGTGAAATATGTTCGATGGATCTTTTCGGTTATATGCCGATGTCCGTTGATGCGGGGAAAACCGGCCTCCCGTCCGGTTGGAGTTTAGAGAACTTTTCCCGGGATGATCTGGCGCTCATGCGCGAATATTACAGCGGCATCGGCGGAGGGATGATGCTTGACGCCTATGCTCTGGAATGCCGGGCGGCGGAAACCGAATCATCCGGCAAGGTTCATGAGGTCCTGACGGATCATAAGAACAACATCATGGGCATGTTTAATAAAATAGGATTGAAACGTGAGAGCAGGGTCCTGTCCGTCAAGCATGATGGACGGATCAAAGCGGCTTTGATTGTTGATACGTCGGATCTGGGTGTCAATATGTCCGAACTCCTCAACAGTATCAAAATCATTGTTATTGATCATACGCTGCCGTGGCCGGTACTGCAGGACGCGGTCAGCATCGCCGGTAAGATTTATAACAGTGACAGCATCATGGTTTTGATTTTTCCCTATGCCTATCTGGGACAGCAGGGTGTGGAATGCAAAAAACGTTACAATCTGTGGGTGCTGAACAGCAACCTGGACAGTCCTGAAATGGATATTATTAAAGACCGCGCAAAAATAACCAAACGAAAATTTATTACCGAAAAATTTATCAAAGAAATAGCCAGAAATCGCCTGAAGAGATTGCTGGCCTTAATTCAAAAGCAGCAGTAAACGTCGTGGAGCAGGGAAGGACGGAAAGATTTTGTTTGTCAGAGGGCAATGCATAAAATGAAAATATTGTCGAATAAACATGTATTGATTACCGGAGCCGCCAGCGGTATAGGCCGCGCCACAGCTCTGGCCCTGGGTCGGGAACGCAGCCGGTTGTTTTTAACCGACATCAATGGCGAGGGCCTTCGCAAGACGGTTGATGCTATTTCCCAAGCAGGCGGCACCGTATGTCTGGCGCGAGCGTTGGACGTCGGCGATTATCAGGCGATGTACGAATTCGCCAAAGATATTCATGAACAATGTGGATCTCTGGATATTTTGATCAACGTGGCGGGAATTGCTCTTTTCTCGCAAATAGAGAATATGCGACACAGTGATTGGGAAAAGGTTGTCCATGTGAATCTCTGGGGAGTGATTCACGGCCTCGAATGTTTCGTTCCCCGGATGATTGAAGCGGGGAAGGGCGGACACATCGTTTCTGTGTCATCGACGGCCGGCCTCATCGGCTTGCCCTGGCACGCAGCCTACGCCGCCACCAAGCATGCGATTGTCGGTATCTCTGAAGTATTGCGCTATGATTTAAGAAAACACAACATCGGAGTCACCGTCGTGTGTCCGGGCGCTGTGGATACGGGATTGGTCAATACGGCGGATATCCGTTCCGACAATACGGCGGCAGCGGATAAATCGCGTCAATTATTTCGTAAAATCGCCATGCCGCCGGGAAAAGTGGCCGATAAAATCGTCAAGGCGATTCGCGCCGGTAAATTTATGGTGATTACTTCCCTGGACATCAAGTTGTTTTATTTTGTCAAACGATGTTGTTTCCCGATCTATCATCTGGTCATGTTGACCATAAAACACATCATGGACAAATCGCTCAAAAGGAATATTTGAGGAAGAAAAAGAAGACGATCAATGCGTGTTGATCAAAAGATCCGAATCATCATCGGTGGAGTCAATTATGGTGAAAAACAAGGAGAGCGCAACCGGCATTAAAAGCTGGCCCTGTGAAGATCGCCCGCGGGAAAAACTTTTCCGGCGTGGTGCGGAAACGCTGAGCAATTCGGAACTGCTGGCAATTCTTTTGCGTACAGGTGTGAAAGGAGAAAGCGCCATTGATCTGGCCCGCCGCATCGTTGACAAGTTCGGCACTTTCCGCAATATGATTCAGACCGATGCGCGCGAATGGAAGGAGTTCAAGGGACTGGGGCCGGCCAAGCTGGCGCAAATTCAAGCGGCTCTCGAAATCGGTCGGCGTTTCCGTGAGGTGGAAGCGCTCAAGGGAAAACAGAAAGTGTCGTCTTCCCGCGATGTTTTTGATATCATCATGCCGCAGATGCGCGATCGCAAAACGGAATTATTCAAAGTCATCTATCTCAACAGCAGCAACAAAATCATTGAA
>JAGVUJ010000066.1 GCA_019136325.1 Deltaproteobacteria bacterium
GGAAAAATTTGAAAGTAAAACATGTTCCCCAGTAGCTCAGTCGGTAGAGCGGCTGGCTGTTAACCAGCATGTCCGTGGTTCGAGTCCGCGCTGGGGAGCCAAGACATAATCCAGTTAAGTCTGGATAAGTAAAAAACCCACTAGAAATAGTGGGTTTTTTATTGGGATATGAAAAAAGCGAAATGTCCGGCCACGGCTTTCGTACGATGGCAAGGACATTGATTGACGAAAAATTGCAAATCCGGCCAGATCTGAATCAACCGCCTCGCAGCAAGCTGTCGAGGTATGAAATGAACATTATTATATCGCAGCAAGCTACGGAGAATCAACGCTCGTCCCGCCAAAGCGGGATTGAACATCAACTTGCCCATGCCGTCCGAGACCCGCTAGGCCATCCGGGTTCTGCCAATACTCAATTATCATTTGCAAAATGGCCTTATTTATGGTCTTATTTGCAAAAATTCCACGAAAGATCGTATGCCACGAAAAGCAAAAACTGCAACTTCAAGCGATCTTCCATCCTGGGTTGATTCACGCCAGGAGCAAGGCCTCTATTTCTTTACCCGTGAGGAAGCAATCTCAACCCTTCAATTTACTGAGGAAGCTTTCAAGAAAGCCGCTGCAAGACTGTCAAAGAAAAACAGAATTTTGCGCATCCGCAGCGGTTTTTTTGTCATCGTTCCCTTAGAATACCGTACCACCGGGGTATTACCAGCAGAGTGGTTTATCGCTGATCTTATGGCCTACCTGGAGCAGCCCTATTACGTGGGACTGCTCAGCGCCGCATCTCTTCAGGGTGCTGCACACCAACAGCCACAACAATTTCAGATTGTCACAACCACGCCTCAGCGTGAAGTGCGAAAGAAGAGTCTGGCGATTCGCTTTTTTTTCAAGACCAACTTCAATGCAACTCCTGTTACTAAAATTAAAGTTCAAACGGGGTACATTCCCGTTTCTTCACCGGAAGCCACCGCTATTGATCTTATCCGTTATGCAAGATCCATCGGCGGATTGGATCGCGCAATGACCGTACTGCAAGAACTTGCGGAAACGATGAATGCCGCCAAGCTGATTGACGCTGTAAAAGTGGAGGGAAACATGGTTTGCGCACAACGGCTTGGCTGGTTGATGGAAAAAGCCGACCACAGTGCACTGGTTGTGGATCTGGCCAAATTAATTGCCGGTCATAATCCACCCTTTACAAGATTGGACCCATCGCTGCCTGCACGAGATGCTGAAAAAAATATCAGATGGCGGCTGCTAATCAATACGGACGTGGAGGGTGATCAGTGATTCCACGTAAAAGAAAATATTGCAGGAGGTCAGGAACTTAAATGCCCCAACTGGAACACATCGAAGCGATTGAAAAACACCTCTGGACTGCAGCGGATACCCTGCGGTCCGGTTCCAATTACGCCAGTAACGAATACTTCCTGCCCGTCATGGGTCTCGTTTTTCTGCGGCATGCCTATAGCCGCTATCTCGCGGTTAAAGATGATATCGAAGCAAACCTGCCCACACGCGGCGGCAAGACAAGGCCGCTGACCAAGGAAGACTTTTCGCAAAAGAGTGCCATCTTCCTGCGGCCCAAAGCCCAGTTTGATTATCTGGTAACGCTAACCGACAGCGACGACCGCGCCAAGGCCATCATCGCGGCGATGGAATCCATCGAGACAGACTACCAAAATCTTCGCGGCGTTTTGCCCAAGGCTGAATATCAGGAACTCGACAACGATGTGCTCGGACAACTTTTGCGTACGCTCAACCCCGAAGAACTCAAACGCGTTTCGGGCGATGTGTTCGGCCGCATCTACGAATATTTCCTCACCCAGTTTGCCGACCAGAAAGCCCACGACGGCGGCGAATTCTTTACGCCGATTGCGCTGGTCTCGCTCATCGCCAACGTGCTGGAACCCCAAAGCGGCATCGTGCTTGATCCGGCCTGCGGCTCCGGCGGCATGTTTGTTCAGAGCGCACGCTTTGTCGAACGCCGTCATGAAAGCCCGGTGGACAGGCTCACTTTCTTCGGCCTGGAGAAAAACGCCACGACCATCCGCCTGTCTAAGATGAACCTGGCCGTCCATGGTCTGGAAGGCAACATCCAGAAGGCCATCACTTATTATGAAGACCCGCATGAACTGCTGGGCAAAGCCGATTTTGTCATGGCCAATCCGCCGTTTAATGTTGATGAAATAGACGCCGACAAGGTCAAGAGCGACCCGCGCCTGCCCTTCGGCCTGCCGGGTGTCAACAAGAAAGATAAGGTCTCAAACGGCAACTATGTCTGGATCAGTTATTTCTACAGCTACCTCAACAAGCACGGCCGGGCGGGGTTTGTCATGTCCTCGCAGGCGTCCAGCGCGGGGCGTGATGAAGCCAAAGTCCGCCAGAAGCTCATCGAAAGCGGTGATGTGGATGTCATGATCGCCATCCGCTCCAACTTCTTTTACACCCGCACCGTTCCCTGTGAGTTGTGGTTTCTTAATCGCGCCAAACCCGCAGCAGACAAAGACAAAGTCCTGATGATCGACGCTCGCAACGTTTACCGCAAGGTCACCCGTAAGATTTATGACTTTTCCCCTGAGCAGGAGCAAAATCTTCTGGCCATTGTCTGGTTATACAGGGGATGCACTGAAAAATATCTGGAATTGGTCGCCGGTTACTGTCGACAGACCCTTGCTGAAGGTGCAGGCTGCTTTGCCGTCAAGGATGATTCAGAAAAAACCATCGAACCGTTGCCGTCTTTTCTCAAAGCGAGTGGCGCGCTGTGCGCACTCCTTCGGCCTTTTCTGAAGAAACTTGCCAAAGACGGCCCTCACGCCGAAACGCTTAAGGAACTGGACGATACCACTTCTGTATTCAAAGCCGATGTCGAATCTTTCAAAAAGACGCTTGAAGAACAACAGGCGCTCTGGAAAAAGCAAAAGAACACCAACGGTGAGCTCAAAAAAGCGGTGGAACGACTTGCTACGCTAGCCGAAGCAAGCCGCGACCTCATCAAACAGGCCGACCTGCTCTATAAGCTCATGTCCCGGCTCATTGAAACCTGCGAAAACGATTGCAGCGCGAAAGAAAGCGAAGCCTGGCCAGGGCGTGACATCACCCGAGGCCGCAAAGCTGCCGATGAAGCGCGGCAGATTGCCGTGGAGCAGCTCAAACAAGTGCGCTACTTCTGGAAACAAGCCCACTGGCTGACCGAAAGATTCCCCGAGGCGAAACTTCGCGATATCGAAGGATTGGTCAAGCTGGTCAACCACGCCGAAATCGAAGCCAACGATTGGTCGCTCACGCCAGGCCGTTACGTCGGCGTCACTCCCGAAGAAGTGGATGAGGAGTTCGATTTTGAAGAATCCCTGCGGGAAATCCACGTGGAGATCGAAGACCTCAACGCTGAAGCGGTGCAGCTTGCCGCCACGATCAAAAAGAACTTTGAGGAGTTGGGGATATGACAGTAAAAAGAAAGACATCAAGCCAAGGCGTATCGAGCTTCGGAAAAACTCGCACCACTGGTGCGAGAAATCGCCTGGAGGATGGGGTATGAAGAATTGTGAAACAGGCTGTTTTGTTATTTGTGCAACAGCCCGTTGCATAATTGCTGAACTGGAGGGCCTGAATCCCGAGGCCATGCCCCTACGGTAGCATGCCAAGGAACATGGGCACGGTGTTCAAATTTTATGGGAACAACCGGTTTGCCGGGAATGGTATGATGATAAACAAATATATAATCGGTGCAACGATCAGGAAGAATTTTGAGGAGCTGGGGATATGAGTTTAAGCGAGTTATCTGTCTCCGATCTCGGTCAAATTGTGACGGGGAAAACACCAAGCACAAAGAACCCTGCTTTTTTTGATGGAGAGTATCAGTTTGTGACACCTTCGGATTTGGATTGGAAGACATACTATTGCCAATCAACTGAAAGAACGGTTACGGAAGATGCGCGACAAATTCTTCATAATCAATTCATTCCAGCCAATACAGTCATGGTGACGTGTATAGGCAACACGATCGGAAAATGCGGTCTTTCTTCCGGAGATTGCTTAACGAATCAACAAATTAATAGCATCATTCCGGGTGAAGGGATTGATCCAAAGTTTGTCTATTATCTGCTGGTTCAAAATATAGGAATTATTCGTGGTTTTGGACTTGGTGGTGGATCGGCCACGCCAATACTCAATAAAAATGCATTTTCGAGAATTAAACTTCGGGTACCACCAAAACCGAGATGGACAAACATTGCCGCCATCCTCTCCGCCTATGACGACCTGATTGAAAACAACCGGCGGCGGATTCAGCTTTTGGAGCAGGCGGCGCGGCTCTTATACAAGGAATGGTTCATCCACCTCCGCTTCCCCGGCCACGAACACACCAAAATCGTCAACGGTATCCCAGCGGGGTGGGAAAAGGGATGTGTTGGTAATTTGGCACGTGTTAAATCAGGGTTTGCTTTTAAGAGTAAGGACTGGCAGCAAGATGGAAATCCTGTCATAAAAATAAAAAACATTGTTGGTGATGGAACAATTGACACCGTCAATTGTGATTGTGTCAGTGATAATGTGGCAGATGCTGCAAGCATCTTCGAAATACCAACAGGCACATTACTAATTGCAATGACCGGTGCGACAGTGGGTAAGGTCGGAATAATGCCAGATAGTTCAAAAAAGTATTTTCTTAATCAACGCGTCGGTATTTTTAAAGCTGAATCTGATGATCCTATTGAAAGATTACTATATCCTTTCTTTCAAGGTGGATTTGCGCAAACACAGGTCCAGAATCTTGCTGGTGGTGCAGCACAACCAAATATTAGCGGTGGGCAAATAGAAAGTATTGAATTATTGATACCTGATGGGAAAATTCTCAAATTCTATTTAGACATTATGAGGGGTATTTTTCAGCAACGGCAGAATTTACTAAATCAAAATGAAAAATTAGTTCATGCCCGCGACCTCCTTCTCCCGCGCCTGATGAATGGAGAAATTGCCGCATGAAGCTGAAAGAAATAAAAATCGAAAATTTTCGCGGCATCCGCTCAATCCTTCTACCCCTCGACGATTTGACGGTTCTTATCGGCGAGAACAATACCGGCAAGTCAACGGTGCTGGAGGCCATCCGGTTGATGCTGACGCGAAGTTTCGGCGTCCGGCGGGATGCCCGGTTCACCGAATACGATTTTCACCTGAAAGATGCAGCCGCAGCGCCGCAAACGGCAGCCCCGATTTCAATCACTCTGCATTTTGCCGAGGAACAGCATGACGAATGGCCCGAAGCTATCATCCAGCAAATGGATCCCGCCAGTCAATTGGATGCAAAAGGTCTTTATCACATATGGTTACGCGCGGAAGGCACATTCAATCCGGGAACAGGATCGTTTGAAACAAGGTTAACCTTTCTCAATACTAACGGTGCAGAACTGGTTCTCAAGAACGCGACGCCGCTCAACCTGATTACCCGGTTTGTGCCGATCTTCTTTCTGTCAGCGCTTCGCGACGCTTCACAGGAGTTCGGACAACGTGGCCAGTTCTGGAGCGGTTTCCTGAAATCTATTCAACTTCCCGACGATCAGCGGCAAAAGATCGAAGAAATGCTGCAGGAGGTCAATACATCAATTCTCAGCGCGAATGCCGGACTGACCGAGGTCACGAAAAAGATTGCTGATGCCGGGCGACTTGTCCCGTTGGATTCAGCCGATCCCGTGGCTCTTGAGGCGATTCCGACCCGCGTCTTCGACATGGTAGGGAAAATCCAGGTGCATCTGAAATCGAGTTACGGCGTGAAACTCCCGCTGCACCGCCATGGGGAGGGCACTCAGAGTCTTGCCGTGCTTATGCTCTTTCAGGCATTCGCGGCCGCCAATCTAGCCGAAGCCTACGCGCCGGAATCAACGCCGCTTCTGGCTCTGGAGGAACCAGAAGCGCATCTTCACCCCTCGGCGATCCGTTACCTTGGATCATTTTTGGAAACAATGACCGGGCAGATTCTTGTTTCGAGCCATTCCGGCGACTTGATCTCGCGGGTCCCGGTTATGTCGCTACGCCGATTATATAAACATAATGGGGAAACAAAAGTCGGCCGGGTTGAAAGCGGCGTCTTCACAGATCGGGAGCTTCAGGCAGTTAACTACAACATATGTCTTGCCAGGGGACATTATCTGTTTTCACGCAGCTGGCTGCTGGTGGAAGGCGAATCGGATTTCCACCTCATGCCGCTGCTTTTCGAACTAATGGGGCATCCGCAGGATCAAGTCAGTTTCTCCGTTTTAGAAGTCAGCCAGGTCATTGACAAGGGCGAACCGCTTATAAAATTCGCCAAGGCGCTGGGTATTCAGTGGTTTTTGATGGCGGATGGTGACCATGCCGGAAACGATTATGTGAACCGTGCAAACAACCACCGCGCAACAGGCGAAAGCCTCACTGACCGTGCTCGGGCACTAACCCATGCCGACATCGAGCATGAGTTCTGGCATAATGGTTATAGCGGCTTTATCGAAAACATGGTGACGAGTACACGCAAGAGACAGATACAAACCGAGGCTGCAGGTGACGACGTTAAACAAACGAAACTACTGATCAAGGCTGCAATAAAGCAAGCGGGCGGAAAGCCAGCTTTTGCCCAAGCCATGGTGAATGAGGTTCGGCAACGTGGAGCTGCTTCCATCCCACAGACAATCCGGGAGATCATCACCCGCGTAGTCCAACTAGCCGGAGGTTGATAAATGATCGATTTATCCTCGCTTAACGAAAACCAAAGTGAAGCTGTGTTATGGGATAAGGGACCTCTCCTTGTATTAGCCGGTCCCGGTTCTGGAAAGACGCGCGTTCTGACCTATCGAATTGCGCGGATTCTTAAGCAATCCGAGGGACAACATTTCAAGATTCTAGCCCTGACTTTTACCAACAAGGCCGCAGCCGAGATGCGCGGTAGGGTCGAGGAACTAATTCCCAAGGAGTTTGGCCGAGTGCGGCTGACAACTTTTCATTCGTATGCAGCAGAGCTGCTCCAGCAGCACGGGCATCATATAAGCTTCCGCCCTGATTTTCAGATTCTCTCTAATGATGCTGACCGTGAGGCACTGTTAGATGACGTTCTTGGACAAATCCGCAAAGACTTGGAATACTCGCTCCCCGATCATTTCAAGGGCGCACAGCTCCTGCCTGCAGTAACCCGGCTTCTTGAGCAATGCGTCCCATCGGAACAAGCGGAAATCCTGCTCCAGCAGGCCAGTGTCGAAAACGCCATTTCGTTGGCCCGTGTCTATGCCGCCTACCGACAAGCGTTGCGCCGGACAAATTCCCTCGATTTCCCAAGTCTGATCGCCGAGTCACTCGATCTTCTGAGTAAATTCCCGTTCCTGGTCAAGCACGTCCGCAAGGTTTTCAAGCATGTCCTTGTCGATGAGTTCCAGGATACCAATCATTCCCAATACCGAATCCTCTCGCTGATCGCCCAGCCTGACCCTTCCACGCTTTTTGTCGTAGCGGACGACGATCAGATCATTTACCAATGGAATGGTGCAAATCCCAAAAGAATACAAGCGTTGCGGGATGACTTCGGGATCGCCGAGTTGCAACTTCCGGAAAATTACCGTTGCCCACCGCTGGTAATTGAAATGGCCAACGCCCTGATTGAAAAGAACCTGAATCGCTCGGCCGGGAAGAAACCATTAAAAGCGGTTAAGCAGGGTGAAAGTGACAATGTTGTACGGGTGTTCCGTTTTAGCTCTGTAGATGAGGAAGTCGTATGGATCGCACAAGACATATCACAAAGGAATGTGAAAGAGCGGGCAAACTGCGCCGTTCTCGCACGAACGAAAAAGCTTCTTGATCTAGTTGGGGGAAAACTTGAAGAGATGGGCGTTCCGGTTTATTTTGCGGCCCGCAAGGATGAATTTAAAAGTGCCCCTTTGAGAATGCTGCACGCAATCCTTCGGCTGGCGAATTCAAAGGAAGATAAACAGTCGCTCGCCCGTCTTTCAAAGGCCTTTTATGAAATCGAAGGTATCGGCATCGAGCTGGGCCCAGTTCTTTCCCGCTCATCTGCCGATGCTAAGGACTTGTTGCGTTCATGGCTTGACGAGGTGAAACGCCGTGACGCTCTTGAGGAGCGAACACGACACCTGCTTGAAACAGACATCAAGCCGCTTCTGAACACACTGAATTACCGTGGTTTTGCAGATAAATTGTTTAACTGGGCAGAAGCCTGTCAAACCAATTCGCAGCCGGATGAAAACGCCTTCAATGAATTCGAGGAAGAGAGAGATGTCTGGAAAATACTCCTGTCCGAAATAACTAAGAAATTCGAAGGAGAGGACGTGAGCCTGCATCAGTTGCTTCACGAACTAGACCTCACTTCCAAAACACCGCCGAAGCAGCCCGAGGCGATCCCATGTTTCACTATCCATGCTTCTAAAGGAATGGAATTCGGCCACGTCTATCTCATGGGCTTGGTTGAGGATCAGCTTCCCAGTTGGGCTGCCGTAAAGAAGGGCGATAATTCCCTTGAGATGCAGGAGGAGCGCCGAAATTGCTTTGTCGCCATCACTCGCGCCCAGGACACTCTGACCATGACTTTTTCAGCAAGGGTTTTTGGATGGACCAAACAGCCTTCCAGGTTCCTTCGTGAAATGGGGATCGAGCTATAAGTAAAGGAGATAAGGTTTGAAGCCAATTTCAGAATATACTGAAGACACTCTTGTCCAGCAAACTACAGCCGAATACCTGGAGCAGAAACTCGGCTGGCAATCCGTCTATGCATACAACAATGAAGACTTCGGCCCAAATAGTCTGCTGGGCCGGACATTCGACGGCGAGGTGGTGCTCACAAGGCCGCTGCGCCGGAAACTGACGGAGCTCAATCCCGGACTGCCCGACGAGGCTTACGATGACGCAGTGCGTCAGATGGTAACCACGACGGCCATGCAGTCGCTCATCTCCACCAACCGTGACAAATACAATCTTCTCCGCGATGGCGTACAGGTTTCTTTCCGCAACGACAAAGGCGAGCGCGTCAAGGAGCGCCTGCGGGGAAAAGCGCGTAGCCATATGAAGCAAAGATATTTTCAAAACCACCTCGCCCTTGGCGAAGACTCCACCCGCCAGTACAAGGTGGATGTAAAGAATGCCGACTCCCTGTCCTCGGAGATGGCGGCCTTTGTCAACGCAGGCAGCATGGTTCTATCCGGTCACGCTGACTCGATGAGTGACCTTTTAAGCGTGGAGGCGGCGGCATGAATAATTCGGAAATTCTTATTTATCAGGCTGCCAACGGGAGAATCAAAATCGATGTCCGGCTGGAAGATGAGACCGTCTGGCTGACCCAGGACGACATGGCTGGACTGTTCGGCAAAAGCAAGTCAACCATCAATGAGCATATCAAAAACATTTTCGCCGAAGGCGAACTGGTTGAAACGGATGTGTTGAAGAAATTCGGAATTTCCGAATTTCAGCAAAAAGCGCCTAATTACTACAACCTGGACGTGATCATCTCCGTCGGTTACCGGGTGAAGTCCCACCAGGGCACACAGTTTCGCATCTGGGCCACTCAGCGGCTGAAGGAATACATCATCAAGGGCTTTGCCCTGAACGATGAGCGCTTCAAAACGGGCAATGCGATGGCCTATTTCACGGAGCTTCAGGAACGCATCCGCGAAATACGACTTTCCGAAAAGATGCAGGCATCTTGCAGCGTGTGGGCTCCACAAAAACCGGTCTCTGCGAGGTGATTGAATGACTCCCACCCCTTACACTGAAGACACTCTTGTCCAGCAAACGACCTCTGAATACCTGGAGCAGAAAATCGGCTGGCAATCCGTCTATGCATACAACAACGAGGATTTTGGGCCGAATAGCCTATTGGGCAGAGCATCCGACCGTGAGGTTGTGCTGACGAGAATTCTGCGCCGGAAGCTGAAAGAACTCAACCCCGGCCTGCCGGACGAGGCTTATGACGAAGCGGTGCGTCAGATTGTCGCGACAACGGCCATGCAGTCGCTGATCGCCACCAACCGCGACAAATACAATCTTGTCCGCGATGGCGTACAGGTTGCTTTCCGTAACGAAAAGGGTGAGCGGGTCAAGGAGCGCCTGCGTGTGCTGGATTCCCATAATCCCATCAATAATGATTTTCTGTGTGTGCGGGAATTGTGGGTCCGTGGCGATCTCTACCGGCGTCGCGCCGACATTGTGGGGTTTGTCAATGGCCTGCCGCTTCTATTCATGGAGCTCAAGACTGTAGGCCGGGATATCCGTGTTGCCTATGAGAAGAATTTCAAGGATTACAAAGACACCGTGCCGCATCTTTTTCATCACAACGCTGTTGTCGCGCTGGCCAACGGTGTGGAGGCGAAAATCGGCTCGGTAACCAGCCGCTTTGAGCATTTTCACGAATGGAAACGTCTGGCCGAAGATGCGCCCGGTGTGGTGGATATGGAAACGCTGCTCAAAGGCGTCTGCGACAAGGCAAATTTCATCGATATCGTGGAAAACTTCATCCTCTTTGACGACTCGACCGGCGATGCCAAAAAGATTCTGGCCCGCAATCACCAGTTCCTCGGTGTGAACCGCGCCATTGAAGCGGTGCGCAACCGCAAAAACCGGGAAGGCAGGCTGGGCGTATTCTGGCACACGCAGGGGGCGGGCAAGAGCTATTCAATGGTCCTGTTTACCCGGAAAATCCACCGCAAGCTGGGCGGTAATTATTCCTTTCTGGTGCTGACCGACCGCGATGATCTGGACACGCAGATTTATAAAACCTTTGCCGGTTGCGGCGTTGTGGACAACGACCGCGACCCCTGCCGGGCGGCCAGTGGCGAGCATTTGAGCAGATTGCTGGCGCTGCAAAAGACGCACATCTTTTCTCTGATTCAGAAGTTCAACAAGGACGTGGAGCAAAACCGGCCCTATTCGGAGCGCGACGACATTATTGTTATTACGGACGAGGCGCATCGCACGCAGTACGGCACGCTGGCGCTGAACATGCGCAACGCTCTGCCGCATGCCTCTTACATCGGTTTCACCGGCACGCCGCTTTTTACGGATGATGAAATCACACGGCGGGTTTTCGGCGCTTATGTTTCAACATACGACTTCCAGCGGGCGGTGGAAGACAAGGCCACAGTGCCGCTGTATTACGACGCCCGCGGCGACAAGCTGGGCGTATCCGTCGGCGACCTCAACGAGCGCATTGCCGCAAAACTGGAGGAGCTGGAAACAGCCGACATTGATGTTGCCCAGCGTCTCGAACAGGAGCTCAAGCGCGACTACCACATTATCACCGCCGACAAACGGCTCGATCAGGTGGCTCGCGATTTCGTGGAGAACTATTCCAAGACCTGGGAAACCGGCAAAGCCATGCTGGTGTGTATCGACAAAATAACCTGCGTGAAGATGTACAAACGCATTGCCCAATATTGGGATGAACGGCTTGCGGCTTTGACGGCCGAATTGACGACTATCAAAGACGAACAGGAAGAGCAGTACCGCAAGCGTCAGATTGCCTGGATGCGTGAGACGCAAATGGCGGTCGTGATAAGCGAAGAGCAAGGGGAGGTGGACAAGTTCCGCAAGTGGGGCCTGGATATTACGCCGCACCGCCGCCTGATCAAAGACGGGATGGATCTTCCCGAGGCCATGCGTCAAAAACCGCAGTTTCGCAACATGCAGCGGATGGCGGTGGATGATGCTTTCAAGGAAGCGGAACATCCGTTTCGCATGGCCATTGTCTGCGCCATGTGGCTGACGGGGTTTGATGTGCCGTCTCTTTCGACGCTGTATCTGGACAAGCCACTCAAAGCGCACACGCTGATGCAGGCTATCGCCCGCGCCAACCGTGTAAGCGAAGGCAAAAATAACGGCATGATCGTCGATTATTGCGGTATCCTCAAGCATCTGCGCAAGGCGCTGGCAACTTTTGCCGGAACAGGCGACACAGGAAGACCAGGCGATGGCGGCCAACAGGAACCGGCGAAACCGGAAGAGGATCTGCTGGCCGATCTGGCAGAGGCCATCGCGTTTATTCGCACGTTTTTGACTGACCGGAGTGCAGCGCTGGACGACATCATCACAAAGAAGGGCTTTGAGCGCAATGCGGCCATTGCCGCAGCCAAAGAAGCGGCAAACGAGAATGACGAAACGCGGAAGCACTTCGAGGTCATGTGCCGGGTGGTCTTTTCAAAATTCAAGGCCTGTTTGACGGTGACGGGTATCAACAGGTATCGCAAGGACTACGAGGCGATTAACGTTGTTTATAAGAGTCTCCAAAAAGACCGCGAGCAGGCCGACATCAGCGATATTCTCCAGCAACTGCATCAGGTGGTGGATGAAACCATTGAAACGATGTCCGCAGGTGTCGCAGAAAATGCCGCGCAGCGCGACCAGGCGCACAGCCGTGCAGAACTTGAAAAACGCCATTGATGCAAGACTTCAACGACTTCTTCAACAGAATCCTCTGCGAACGGATTTTCAGCGGCATTATGAGCAGATTGTGGCCGAATATAATCGTGAAAAAGACCGCGTGACGATTGAGCAAACCTTCGATGCGTTAATCAGATTTATAGATGAAATGTCCGAGGAAGAGTTTCGCGCAGTCCGAGAAGGTCTCGATGAAGAGACGCTTGCGGTTTTTGATCTCCTGAAGAAACCGGAATTATCAGCAGGAGAAATCAAAAAAGTTAAAGCGATTTCGGTGGATTTGCTCAAGACGCTCAAGGAAGAGAAGTTGCGCATCACCCGCTGGCGGGATAAGGAGGCGACGCGTGATGCCGTGCGACAGGCCATTTATGATTTCTTATGGAACGATTCCACCGGTCTGCCGGTGGACAAATACACAGAAGGTGACGTGCAGGTGAAAGCGGAAGATGTCTATCGCCATGTCTATCGCGTCTATGAAACACTTCCCTCGCCGTTCTATCCGTCCCAGGCGGCTGTATGAATTAGATCAGGCTATCTCTATCAATTGTTTCGGATAATGGTATGGCATCGTTTAAACAGTATATCGGAATTGATTATTCCGGAGCACAAACGCCGACTTCGAGCCTTAAGGGGTTGCGGGTTTACAGGGCTGATTCAGTAACGCTGCCGGTAGAGGTGCAACCGCCGCCGAGTCCCCGAAAATATTGGACAAGAAAGGGGATTGCCGAGTGGCTGGTTGGCGAACTCCAAAAGGATCACGCCACGATTGTCGGTATTGATCACGGTTTCTCCTTTCCCTTACGTTACTTTGAAGTTCACCATCTGCTGTCTGACTGGCCGACTTTTCTCGACGATTTCCAGCATCACTGGCCGACAGATGAAGATCATACCTATGTTGATTTTATAAGGGATGGTCTTCACGGAGACGGTGCAAATCGCATGGGTCATGCCCGCTGGCGCCGCTTGACGGAGGAAAGGACCGGGGCTGCCAAATCCGTCTTTCACTTTGACGTACAGGGGGCGGTGGCCAAGTCAACTCATGCCGGAATACCCTGGCTGCGATACTTTCGCCTGAATCTGGCTGACAAAGTCCATTTCTGGCCTTTCGACGGCTGGGAACTTTCATCAGGTCGTTCGGCAATCGTGGAGGTTTACCCGTCATTATGGAGCCGAAGCTTTCCCCGTGAAGACCGCAACCAGGACCAACATGACGCCTATTCAGTGGCCAGATGGCTGCGGCAAACTGATATTGATGGCAGCATGTCTACATTCTTATCACCTTGGCTGAACCCCGCGGAACGTACGCTTGCCCAAGTAGAGGGCTGGATACTTGGGGTGATGTGAAATAAGGGAAGCCAAGCGTTATAATGAGTCAACAGTTGATACTGCCGCTAAAACTCTCCATCGCTTCGAGTTCTATATGAGTCACAACCTCCTGCTTTGCCGGTGGTTGTGACTTGTTATGGACTTGTTCGAGTATTTTTGCCTCGCGGGGCAAAAGACACGGCAGAAATATCCCTTGACACTCATCAAAAGTCTATTTATATCAACAACAAAGACTTTCCTTCACAGATATTGAATTTCTGCATGCGAAATTAAATGTTGGCCGCCATGAACGCTTTATTGAAAACACCCTCTGAACTCCTTGAAGAAATTTCCCTGCTTCAGGAGAAGATCGAAGATCTGGAACGGGAAAACGCCCAATCCCGCCAGACCGTCGAAAAGCTGCGGGAAAGTGAAATCAAATACCGCAGTGTTCTGGAAAATATCGAAGAAGGTTATTACGAAGTGGATCTGGCGGGCAACTTCACGTTTTTCAACGACTCCCTGTGCCGAATATGGGAATATTCCAAAGAAGAGCTGATGGGCATGAATTACCGGCAGTATGTGGACGAGGAAAGCGCGAACAAATTTTTCCAATCCTTCCATCCGGTCTTCAAAACGGGCAAGCCGGTACGGGAGTTTTATTGGCAGATTACACGCAGGGACGGCGCGATAAAACATCTGGAAGCGTCCGTGTCTTTGCGCAGGGATTCCCAAGGTATGCCTACGGGTTTCCACGGGATTATGCGCGACGTCACCGAGCGCAAACAAATGGAAGAAACCTTGCGGCACAACCAAGAGAGATACCGGGAGATGATCGAGACCATCGAGGTTGATCTGACCGGTACCTACACGTTTGTCAATGACGTGATCTGTCAGCATATGCGGTATTCCCGGGAGGAGTTGCTGGGGATGGGCAACCGCCAGTTCCAGGACAGGATCAATGCCAAAAAAGCGTATCAGGCTTTTGTGAATGTTTATAACACCGGTGTTCCCGTGAAGGCTTTTGAATTGGAGGTCATCCGGAAAGACGGCACGAAACAGGTTTCCGAAGTTTCGATCTCGCTCATCCGGGACAGCCGGGGTCAGCCGGTCGGGTTCCGTGGCATTTCCCGCGATATCTGCGACCGCAAGGAGATGGAAGAGTCGCTGCGCCAGTCCGAAGAGCGTTACCGGAGCATCATTGAGCAAATGGAAGACGGATATTT
>JAGVUJ010000157.1 GCA_019136325.1 Deltaproteobacteria bacterium
GATAGAGCACTATCACACGTTCCATTCCGTAACGGATGATAGTTGGTTTTTATCATTGCAACGATCGTCTCTCGTCCGATGGATCGCAGAAATTTTTTTGCGTGCATCGTTTCTCCGAAATTTTTTTCATTTTTTTTCCCAAAATTGCAAAAAATAGTTGACAAATATTTCTGTATGAGTACATTCCATAAACAAGAATAAAATTTTTTTCGCTGTAAATATTTTCAGGGAGGAAAAACCTCATTAAGGAGGAATCAATGGAAAGCGAGACCCTGTTTAAAGAGGAGGAAGAACCTCCTGGTCATTTGACCGGTCTTGTTCATGCTAAAAATAATGTCAGTGACTTTTTGTTATTCAAAGATGAAATATCTTTGTATCCGCTTAAACAAAAGTCAAACAGTATTTTATTTCCTTTCAAGGATTCCACCCGCTCCCGTAATTTCCGAACACGACTTTATCCCGACATTACCCGCTTCGAATGGTTCGACTGGCGCTGGCAGCTGCGCAACGCCATCAGGGACGTTGAGACCCTTTCCGAAATCATCACGCTCTCGGAGAATGAACGTCAGGCCATGATGCATCATGCCGGCCCGTTGCCCGTTTCCATTACGCCTTATTACGCCAGTCTTCTGAATCCGCATGATCCCTCCGATCCTCTGCGCCGCTGTGTTGTGCCGGTGGTTGACGAATGCCTGCATACGGCAGGCGAGGAGGAAGACCCGCTTTGTGAGGATGTTGATTCTCCGGTGCCGGGCATTATCCATCGTTATCCGGACCGCGTCTTGTTCCTTGTCACCGATAGTTGCTCCACGTATTGCCGCTACTGCACCCGTTCCCGTCTGATCGAACGGAGCAACCATCACTTGATCAGCCTCGAAAAATGGGAAAAAGCGTTGCAATACATTGCCGGCAATAAAAATGTCCGTGACGTGCTGCTGTCCGGCGGCGATCCTTTAACCTTGTCCGATGATAAACTGGAATGGCTGTTATCAAGGCTGCACAAGATTGATCATGTTGAGCTTATTCGCATCGGCACGAAAGTCCCCGTTGTATTACCGCAAAGGATCACTCCGGCATTGACGTCCATGCTCAGAAAGTATCATCCCTTATGGATAAGCATTCACATCACGCACCCCAAAGAACTGACTCCGGAGATGAGCGCGGCCTGCATCCGGCTGGCTGACGCCGGTATTCCCCTGGGAAGCCAGACCGTCCTGCTTTCCGGCATCAACGATGACGTTGAAACAATGACCAGACTGGTCCATGGCCAGCTGCAAATCAGGGTTCGTCCGTATTATCTTTATCAGTGCGATCCCATTCCCGGTTCTTCGCATTTCCGGACACCGATCAACAAGGGCATAGAAATTATTCAGGGCCTGCGCGGACACACGACCGGCTACGCTGTTCCGACATATGTTGTTGACGCGCCAGGCGGCGGCGGCAAAATTCCATTGCTTCCCGAATATGCCATTGGCTGGGAAAACGGCGATCTGCTGCTGCGCAATTATGAGGGCAATACCTTCCGCTACCCCGACAATCACGCCAAGTCGAAAGACATACATTAAAACAGGCAGAATTTATGGCAGGGGGGTAGATGATTTAACCGTGAGTCGCGTCGGCAAGAAACTCAAAATCGGACTTACCTATGATCTGCGCGATGATTACCTGAAAGAAGGATACGGTCTCGAAGAAACCGCCGAATTCGATCTTCCCGATACCATCGCAGCCCTGGAAAAGGTCATTGCGAACAACGGCTATCAGGTCGACCGGATCGGTCATATCAAAGCGTTGACCCGCCGCCTAGCCGGAGGCGACCGCTGGGATCTGGTGTTTAATATTGCCGAAGGCGTGTGTGGCTTCGGACGGGAAGCACAGGTTCCTGCTCTGCTGGAAGCGTTCAACATCCCGTATACTTTTTCAGATCCTCTCGGTAACGCGGTTACGCTGCATAAAGGCATTACCAAGCAGATTCTGCGCGACCTGGGTATTCCCACACCCGACTTTGGCGTGATTAAAGATGTCAGAGATATTGAAAATCTTTCTCTGACCTTTCCGCTTTTTGCCAAACCGGTTGCAGAAGGCACGGGAAAGGGCATCACGTCATCTTCCAAAATCACCAACCGTCAAAATTTGCAAAAAGTCTGCAAACATCTTTTGAAAACGTTCGGGCAGCCGGTTCTGGTCGAGACCTATCTTCCGGGACGCGAATTTACCGTCGGTATTTTAGGCACGGGAAAAGATGCCCGCGCTCTCGGCGTACTGGAAGTAGTGCTCAAACCGAATGCAGAAAGAAATGCTTATTCTTACGAAAATAAAGAGCACTACGACAAGCTGGTTGAGTATGTTCTGGTCAATGATGATGAAGCCCGGAAAGCTATGGAGATTTCATTGATGGCCTGGCGAGCCTTGGATTTAAGGGATGCCGGACGAGTTGATTTGCGGTCTGATGCCCATGATGTGCCGAACTTTATGGAAGTAAACTCCCTGGCCGGACTGAATCCGGTGCGTTCGGATCTTCCCATTTTATGTTCAAAGATCGGAATGAGTTACCACTCGTTGATCAGCGCCATTCTTAAATCCGCCCTGAAACGCGCGAAGCAATCATAGTCAACCAAGCCGGTGAAATATTCTATATGAAAAAAATTGTTATTCTGCACAGCGCTATTGCCCCGGATGCCGGACTGGATGAACTCGATTGTCTCCAGCAGGCCGACGCCATCGCCTCGGCTTTGACCGGGCTTCACTACGACCCGGTTCTGTTGCCTTTCGATCTCAATTTAAGCCACAATATCACCATGCTGCAGTCCCTGAAGCCTTTGGCTGTTTTTAATATCGTCGAAACGCTGGACTCCAGCGGCAGCCTGATTCATTTTGCCCCTGCGCTTTTGGACCGGCTGCAAATTCCCTACACCGGCTGTCCGACCGCGGCCGTTTTTCAAACATCCAACAAACCCCTGTCTAAACGATGCATGCGTTATGCCGGGATTGCCACGCCGGACTGGATAGAGCAGAATGGCTTCAGCTCAATTCAAGATTTTTCCGGGCCGTTCTTAATCAAATCTTCCTGGGAACACGCCTCCATCGGTCTCGATGCAACGTCTCTGATCAGCGATGCCTCTCCAATCAAGTTATTGCAGGAAATTGAGAAACGTAAACAAAAACTCGGCGGCTCCTGCTATGCCGAAGCGTACATTGAGGGACGCGAATTCAACGTTGCCCTGATTTCGGATAAAGCCGGCGTTAGAGTGCTGCCGATTGCGGAAATGCTGTTTCAGGATTACGGCCCGGACAAGCTCAAAATTGTTGATTATAAAGCAAAATGGGATGCTGATTCCTTTGAATATCATCATACGATTCGCCGATTCGCGTTCCCGGACCATGATGCGTCTCTTATAGCGTCCTTGCGGGAAATATCGATGCAGTGCTGGAATATTTTCTCTCTGCGCGGGTATGCCCGCGTTGATTTTCGTGTTGACATGAACGGGAAACCCTGGGTATTGGAGGTCAACTCGAATCCCTGTCTGTCGCCGGATGCCGGTTTTGCCGCGGCGCTGGAGCAGGCGGCAATAACCTATCGCGACGCAATCGGTTGGATCATCGACAGCGCTATGAATCCTTTATAAGGAGATTTATTTTCTGTGTTAAAAACTATTGTATTCTTGTTCTTTTCCAATCTGTTTATGACGTTTGCCTGGTACGGACATTTGAAAAATTTCAACAGCAAGCCGTTAATATTCGTTATCTTGTTCAGTTGGGGAGTCGCTTTCTTTGAATATGTTTTACAGGTGCCCGCCAATCGTATCGGCTTTCAGTACTACAGCCTGGGGCAGCTCAAAGTTATTCAGGAAGTCATCACGATGGTTGTGTTTGCCGGTTTTGCCATCCTGTATATGAAACAACCGTTAAAAACGGATTTTCTCTGGGCCGGACTTTGCCTGGTCGGCGCTGTCTACTTTATGTTCCGCGAAGGCCTGCCGCATGCGTGATGTGAGAAACGTCTATGCCAATAGCGAAACACTGCGGAAGGGAAATGATCAACGCTTTCGAAGGAAAAGAAGGCTTGGTACCTGGCCGCTTACTGCAATATTTCCAAACGTGCCTGGGATTACATACGGGTGGTTCATACGATGAAAAAATTCATGTATCGTCAGCAAATTAAGCCTTCCGATATCGAAGCCATTGCCGATATTGTTGAAGAAAGCGGCTTTTTTTCCGATGAGGAAATAGAGATTGCCATCCAACTTGCGGAAGAAAAACTGGATCAACAAGAATCCAGCTCTTACCGGTTCTTATTTGCTGAAATTGAAAATCAGGTCGTCGGGTACACCTGCTATGGCCTCATTCCCGCCACAGTCGGCAGTTACGATCTTTACTGGATTGTCGTCGCGAAAGATTTACAGGGTTTAGGAGTAGGAAAAATGCTGATGGCCGAAACCGAACAACTCATCTATCAAAGCGGCGGCAGACAAATCTATGCCGAAACATCATCACGAGACCAATATCAACCCACCCATGAATTTTATGAAACCTGCGGTTATCATCAGGAAGCTTTTCTCAATAATTTTTACGCTGAAGGCGATGGAAAAATTATTTACGCTAAGATACTTAAATGACAGGATTTAATTCACTTTTACGTCTTTTTTATCGTTTTAATCCTTGCATTTTTTCCGATAATTCGCTAGAGCACTGCCAGTAATTTAATGATTTTTCGACAACAGTTATATGCAAGGACCGCGAGGAGGATTCTCTCATGCGCCTATTTCCCAAAGAAGAAAATTTCTTTGAACTTTTTGATGAGCTGGCCAACAAAATTGAAGAAGGCGGAAAACTGTTTCTGGAAATGGCCCAGGCCCGGGATTATTCCGATGTAAGAGTCGCCAAACTCAAAGAAATCGAGCACGAAGCCGACGGCATTACCCATAAGACATACGAAAAGATGCATAAAACGTTTCTTACGCCCATTGACCGCGAGGATATTTACGCGCTGGTCAATAAAATGGACAGCATCATGGATGTCATTGAAGCCACAGCCGTCCGTATTCATCTTTACAAAGTTAAAAGGACATCCGATGAAATCATCAAACAGGCACAAATCCTGAATGATGCGATTAAGAAGTTGAAATCCATTATTCAAGCCATGCGGAATATGAAGAACTCCGAAATGATTCTTGCCGGTTGTGTAGAAATCAATACCCTGGAAAATGCCGGTGACATCACGTTAAGATCCATTATGGCCAACCTTTTCGAAACCGAAAAAGACGCCATCGAGCTTGTCAAATGGAAAGATATTTTTCAACTCCTGGAAGAAGCAATTGATGTTTGCGAAGATGTGTCCAACATCGTGGAGGGGATCGTCCTGAAACATGCTTGATTCAATGGCTTTTGTCATTTTTCTTGTTGTTATCGCGCTTGTTTTTGATTTTATCAATGGTTTTCATGACTCTTCGAATTCCATTTCCACTATTGTTTCCACTCGTGTTCTTTCTCCAAAATATGCGGTGCTCTGGGCGGCCTTTTTTAATTTCATAGCCGCTTTTTTTATCGGCACAGCCGTCGCGCATACGATAGGCAGAGGAATCATCCATATTGAAATAGTCGATAACCTGGTGATTCTTTCCGCCCTCAGCGGTGCCATTATCTGGAATCTCACAACATGGTATTTCGGATTGCCCAGCAGTTCGTCGCATGCTCTGATCGGAGGCCTGATCGGCGCGGGTATCGCCAAAGCGGGCACCGGCACGCTGGTCTGGTCCGGTATCATCAAGACGACAGCCTTTATTGTGCTTTCACCGGCCATAGGCATGTTTTTGGGCTTTTTTTTTATGGCGCTTTCTCTCAATTTAAACCGTCACTCCAACATGGCCCGCTCCGATAAAATTTATCGGAAATTACAGTTTATTTCTTCTGCTATCTATTCACTGGGTCACGGCATGAATGACGCCCAGAAGACCATTGGAATAATAGCGGTAGTCCTTTATAGCAAGGGGCTGATTAACTCCAGCTTCAACATCCCTTATTGGATTATTATCATGTGTTACTCGACCATTGCCATGGGTACCATGTTTGGCGGGTGGCGGATTGTTAAAACGATGGGCACTAAAATTACCAAACTTCAACCAATCGGCGGTTTCAGCGCCGAAGCTGGCGCTGCTTGCGCCATCATTGGAGCATCCGTATTTGGAATACCCGTCAGCACAACCCACACAATCACCGGGGCTATCGTCGGCGTTGGCGCAACCAAAAGGCTCTCCGCTGTGCGCTGGGGCGTTGCGGGTAACATTATCTGGGCATGGATTTTAACCATACCTATTTCTGCATGTATCTCCGCAGCAACTTACTTTTTAATCCGTCCTTTCGTATAGCCGCTCATCGGGGAAAATAATATTGATAATTTTCCGTTTTTGCCGTAAATCTGTTTCACAAATTACATCGACTTTGGATTGAGGAGACGGAAATGCCGGGGAAATCCGTACCATTTACAAAAACGCAAATCGAAAAAATTATTCAAAAACATCCCACGCCCTTTCATCTTTATGACGAAAAGGCCATCCGGGAAAACGCCCGTGCTTTCATTAACGCTTTTGACTGGAATGCGGGATTTAAAGAATTTTTCGCCGTTAAGGCCGCTCCCAATCCTTATTTGATGAAAATCCTGCACACCGAAGGC
The DNA here is from genome assembly GCA_019136325.1 of Deltaproteobacteria bacterium. Next base: position 6,668 of record JAGVUJ010000157.1, read on the forward strand.
TTTGGAGCCGATTGCAGTTCGCTGGCCGAACTGATGATGGCGCAGAAAACCGGCATTACCGGCGAAGAAATCATGTTTTCCTCCAACGACACACCGGTGGAAGATTTCCGGCTGGCCAAAAAATTAAAGGCCATCATCAATCTGGATGATATCAGCCACATTGCCTATCTGGAAAAAAGCACCGGGCTGCCTTCTCTGATTTGTTTTCGCTATAATCCCGGAAAATTAAAAAAAGGCAACCATATCATCGGTCATCCGGAAGATGCAAAATACGGTTTTACCCGCGAACAGCTTTTTGAAGGCTATAAAATATGCAGGGACAAAGGCGTGCGGCGTTTCGGCATTCATACGATGGTCGCTTCCAACGAACTTGACCCTTATTATTTTGTGGAAACTGCGGAAATCCTGTTTAACCTGATTGCGGAAATTTCCCAGAAGCTGAAAATCAAATTTGAATTCGTCAACATCGGCGGCGGCGTGGGCATTCCCTACCGGCCGGAACAAAAAAGCATCGACTTGAATGCAATGAGTCGCGGCATCAGGAAAAAGTATGACGACATTATCGTGGCCAACGGCCTTGCCCCGTTGAAACTTTTTACGGAATGCGGCCGCTACATCACCGGACCATACGGGTACCTGGTTTCCCGCGTGTTGCATATCAAAAACACGTATAAAATTTTTGCCGGTCTCGATTCCTGCATGGCCAATCTGATGCGCCCGGCTCTTTACGGCGCTTATCATCACATCACGGTTCTAGGCAAGGAGCGTAAACCGCACAATATCCTTTATGATGTCACCGGATCGCTTTGCGAAAACAACGACAAATTCGCCATTGACCGTAAATTGCCCAAACTGGAGCAGGGCGATATTATCGTCATCCATGACGCGGGCGCGCACGGTTTTGCCATGGGCTTCAACTACAACGGGAAACTTCGCTCAGCCGAACTGCTGCTCAGAGAAAACGGCGATGTTGTTCAAATCCGCCGCCCGGAAACGGTAAAAGATTACTTTGCGACGCTGGATTTTGGCGGATTGAGCGACTTTACGGCATAAGCTTCAGACAGAAATGATCAATTGTATAATGGTGTTCGACAGGCGGGAACCAAACGGAACTATATTAAATTTTCTAACGCAATCGAGATGAATACAAATACAAATCGGGCCATAGGCGTTTTCGATTCCGGCATCGGCGGTCTGACGGTCGTCCGCGCCTTGATGGAACGCCTGCCTTTCGAAAACATCATTTACTTCGGTGATACTGCCCGCGTGCCCTACGGCGTGAAATCCGTGGACACGATCAACCGCTATGCGGCGCAGATTACCGATTTCCTGATTAAAAAAGATGTAAAAATGTTGATCGTTGCCTGCAACACCATGGCGGCGGTCGCCCACCAGACCATCGTCGATTTAGCCAATGTGCCTGTCGCGGCTGTTGCTTATCAGAAAATCGTCGAACAGGTGCCCGTCCTGGAAGTCATTGATGCCAGCGCTCGTATGGCCATACAAAATTCCAAAACCAAATCCATCGGCGTCATCGGCACGCCGGCCACGATCAACAGCAACGCCTACGCCCGGGCCATTCATCTTTTGGATAAAGAGGCGAAAGTCTTCTCCCAGGCCTGCCCTTTGTTCGTTCCTCTGGTGGAAGAAGGATGGTTCGATCATCCGGCGACCAAACTCATTGCTCAGGAATATTTGAAGCAGGTGATCGCCGAACAGGTGGACACGCTGGTTCTGGGCTGCACGCATTATCCTCTTTTAAAGCCATTGTTACAGGACATTATAGGCAAATCCGTAACGCTGATTGATTCGGCGGAAGCCATGGCGGATATTGCCGCCGATTTGATCGATCAACAAAAGATCGGCAACAAAAACAGCACACCGCCGGATTATACATTTTACGTCAGCGATGTGCCCTATCGTTTTCAGACCATCGGCGAGCGTTTCCTGGGCAGAACGCTGGGTCGCGTGGAACTCATCAGCCTTTAGGAAAACTTTATGAAAATTCTTCTGGCCGGCTACAATATTGATTCCGATATCATCCGCACGCTGAAAGAAAAAAGCGGATTTCAGCAGGATTTGACCCCCGAAACCATCTCGGCGGCCTACGCGAGAATCAGCCGCAGCCCCAAACCGGTAAATGAGCTGCGTGAAATTGCCCACCATGAAGTGGACAAGGCGCGACAATCCAACCGCAACATCGTTTTTGACATGGGGCACAGTTCCGTCGCCGAACATGCCGTATTCAACATTGATGTTATCGGCGTCTCCCGTTTTCTCGTCGAAGAAATCGAAAAGTTCCGCCTGTGCTCCTACACGGAAAAGTCGCAGCGTTATGTTCTTTTCAACAAAGATTTCGTCATTCCCGAAGAAATCAGACAGGCAAACCTTGGCGATTTGTTTGTGTCGACGGTTGAGACACAAAATGAATATTACCACGTGCTTTACGAAAAACTCAGACCGTATATTTTTGAAAAGCACAAAGCCCTGGCGGAGAACCCCGCCAACAAATCCATGCTGGAAGGCTGGGCCAAGGAAGATGCCCGTTATGCCATTTCCATGGCCACGCAAACACAACTGGGCATGACCCTTAACACGCGCAATCTGGAATTGATGCTCAGACGCCTGGCCGCGCTGCCTCTGGCGGAAGCCCGTGAATACAGCGAACAATTGTATTCGGCGACAAAAGACATTGCGCCTTCGCTGATCCGTTACACAAAAGCCACCGATTACGACAAATTCACCAGACAGAACTTGCGCAGTCTATGTGCGGACTTATCGGCACAATACGGCAACGGTTCTAAAGAATTATCCGACGTGCACCTGACGTATGCAACACCCGCCGCCGACAACCGCGTTGCCGCCGCTTTATTATTCTCTTCGTCCGACATCCCTTATACCCTGTGCATGGCCATGGCCGGCAAAATGACCCCGCCGACCAAAAAAGCATTCATGAAAGCGGCTTTTGCGAACTTGCAGGCGCACGACGCGGTATTGAGGGAAATGGAAAACGTCGACCTGCAATTTGAACTGATCCTGAGCTCCAGTTGCTTTGCCCAGTTGAAGCGGCATCGCATGTCCACCATTATCGCTCAGGAATATAATCCGCAACTGGGCGTAACCATGCCGCCTTCCATCAAGGCCATCGGTCAGCAAAAACATTTCATGGAAATTATGCGTAAGACGCAAAATGCTTTCGAGCAGATCAAGGCGAAGGCGCCTGCGGCCGCCGCTTATGTTTTAACCAACGCGCACCGTAAGAGAGTGCTCATGAAATTCAACGCCCGTGAAATGTACCATCTTGCCCGGCTGCGTTCCGACGCGCACGCGCAGTGGGATATCCGCGATCTGACGAATAAAATGCTCCGGCAGGCCAGGAACGTCATGCCTCTCACGCTGATGATGGCCTGCGGCAAGGACAATTTCGCCGCGCTATTAAAAAAATATCTTCCCCACACCTGGTCCTGCTGATTGATAATGACCCAATGAAATTATTTTCCGACAAAAAACAACTCTATATTTTGCTTGTGACCACGCTTAGTTCTTTCCTGACACCCTTTATGGGTTCCGCAATCAACGTCGCCCTGCCTGCCATCGCCCAGGAATTGTCCATGACCGCTCTGACCCTGAGCTGGGTGGCGACTTCTTTTATTCTGGCGGCTTCCATTACATTGATTCCGATGGGCCGTCTGGCCGATATCTACGGACGCAGAAGAATTTTTATCTATGGGGCCATGATTTTTTCTGTCGCGTCATCTTTTTGCATCTGGTCACCCTCTCAATCCTTTCTCATTGCGGCCCGCGCACTGCAGGGCATCGGCGGAGCGATGATTTTCAGCACCGGGACCGCCCTGTTAATATCGGCTTATCCTCCGTCGGAGCGGGGGAAAATTCTAGGAATCAACATAACCGCCGTTTATGTCGGCTTAACCGTCGGTCCGTTCATCGGCGGATTGCTCACGCAATATCTGGGCTGGAGATACATTTTTCTATTTACGGCTTTGCTGGGCGTCACCATTGTTTATATCACCTTAGCGCTCATTGAGCCGGAGATATCCGCCAGCGCTGATGAAGGGTTCGATTTGACCGGTTCCCTGATATATGCCATTGCGCTTTTCTCCATCATGTATGGTTTTTCCCAACTGCCGACACCATCGGCGGGATTTCTAATAGCAACAGGCTGCCTGTTCCTGGCTTTATTCATCGCTCAGCAGTTGAAAAGTCCCTTCCCTTTATTGGACATACGCCTGTTTTTGAACAATAAAGTTTTCGCTTTTTCCAATCTGGCCGCCCTGATTAATTACAGCGCCACGTTTGTCATTAATTTTCTGCTCAGTCTTTATCTGCAAAACATCAAGTGGCTGACACCCGCTGAAGCCGGTCTGGTGCTGATTGCCGCACCGGTCATGCAGGCGCTTATTTCACCTTTCGCCGGAAAACTCTCCGACCGCTTCGAGCCGCAGATCATTGCCTCCATCGGGATGGGCATAACCGTCATCGGCCTCTTTCTGCTTATTTTTCTCAACGGCTCGACAAGCATGAACTACGTTTTGTTCTGTCTGTTTTTGCTGGGAAGCGGATTCGCGCTCTTTTCTTCACCGAACGTCAACGCCACCATGAGCTCCGTGGAAAATAAATATTACGGTATTGCCTCGGCCACGCTGGGCACGATGAGACTTAGCGGTCAAATGTTCAGCATGGGCATTACCATGCTGGTCTTTGCCGTTCTTCTGGGAAATCATCCCATTTCACAGGCCAATCACCATCTCTTTTTAAAAAGCACCAAACTTATTTTTTCCATTTTGAGCCTTCTCTGCTGCGGAGGAATTTTTGCGTCGCTTGCACGGGGGAAAATGCATCCCACGGGAGGGCGCTTTCTTAAATACAGGAAGTCTTCGGCTTCTACCGGAGGTGGCGTCGCTGACAACAATAATCACTAGTTTGTTCATCGGGCTTACCGCCGGAACATTCGGAGGAATCCTGGGCATCGGCGGCGGGTTGATTATGATTCCGCTGATGGTCGAGGTTTTGAAGCTGACCCAGCACAAAGCACACGGCACCAGTCTCATTGCGCTTGTTTTTACGGGTATCGGCGGAGCGATAACCTATGCCTCGAACGGTTCCGTGGATATGACCGCCGCCGTCCTTTTGGCCGTCACGGCTGTGTTTACCGCGCCGCTGGGCGCACGTTACTCAAATGCGCTTTCAGAAAATAAATTGAAAAAATATTTCGGGGCTTTCCTGATTTTCTGTTCGGCACTCTTGCTTTTGAAGCCGTATTTGACCAATCTTATCGGCACCGTTCCCGATTTTGCAAAAATTATTATCCTTTTGACAACCGGAGCCGTAACCGGCTTTCTTTCCGGCATGATGGGAGTCGGCGGCGGTACAATCATGATTCCCGTCATGGTGATCCTGATCGGCTTTACCCAGCATATGGCTCAGGGAACATCTCTTCTGGTCATCGTTCCCACGGGCGCCATCGGCGCCTTCACCCACTGGAAAATGGGGAACGTTGAAAAAGGAATGCTCTGGAGTCTGATCCCCGGCATTCTTTGCGGAACATATTTCGGTGGCAACATCGCCAGTATCATTTCGAATCACACGCTGCGCCTGATATTCGCCGCCATGCTGATTTTCGTAGGTCTTCGTTATTGTACGGCATCCTCTCCCGAATAA
>JAGVUJ010000024.1 GCA_019136325.1 Deltaproteobacteria bacterium
CCACCAGCAGGAGCCGCCCATCACCACGTCCACCTGATTGCGAAGACGGCGCGCCGTCATTGTCCGCATAAATTCCCAGCATACCGCCGCGCCGATGCGCGTGTTATCATGTGTACCGAGCAAACCGCTGTCGGTTTGATCGCCGCCTTCATAGAAATAATTTTCCCACATGGTGGGAAGGTCTTTATCGTGTTTGCCCACAAGCGTTCCGTCGGCGTAACACAGGTAACGGTTGCGCACACTGCCGTCGGACAACCGGCACAAAAAAGAGCCCCCCAAAATCACTTTATGTTTTGCGGAAAAATCTTGCAGAAAATTTGCCGCCTTGCCGTCCGTGTTCTGAATGGCATCGACAATCTTCGGGTTCCAGCTGACGCCTGTGGTAAAAAATTCCGGCAGCGCAATCCATGTTGCGCCCTCATGAACGGCGCGCAGCGCCAGTCGCTCACAGTTGGCAATATTAGCGGCTGAATCTCCGATCCGGGTAAAAAGTTGAATTGCAGCGACTTTCACGGTTTTTTGCATGGTTATCCTTTCGTTCCTTTCAGTATTTTCTGCCGGGTGGATTTTCTTGAACGTTTCGCACCGGCCATCGCGACGACTATCAACCGCACGTTCTGAATTCCGGCGGCTCCATAATCGTGATGTTGTTTCGCCTTAAATATTCTTTGAATCCGTATAACGGCTCACCCCGGTACTCCATCACCACGGCATCGGCGGGACAATTATTCAGACAACCGAAGCAGGCCAGGCACTTGTCCCGATAAACGATTGGCAGAAAAGGATCAATCGCCTTTGTCGGGCACGTTCTTACGCAGGTTCCGCATCCGATGCATTTTTGCACATCGACGGTATGTTTATTGATGACCTTTTTATTCATCCAGACCAGCGGAAGCATCCGCAAAACGTCTCTCAGCGCCACATCGTAGCCGATTGAAATCGTTTCGCCCCGGGAAATTCTCCCCAGGGTATTCAAAACAAAACGACGCACCTGATCGAATGTTGCCGCGTCGGGCAGATGCTGTCCAGATCGTTGATTGGCGCTGTCCCATTTGGGCGTGGGATAAGACGGAACACTCCGGAAAGCATCCCTGCCGACGGGAACACCCCCTCGATTCATCATGATTTTCAAAATGTGGCAGGACGCATTGTGCTGATTGCCTTCCGGACCGCCGAAGGACACAAACGCCGCAACCGGCGTCCCCTGGATGGAGGGAATTTTTTCCAGCCACGCAACGACGTTGGACGGCGTGTCATAATAAAATACCGGCGTGCCGACAAAAACAAGATCGTACGTCGGCAAAACACGTTGATCGGTTTCCTGAAATTCCCGTTTATCGACCGTCATATTTTTTCCCTTCAGGATGCAACCGATCAGGCGGGCGTACCTTTGAGTATGGCCGGTCTGGCTGTAGTATAAAATCAAAACTTTCCGGGGCGATCTTGTTTTCAAAGCCGGGTAAGCAGCCAGGCCTTCGCGTGCCCGGGAAATCGGCAGGCACAAAGCGGCGCTGAGGACGGCGCTTTTTTTGATAAAGTCTCTTCGTGTATCCATGCACGCTCTCTTTATAAGATGTTTAAATATGCATTATATTAACTTCAAAAGATTTTATTAGCAACATGATGATTTTCCGGACGGACGAAAGCTCGCGACATTTTTCCTAGAAAAAACATCATCAATCCCCTGTCACGGCAGAAATCCCAGATCCCGTAAAATTTCCCTTGCGCGCTCAGCTTCGTCGGTTTTCACCAGGAGACGGGCATAGGCGCCGGCCGCAATAAGCATCACAGAACTTTCTCCCTGGAAAAAATACGTGATGCCTTCACCGTCAAGGATGGATTTGATGAAGGATATATCACCCTGCTGATACGTGGAAAACACTTCTTCAAAATCTTCAGCGCCGGATGAATGCATTGCCGGTTGCGGCAGACGATCGACCAGATCCTTACCGCAATCGGCGCACCGATATATCCCTTTCGCATAGTCGCGTTTACATTTCGGACAAAACATTTCTAATCCATACGGAAGTCAATCGGCCTACGGCAGATAAACGCCGGTGCCGATGAAATAGTTTGTTCCGGGAATCGGTTCAACATAACCCAGTTTTTTCTGTTCGCCTTTGGCGCCGGGCTTCAACCAGTAAAAGTCGACAAATCCGCCGCCCTTTTTGGCCGCTGCGCTCAATTCGCGAATCACGTATTTCCCTTTGATATCTTTATGATCATAAAGATTTTTCCCCGGCAAATCCTTTTGTGTCGCATGAGCAATATTTACGCACTGGAAATCATAGCCGTAAAAATACCCCGATTTATCCGGATAGAAGCGGATGGGATTGACAAAAGAACGGATCAACGCAATTTTTTCTTTTTCCGATTTGACATCTTTTAAGATTTCTCCCAATCCCGTAGCGGTCGCATGAACGATTGTTTTCGCAATGTCTTTATAGCA
>JAGVUJ010000296.1 GCA_019136325.1 Deltaproteobacteria bacterium
CTATAAAAAAACCCCGGATCATTTGCCACAAAAAAGGCGGATGATTTACACCCGCCCCGGTCGCCTTAATTATTCCTTATATCTATCCAGACCTGTCCATAATAATATCATTCCCCTACCAGCCCATCAAAGATCACTTTGTCATTTCTCTTGCTGATACAGATAATACGACCAGCGCCCACTTGAAAAGTGCTTGACGGAATCCAGGCAGTCCAGCAGGGTTCGTTTTTTGGCACACCATAGAGAGAGTAGCCTTCGGGAATGCCATCCCGAATTTTGATGCCTTGCCTTATCTGCGCCGTCAGGTGCTTGAGGATGACGTTTAGTGCCTCATCTTTTGTCAGGTCAACGTTGCGTTTCTTTTTCATATTCCAACAACGCGAGATACAGTCTATTATTTTTCTTGTTCTTTGCGGTAAAATAATTCACATCTGCTATAGATTTAATTCTGATTATCTTTTTTTGGCACAGGTTCGCGACAAATCTCCGCGCAGCGCGTTTTTGCGTATTCCCATGCCGAAAAGTGAGGCTCCGTATCCGGACTTATCACAGGATCATCACCGAAACTCGTATATTGGTCGTACAGTTCATCTGGATCGGTAGGCTTTTCGCAACACCTCCGCTCCCAGCGAATTGATTTGTCCACAATCAATTTGGCTGCCTCTATAGCCTCTTCCTGGGTGTCATACGATCCGCAATCATCTGCGCCATCGTCATCGTCGTAAGCATGGAAGTTATCACCGGTAAGTACTCTATATTTTTCTGCCATATTTCACCTATTCTCTGCCTTTCTTGTTTTTGACCCTATGCTGCCATTTTGAGTGCGGCGGTCAGCGCCTGTCTGCTGATCCGCGTACTTTCGCCAAACCACAGGCTGCCGAGCGTGTTGTTCTGCGTCCTGCCCCGAAAATAGTTCAGATACTCGGTCACGGCATTGTAGGCGCCCCAGTAGGTCCGCCCTGCCTCTTTACTCCCCCTACCGTTTTCAAACAAATAGATAATGTTCGGAATCAGTTCCTTGCCTCCTTTGTCCTCCGGCAGAGAGAAAGCAACTCTTACATAACGCTCCAATCCGTCAGTATCGATTCCGCGTTTTTGCAGGCGGCGGTACTGCGCAACCGTGGCGGAAAATTCCCGACCGGCGACATTCATAATCTCCCGGATCAGTTCCAGGTTGTAATGAAGGCCGCTCGTGTGACGGACGCGCAGCAGCTGGCTGGCTTTGGAATAATGGGCCAGAGTGAGCGTATTGTTGCATACCACCCGTATCGGCGTGAACCCGACGCGGACGGATATGGAGCCGTCATGCGCGTTGGACAGCAGAATGTAGTGCGCCACGGGGTCGTCTTTCCCAACATCCATTTTGCCGTCGCTAATCTTCGCCAGCGCCCAGACCTGCCTTCCCCCGTTGAGGCTGCCGGCGGTTTCCAGGGTCGCCGATCCAGAATCAAGAAAGGGCTGAAACCATTCCAGGGCCTCCTCGTTTTGCAGAGGCACGTAATCCGGCCCCACCAGACCCAGAAAAGTATTGTCCGATGTCCGGCAGGCCGCGTAATGATCCAGGATTCCTGATTTCGCACCGCCACCCGGTTCTTCCGTATAAAGGGGCCTCAGCTCTACCTCCCAGTCCAGTTTTGCAGCCACAATCGCTTCCCGGACGCTGATCTGTTTGTCCTCGGGAATAGGTGTACCCAGCCCGTGCCACGGTGTGTCCCCCACATACATCATGCTTTCGACTAAATGTGCCATGACATCCCTCCTTTATTTGAATGATTTATGTTACCAACACTGCCCTTTAGATAGTTATGCATATATACTTATATATGCACATAGTCAAATGTTTTTATTGCTTGATCTTAGTACAAGCAAAATGTATAAGAAAATATGGCTGCAAGAGAACGGTTCACAACAACCCTGGACACTGAATTGCTCCAGGAAATCAAAATCCTCGCTATTCGGAACAGGCATTCAACGAATGACCTTCTGGAAGAAGCGATCCACGATTTACTGAAGAAATACAAAGACAAATCTTCCCAAAACAATAAATCAACACAGGAAACTTTAGAGCTAGGCCCTATACTCCATGAAGAAAGCTCAAAATATGGCAAGGGTGGTTCGGAATAGAATTATTGTATAGCCTGGGGAGGGTGGCAGGTGCCTGTCGAAATTGAACGAAAGTTTCTGGTGACAGGAAGTGGCTGGAGGAATGGTCAGGGTATCCGCATCTGTCAGGGTTATCTGAATCGCGAGAAGGAAAGAACTGTCCGGGTTCGTCTTTCGGGAGAAAAAGCGTTTCTGACCATAAAAGGTATGAACATCGGTGCGACACGTGCCGAGTATGAATATGAAATCCCTGTTTCTCATGCCGAGGAGTTGCTAAAGATTTGCGACGGGCCGCTTCTGGAAAAAAACCGTTATGCCGTTGACTACAATGGTC
>JAGVUJ010000300.1 GCA_019136325.1 Deltaproteobacteria bacterium
ATACTCTGAGCCATTTCAAAGAATGATCAAAACAGCCCACAACATGATGGATGATGCAAATAATTCGGCATACAAAGTAAATCATTCAACGGCCGGCGCTTTATGGGCAATAGAAAAGTTCGGCCCTCTCGGTCGGATATTTTCTTATCCCATTGCCGGTCATCACGCAGGATTGGCGGATTGGCAGGCTGATGAAACAGGCAATGCGGCTTTATCTGTCCGGCTTAAAGAAAATAAGCTTCTGGAATTGGCCACAAAAGAAACAATTCCTCCCGAAATATTAGACAAGACTTTGCCGGATGAAAAACCGCCCAAAGGCGCTGATCCCGCTTTTTGGATTCGCATGCTTTTTTCCTGTCTGGTTGATGCTGATTTTTTGGATACGGAATCATTTTTTGATAACGACAACGCGCGCTTGCGCGGCCAATATCAAAACATCAATCAGCTATTAAATCTGTTTACCAAATTCATAACTCAAAAAACCATCCGGGCGAAAGATACACATGTCAATCGTCTAAGAAAAATAATCTTGGAAAGATGTGTTGAAAAAGCGCAAGAGCCGTCGGGCATCTATACGCTGACCGTTCCGACAGGCGGCGGAAAAACTCTTTCTTCAATGGCCTTTGCGCTCCACCATGCCTCAATTTACAACAAGAAACGCATTATCTATGTAATCCCCTACGTCAGCATTATTGAGCAAACCGCGGATCAGTTTAACGAAATATTTGGCGATGCTGTCGTTGAGCATCATTCCAATCTGGAAACGGATGAGTCGGATGAATCGGCAACAAAAATACGGCTTGCTTGCGAAAATTGGGATGCGCCCATTATTGTGACAACCGCTGTTCAGTTTTTTGAATCTCTTTTTGCCAGCCGGACAAGCCGCAGCAGAAAGTTGCACAACATAGCCGATGCGGTAGTCGTTCTTGATGAAGTTCAATTGCTGCCGCCGGAATTTCTCAAGCCGATACTTCGCACCCTGGAAGAATTGAGAAAATATTATGGCGTGACAATGCTTTTATCCACTGCAACCCAGCCGGCATTCACCCCGCAGCCGTCATTTAATTTCGATGGTTTGAAGGAGACGCATGAAATCATCTCCTCGCCGCTTCAGCTCCACAACGAGATGAAGCGCGTGCAGGTCGAAATTCTAAAATCTCTTGACGAAACCGTAGAATGGGAGGAGTTAATCGAACATTTAAAGAATTACCCAACGGTATTGTGTATTGTCAATCGGCGGGATGATTGTCGCAAACTCTGGCAGATGATGCCGGAAGATACTTTTCATTTGTCCGCCCTGATGTGCGGAGCGCACCGCTCCCAAAGCATTGCTGAAATCAAGCGGAGATTGCAGGAAGGCATCCCGACGCGCGTTATAAGCACGCAGCTTGTGGAAGCAGGCGTTGATTTGGATTTTCCCGTCGTTTTTCGCGCGCTGTGCGGGTTGGATTCCGTCGCGCAGGCCGCGGGGCGCTGCAATCGCGAGGGGCTTTTGAAAGAAGGACAGGTGTATGTATTCAGGCCTCCCACCGAACCGCCTGTTGGCCACTTGCGGCACGCTGCTGGTATTGGCAAACGGCTACTGGAAAAAGAAAGCGTTGATTTTGTTGCTCCTGAGCAATTTTCTAAATATTTTCAGGAGCTTTACTGGTTGCAGGGTGAAAGACTGGATCAGCATGGCATCCTTGCTGATCTTCGGGATGGCGAATTGCGTTTCAGTTATCGAACGGCGGCCTGGAAATTCAAAATGATTGACGATAGAAAGCAGGCCCCTGTCATTGTCGCTTATGGAGAAGGCTCGAAACTGATGGAAGAGCTTTCCCGAAGAAAGCCGGACAGGTATTTGATGAGAAAATTGCAGCGTTATATCGTCAACTTACCGCGATATCTGCATAATAAACTTGTTAACGAAGGCGCGATACGCCTGATTCATGAAGACATCTACATCCAGGGCCACAGCGCCATGTATGATGACAAAATTGGTTTTTGCGCCGATCGTTCGGCGGTTTATGTGCCGGATGATCTTATCGTATAAATTTTAAGGAAAGGAGGTCACATGAATGACGCAAAAGTGAAAAGTAAGACGTTTTTTATCAGGGTTTGGGGTGATAATGCCTGTTTTACCCGCCCCGAAATGAAAGTGGAACGCGTTTCATACGATGTCATAACGCCGTCGGCGGCGCGCGGTGTGTTGGAAGCTATTTTATGGAAACCGGCTATTTGCTGGCATGTGGAGCAGATTGATCTGCTCAATTCGGTAAAATGGGAATCGGTCAGAAGAAATGAAGTGGGGTCTCGCATGTCGCCGCGCTCCGATGGAATTTTTATTGAGGAGCAGCGTCAGCAGCGCGCCGGATTATTTTTGCGTGACGTAGCTTATACAATACACGCACATTTCACCATGACGGAAAAGGCGGGCGCGGATGACAATGTC
>JAGVUJ010000181.1 GCA_019136325.1 Deltaproteobacteria bacterium
CCTTTCTTCAGCGCACTGACCGCCGTTTCCAACGAAGCGTATGCCGTCATTATAATTACCGGAGTTTCCGGGTTGATTATTTTAATCTGCTCCAGGGCTTCAATCCCGGAAACAGTAAACATACAGATGTCCATAATAATCAAATCAAAAGACATCTGCCGGACTGCTTCGACCGCAATATGACCGTCATCAGCTTCATTGACCTGATAACCCCAGTCACTCAAATGTTTTTTGAGCATCATTCGATGAACGGAATCATCATCAACAACCAGCACAGCTTTTTCAGTGATCATGATTATTGCCCCTGGTGTTTTGGTTATTCATCAATTATTAAAGATAAAGAGATATCCATTTCCCGTTTTTTAAAGAACAAAACTATCCGGGTAAATAGTATCCACGTGGATACTAAAGTGGATACATAAATTGGATACATATTATCCATAGTATTTTATTAAACACAATATATTTTTACATATATTATTATAATACTTGTAATTTCAATATTTTATAAAAATAAAAATTAGTGGCACGCCGATTGCTTTATATTTGGATGACGCAAAGTGAGAAACCCTTTCAAAATCTTCTCCTAGGTTTCAACTCTTGAAAAAAGCGGGAGGCCTGACAGCCTCCCGCTTTTGTTTTGTCTAACAAACGATGAACAGACTTGTTTAAGCAAAGTTTTTAAAATAAATATCCAAAGCGGCTGACGGACTTCACTCATCAAAGGACGGCTGAACGGCCGAATAATTTCCTGCTAAAATTCTTTCGCTTAATCAGAAACCTTATTTTTCAGTTCATTCAATTTATTGAGTGCTTCCAGCGGAGTCAGGACACGAATATCGGTATTCTTCAGCTCTTCGATCACGTCCTGTTCCTTCCTCGTCAGAGCAACCGCGCTCCCCTTTCGGGTAAAAAGACTCAGTTGCGGACTTGCGTTCTTTCCTTCACGGGTTCCCCGGACAATGCGGGGCATCCCGATTTCGTCAAATTCTCCTTTTTCCAGGTTCCGCAATATTTCCTTCGCCCGTGCGATGACTTCTCCGGGCACGCCGGCAATGCGCGCCACTTCAATGCCATAACTGCGGCTGGTCCCGCCCTCCATGATTTTGCGCAGAAAAATTATTTTTTCGCCCCATTCCTTCACGGCGATGTTATAATTTTTCACCCCGGGTTTCGTTACCACAAGATCCGTCAATTGATGATAATGCGTGGCAAAGAGGGAGCGGACGCCGCGTCCCTGAAGATCATGAATATATTCGGCAACCGCCCAGGCAATGCTCAATCCGTCGAAGGTGGAAGTTCCGCGGCCGACTTCATCGATGATGACCAGAGAACGGGATGTCGCCTTTTTTAAAATTTCCGCCGTCTCCGTCATTTCTACCATAAAGGTACTCTGGCCTTTGGCCAGATTGTCGGAAGCACCAATGCGGGTAAACAGCTTATCAACGATGCCGATCTTCGCTTTCGCCGCCGGCACAAAACTTCCCATTTGCGCAAGAAGGACAATCAAGGCCACTTGTCTGATATACGTGGACTTGCCCGCCATATTCGGTCCGGTAATGACGAGCAGCTTATTATTATGCAAATCCATCAGACAGTCGTTCGGCACAAACCCTTCGTTTTTCAACGCCGACTCCACAACAGGATGGCGTCCATCCTTAATATCGATGGTGTCTTCGTCATCGATTTCCGGACAGACGTAATGATATTTTTCGGCCACGTCCGACAGCGCGGCCAGAGCGTCAAGATCGGCAATCAGATTTGCATTGCTTTGAATCTCCGCAATATGCCGGTCAAGTCCGTCACGCAGGGCGATAAAAAGTTCCTGTTCTTTCTGCTTAATGCTTTCCTCCGCGTTCAGAACCGTCTGTTCGAATTCTTTCAATGCCTGATTAATGTATCGCTCCGCGTTGACCAGGGTCTGTTTTCTGATGTAAGAGTCGGGAACCAGAGCGGCGTTGGCTTTGGTGACTTCGATGTAATAACCGAACACATTGTTGAAGCCCACTTTCAGAGAATTGATGCCTGTTTTTTTGCGCTCTTCCGCTTCCAGAGAAGCAATCCATTGCTTGCCGTCGCGGCTGATCGACCGTAGTTTATCCAGTTCCTCATCATATCCCGGGGCGATGAATCCGCCGTCCTGTATTTTCGGCGGCGGATTGTCCATGATTGCACGGGAAATCACGTCCACAACGTCGGACATCTCTGTGATTTGCGAACAAATGGCGCAAATGGCCGGCGCCGTGCAATCGTTGAGCAAAGATTTAAGCTCCGGAACGGCAAGAAGAGAATTTTTCAACGCCACCAGATCACGGGGATTGGCCACCCGGAGCGACACTCTTCCGGCCAGCCTTTCCAGATCATAAATACGCGACAATGTTTTGCGCAGATTCGTTCGCCGGATGTGATCATCTTTCAGTTCCCCCACCGCGGCCAGCCTGGTTTTAATTTTTTCCGCATCCACCAGCGGATAGCTCATCCACCAGCGCAGACGGCGCGTCCCCATCGGCGTTTGTGTTTCACTGAAAAGCGAAAAAAGCGACCCGGCCGTGGTATTGTTTTGAATCGACGTGAAGATTTCCAGATTGCGGCGGGCGGTATCATCCAGCAGGAGAAATTTTTCCGTGGAATACCACTTGATTTCGCTGATGTGCTGTGGATTGATCTTTTGCGTCTCGTTAACGTACTTTAATATTGCGCCGGATGCCTTCATCGCCGCCGGATGTTCTCTGATGCCGCACGCCTCCAGAGCCTCCGTTGAAAAAATCCGCTGCAGAGCCTCCCCGGCCTGACCGGTGAGAAAATAATCTTCGTCCAGAGCGTTGATGCGCAATTGAGGCATCTGTGCTTCGATGCTGTTGAGTAAAATTCTGTCGGGGAAATTTCGCGGCAGGATCAATTCCTTAAAGTCCAGGCCGGAAATCGCCGTAAAAAAATAATCGCGGTCGGTAAAATCACTGACCTGGAATTCACCGGTTGAAATATCCAGAAAGGCCAGCCCCAGGGTGTGCTTTTCAGCGCAGAGACAGGCCAGATAATTATTTTCACCCGGCGCCAGATTTTCTTCATCCACAATCAGTCCGGGAGTAATGATCCGGATCACCTCCCGTTTGACGATCCCCTTGGCCTTTTTGGGATCCTCGACCTGCTCGCATATCGCCACCTTAAATCCCTTTTCCACAAGCCTGGTGATGTAGGCGGATGCGGCATGATATGGGAAGCCGCAAAGCGGAACGCTGTCCTCTTTTCCTTTATTGCGCGACGTGAGCGTAATTTCCAGAACGGGCGCGGCCGTCACCGCGTCGTCAAAGAACATCTCGTAAAAATCACCCATCCGGTAGAGCAAAATACAATCGGGATGCTGTTCCTTGATTTTGACATACTGTTTCATCGCCGGAGTCAAATCAAGCGTCGCGTCTACCGCCATTTACCGTCGTCCCCTTTCCGCAGATCAATGTAGTCGGGATCATCCGTCTTTACAATTTTATGCGTGGTGATGAACGAAGTAGCCAGCCAGCTGACGATGCTGATAATCAACGAACCGAAAAACGCGGAAAAAAAAGTTTTAATCTCAAATCCCGACACAAAATAAGCGACCAGCTCCAGCAAAAAAGCGTTGATGAAAAAATAAAACACGCCCAGCGTCAGAATGCTCAACGGCAGGGTCAGGATCACCACAACCGGTCTGATAAAAACGTTGATCAGCCCCAGGACGCAGGCGGCAATGACGGCGGTGGAAAGCTTATCGACTTCGATCCCCGGCACAAACTGCGAAGCCAGCAGAATCGCTACTGTAATGATCAGCCATCGTGTTATAATCATAATCATATCATGAACCATCGATCTCTGAAATCAGGCAACGTGTTCAATCCTTTTTCACGGAGGATCTATTGCTCCGCGTTCACCATCTTTTCCGATTTAAAAAAAATCCAGGAAACGTTAAAACCGCTCATGATGGAAATGTCCCGTTTCACCAGCGGACTGTCTTCAAAAGAAGCTCCCTGAAGAAAATCGGCGCTGACAAAAGCATGAAAGATAAATTGTTTATAGGACTTGCTCAAGCCGATTGTCACCGTTGAACCGCTGTATCCGCCGTCAGCGCGATACGCGGGACGAGTCACCCTGGCATCACGAGGTTCTACTTCATAAAAATACTCGTGATAACCGCTGTCGGCAAACATCGGTCCGGCGGAAACGCCCAGATTTAAACCGGTACGGGGAATCAGGTCATCCTTCACGACATTGATCCGTGGGCTGAAAACCCATCCCTCGTGACGCACGGAAGAAAAATCCGTCGAGAAAAAAGCGCGGGCGGGCAGCGTGAGATCCATTCGGGTTTTGTATTGTTTTTGTTCCCACAGCTTAATCTTCAAGGCCGGCCCCAATTCAAACGTCGGATCCAGATCATCCATCCCCTCGCGGGCGGAGTTGTCGTCACTGTTTACCGGCACAGAACCGAAAATACTGAAATCCAGCAAGACCCTGTCTGTTTTAAAAATTTGCCCGGTAATCCGGTTCTCATCTATTTTTAAAATATCGCCGCGGTAAACGGCATAAGGATACGGCAGAAGATACATCCGGTCTTCATTCGAACCGCGGTAATCAGGCATCTGAAGCAGGGCCATCCCCACGCCTACTTCCCACAGCGGTTTTTCTTCACAAACAGCTCTTTCGGGCAATAAAAAACCGAAAATTAACAACAGCACTGTGATGGTATAGCGAATGCGCACGTATTTACCTTATCAGTTAAGATGTTGCCCGGCCAATGTTCCGGGCGGTTGTTCAATGTGAAATCTCCCTCAAAAAATATTTTCATCCCTTAAACGGCACAAACATTTTCGCCTTGGCGCCGCAGACCGGACATTCCTCCGGTAAAACACCGTCGGCGACATATCCGCAGATTTTACAGACAAAATAATCGGTTTCCCGTTCTTCCATAAAATGGCCCATGGCCTGTTTGTAGAGTTTGGCGTGCGTTTCTTCCACATCTTTGCTCTGGCTGAAATGCAGGACGGCCTCTTTGTTGCCTTCAGCCTCAGCCAATTTCACAAATTGGTCGTAGGCAACTTCGGCAACCTGTTTTTCCGATTCGAAGCTGGCGGCCAGATTTTCCTCCGTACTCTTTATTTCTTTGAGCACTTTCAACGCTCTGGCGCCGTGAATCTCTTCCGAAAAAGCAATGACTCGAAAGAGTTTTGCCATTTGTTTGTACCCTTCATCTTCGGCTTTTTGCGCATACACTTTGAGCCGCAAAGCAGCTTTGGCTTCACCGGTATAAGCCTGACTCAACGCTTCCTTGATTTTGTCCATTATTGTTACCCTTTTCTTTTCAATTTCAAATTAACGACTATCGTTGTAACCATCCAAGAGATGGCCCTGTAAAAGGCCGCAGGCTAGGCATGCAATTCCCGAGGAGTGAGACGTCCTTTTTTAGCGCACGTTGCAGCGACCAGAGATGCAGCACAACGCAGCATCCGGTCTTCTTACGAGGTCATCACAATTACTCGGGAGAAAATTCATCCTTCGCCGCGCCGCACACCGGACAGACCCAGTCCTCCGGCAATTTTTCAAAAGGAGTACCGGCAGGAACATTGCCTTCCGAATCACCTTCGGCAGGATCGTAAATATAACCGCATACACCGCACACGTACTTTTTCATCTTGATGTCCTCCTTTATATTCCGATATTTTACTAGCTATTCACTTTTTCGAGCAGTTTTGCTGCTACCGTTTTGCCCAGATCATGACATTGGTCCAGAACATCGGCGCCGGGAGCGTGTTTCACGGCAATGGATTCAGCAACAATATCAACCTTCATGTCTTTGAGCATGGCCTCCAGATGTTTCACGGATTCTCCACTCCAGCCGAAAGATCCGAAAGCCGCACCGATCTTATTGACCGGTTTCAAACCCTTCAGATAAGTCATGACGTCCGCCATCTGCGGAAGCATGTTGTTGTTGAGCGTCGGTGAGCCGACAATGAGCGCGCCGGCATCCAGGACCTCATACATCACTTCACTGCGGTGCGTTTCGTTCATGGAAATAAGTTTTACCTTGATACCGGCCTGAGCCAGCGCTTCGCTGATGGCTCCCGCCATTTTTTCGGTAGAGTGCCACATGGTCGCATACACCACCACCGCTTTGGCGGTCGGTTTCTGCGACGCCCATTTCTTATATAAATCGATGATCCAACCGATATCCTTGCGCCAGATCGGCCCGTGATCGGGAGCAATCACTTTGATTTTTAACCCCGATGCGGCAACTTTGTCCAGCGCCTTCAAAACAACGGGAGAATAAGGCAGAACAATATTGGCATAATATGTCGCTCCTTCATATTCGAGAGTCGAAGCGGGAATTTCATCGGCAAAACGCTCCAGCGTCGCCAGATGCATGCCGAAAGCGTCCTGCGAGAACAGAAGCTCATCGGCGTCCAGATACGTAAACATGCTGTCCGGCCAATGAATCATGCGCGTTTCCATAAACGTCAATCCCATATTGCCGAGGCTGAGTGTCTCGCCGTCTTTCACGGGAATGATGTCATGGCGGTGATGCAGCAAATCCATCAATGTTTTCACGCCGACCGCCGAGGCGAAAACCTTTTCCGGTTTGATAACGTCAATGACTTCGGGCAAGCATCCCGAATGATCCAATTCGGAATGATTGGAAATAATGTATTTGATCTTAGAGGGATCGACGACGGATTTGATCCGTGAGAGCATTTCATCCATAAAAGGTTTCTTTACCGTATCGATCAAGGTAATATCATCCGCCATTACCAGATAGGCGTTGTAGGTGCTGCCGTGCGGTGTTGTGTAACCGTGAAAGTCCCGGATGGTCCAATCGATGGCGCCAACCCAGTAAACATGATCTGTCACCTTTACAGCCGAATAAATGTCTTGCATGATTTTACCTCTTCGTTGATTTGCATTGAGAATAATATAAGTTCTAATCCGATGATGTCAATCAATACTTATACTAAATTACCGGTAATTTCCACTTTGAACCAAGATATATCAGGTGAACAATAAAATGGATAATAATATAAACATTTTAATTCATCGATTTCACGGGAAAGCCGGTTCGTGACCGTTTCGCAGCGCAACCCCGGCATTCAAGGATGTTGACATGTATTGATTTTGTCCCTATAGTTCTCACAGTAAAAAACGGTATCCCTTTTGAGTGAAAATAATCGGTGACTGAAAAATTAAGCTGGCCTCTTAATCTGGCATGGTTTTATATTCAACGAAAAGTCGGGAGGCGTCAAATACCACTTCTGGCGAGTTTTAAGCTGACGTATCGGTGCAACCTGGCCTGCCGGGGATGTCCTTTTCATCGGCACGCCGGCGGGAATAACATCCACATGTCCCGGGACACGGCCATCGCATCGCTGGAATCGTTACACAGGCTCGGCGCCCGCCTGATCGTTTTTGAAGGAGGAGAACCGCTGTTGTGGAAGGACGGATCATACCGTCTTCACGACCTCGTTCTTCATGCCAGAAAAAAATTTCTCCGCGTGGCGGTGACAACCAACGGCACACATCCTCTGGATGTCCCCGCCCATACAATCTGGGTGAGCCTGGACGGCTCGAAAGAGACTCACAACGACCTGCGAAGCGATTCTTTTGACCGGGTTTGTTTCAATATTAAAGCCAGCCGTCATCCGCGTGTTTTTATTCATTGCACCCTGAACCGCCGCAACTGGCGTGATTTGGATTCACTGGCCAAGTTCGTCAAGGCAAATCCCGGATTAAAAGGAATGACCGTTCAGTTCTTTTACCCTTATCATCAGGGAGAAGACGATCTCTCGCTGTCACCGGAAGAACGCCGCGCCGCCGTCGAAAAACTGCTTCAGCTGAAAAAATCGGGATTGCCGATTTTGAATTCGGCGGGCAGGCTTAAAGCAATGATTGACAATCACTGGTCCTGTCATGACGATATACTGATCAATGTGGATCCGGACGGAACCGTTACCCGGGGGTGTTATGTCAAAAGCCGCGGTAAAATCAATTGCCGGGCTTGTGGATTCACACCGGTGGCCGAAGCATCGGGCGCGCTGGATTTTCTGCCGGGATCGCTTTATGCAGGATGGCGGTTGTTTTTGAAATCCTGATCATAAGGCTGGTGGGAAACGTTAAAGACGACTTCGATTTCTAATGAAAAGAGACGCGTCGAGAATTATTTCAAAGAGAATCACCCTCTGTCAAAAATAACATTCGGCCATCAATGACAATATCCCTTGCTTTTCGCTTGTTCCAGGATTTCACAACGTCCCCGTTCACAAGCCTTGCGAACATCGACACAGCCCGGTTCCGGATAACCGTGCATCAAGTAAATCGCGCCCCGATAGCTGTAGGCTTCGGCATAATCAGGTTTCAGTCGGATCGCCGTATTAAACTCTTCAAAAGCTTCGCGGTAACGGCGCAACTCGGTATAGGCCACGCCCCGGTTGTAATAAACACGGAAATCACCCGGGACAAGCGTTAAGGCTCGTTGAAAATCGTCAAGGGCATTTTGATACTGCCCGAGACCGGCGTAACTAATCCCTCTGTTTTTGTAAACATCCGCATCAAGAGGATTCATACGGGCGGCTATATGAAAGTTCTCCAGCGCGAGCTGATGCAGGCCCATTTTCGCGTAGGTCAACCCCCTGTTTTTGTAAGCTCTGATGTCATGACGATCCAGCCTGACGGCCCGATTAAAATCTTCAATCGCTTTTTCATACTGTCCCCGTTTATCGTGGACAAGGCCCCGGTAATTGTAAGCCCGCACATGATCAGACGTAACGGGAACCATGCCGATTGCTTTATCGTAGTAATCGATGGCTTCCTGAAATTTTTCCTGTTTTGCATACGCAACACCGAGATGCACATAGATAAGCTGACGGAGTTTATTTTCCGCAACGCCCATTTTATTATAGGCCATTATCGGACCGGTTGTTTCCGGAATCATCTTCATTGCCTTATGATAATAATGAATGGCCTCTTCAATTTTTCCATCATTGGCCAGCGCCACACCGTAATTGATCTGAGCCAGAGCATTTTCCTGATTGACGCGTGAAGCATGGCCGAAAAGTTTGATGCTGTTCTGCCAGAAACCGCATTGATGCCAGGTTAAAACCGCCAGCAGCGCAACAAACGTCATCCCCGCAGGCAGGATGAAATTTTTTCTGATCTTTCCACGGTCGACACACAAACGAACTCCCCAGGCAACGAGGATGGCGATTCCGATGGAGGGCAGATAAAGATAACGATCAGCCATCGCGTTATTGCCTGCGGGAATAATGCCGATGACCGGCGTCATCGTTACCAGACACCAAAACCATCCGACAAAAAAATAGGGATGACGTTTCCTGAGGAAAATGCACGCCAGGCTGACGGCCAGAACAAGCAACACTGTCGTAACAATTTGCCAGACCGGAGCCTGACCGTAAAACGGATAGCAAACAGCCAGATCATACGGCCAGAAGACCTTCTTCAGATAAACAACAAACGCAATAATCGCGTTGATGATTCTCGATTCCAGTGAAAACGGCCATCCGTCTATGGGAAACTTCGGCTGCGCGTAAATGGTGATGAGGGAGAAAACCGCCGAGAGGAAGAAGAAAGGCAGCTTTTCTTTCAACTGCAATAAAAACACGTTTTGCCTGTGCAATGCAAAACGTTTCAGCGGCCAGTAATCCAGAAGGATCATGATAACCGGCAGGCTCACCGTCAGTGGCTTGCTCATCAGACCGCACATGAAACAGAAGAGCGCCAGCGCATATCTTCCGGCTGCCGGTTTTTCGGTGTAATGGATATAAAAACGCAACGTCAGCATCCAGAAAAAGACGCTTAATACATCTTTGCGCTCGGCTATCCAGGCAACAGACTCCACCCGCAAAGGATGTAGAGCGAAAAAAGCGGCAACAAAGACGCTCGGCCAGAAAGCCCCGGTCGTCCGTTGAAACATCCCAAACAGCAGCAATGCGCTGATCATATGAAGCAATAAATTCGTAAGATGATACCCGCCGGCATTTAAACCGCATAATTCATAATCGAGCATCAGCGAAAGCCACGTCAGGGGATGCCAGAATTCGGCATACATGGTGGTCAAGGCCCAGCGGATTCCATCAAGCGTCAGGCCGGCACGGACATAATTGTTTTCGGTAACATAAACATTATCGTCAATATTGACGAAATCGAATTGATACACCTGCGCATAAACGGCAAGCATTACAACCGACAAAACGATATAGAAAATAATATTGCGTCCGGATGAACTGATATTTATTTTATTTGACATATCGGCCTGATTGGATTTCCTGTATCATATGCCGATTGATAGTTCACCCATTTTTTGGTCGCTATGATCAAAAAATATGAGCTTTTTCAATAAAAGCATCAGCGCATATCCGAATGAATTTGCATTGATCAGCAGTATAGTCTTCACGTTCTTTGCAAGGATTGCAGCCACAAATTCCATAAAGGATTTAGAAGAATATTCCGGACGACGTAGGTTTCGAATGCAATGCGACTGCGTTGCATCGGCAAATGCATTAAAAGATGGCAGAGTGTCTTCTCCGCCATCGCCGCAAGATTAAATCGTTATGCCCTGCCTATTGAGCGATGCCGTATGGCCGCCGTCCGCGGGAAGCGCCCGTCCCGTCATAAAACGTTCATCAGCTCCGGCCAGATGGCC
The DNA here is from genome assembly GCA_019136325.1 of Deltaproteobacteria bacterium. Next base: position 10,676 of record JAGVUJ010000181.1, read on the forward strand.
GTATTGACCATTGCATCCGATTGTTGCTCCCGCATATTTTGCGGTTCGCTGATTTTTTGTATATTGCTCTCTTCATCATTTTTATTACAGCCCGACAACATCTGCGAAGTTTCTTCCAAGAAGTTTTTCCCTTATCGTGATATCTGAAAATATGCTTTCAATTCTGCGCTTGATAAATCCGTAATCGTATTGATGATCGGATCCGTGAAAGCCGAACGGACCGTCCGTGCCGAAAAAAAGTCTTTCCGCACCGAACATATCCACCACCTGGCGGGTTGCTTTCCCGCTGGTATAGGTTGTCTGCGACAGATCCATGGACACATTTTTCAGATCCTGAATCTTTTTCCACGTGTCCGAATAACAGGGGAAAGCGGCATGGGCCAGAATGAGTTTCAGGTCCGGTACTTTTTTGAGCAGCGCTTCATAATTCCCTTCTTCGCCAAATCCCGCGTGAATCAGAAGAGGTTTGCCGGTTTTGACCAGCCTTGCGGCAACCGGTGCGAGTTCCACCGGAGCAAAGTGATGCCAGAACGGATGCGCCTTGACACCGATGAATCCTTTTGCGTCCTTGTATTTCTCAAACTCCTCGACCTGATTTTTCCTGCCCCGGGGATTCACGAAGATCCAGCCGAAAAACTTATCCGGATATTTATTCACCGTATTGAATACCTTCTCGTTGTCCGGATCGGTTTCCAGAGGACATGATTTTCCCATGATCTTGATATCGCCACGATCGGTAAAATTATTGATAAAAAGCTTTCCCAGCCCTCTGGAGGGGGCATGCTCCAGAAGGATCTGAAGCATGCCTATCAGAAGCCGGGGAGGCTCTGTAAATGGTCCTATGATGCTGCCCATGAGAGCCACCTTGTCGATTCCTGCTTTTTGCATTTCGGCAATCAGACGGTCAACCGAGAAAACTCTTTCTTCCAGATGATAGTGACAATCAATAATCATACTCTTTCTCCTTTGCCTGTTTGTCTGAGCAGAATTTATTTATTGATTGGGTTTGCTGTACATCTCCTCAATCTGTTGCTGATATTTTTCATTGACGACCCGGCGCTTGATTTTCATGGTCGGTGTCAGTTCGCCGGAGGCAACATCAAAAGCGCGGTTGAGAATCGTAAAATATTTTATCTGTTCGTAACGCGCCAGCGTGGCATTGACATGATCGACTTCCTTCGTGATGAGCGCCCGGATATCCGGATGATTGGCCAGATCCTCCTGTGAAGCGCAGGTGATGCCTTTATCCCTGGCATAGCGTTTCAGGCTTTCAAAATCCGGGATGATAAAAGCCGTCAGATACTTGCGTCCGTCGCCGATTAGACAGGCCTGATCAATGTACGGTCTTTCAATCAGGGCCACTTCGATCGGGTGCGGAGCCACATTCTTGCCGCCGGAGGTGACAAACAGCTCCTTCTTGCGGTCGGTGATTTGCAGAAAGCCTTCCTCGTCCGCCACACCGATATCGCCGGTCATGAAAAATCCATCGGGCGTAAAGGCATCCGCGGTATC
>JAGVUJ010000216.1 GCA_019136325.1 Deltaproteobacteria bacterium
GTTGGCCCGGCCGTAAACCCCTTGGCCATCGCTAAACGATGACCGTCTGTTGCCACCATTCTCAGTAAATAATTGGACCCGTCCAACCCCGCTTCCAGTAAAACACCGTTTAAATTTTTTCTGGTTTCATCGGTTGCCATGGCAAAGGATGTTTTATTGATTAAATCTTTAATAATGCTTCCCTGAATTTTGGAGAAAGGAATATCCTGGTCATCCGCAATACTGGGAAAATCATCGGCGGGCAACCCCGGTATTTTGTAAAACGCTCTTTGAGAGGATATTTTGACGATATTGTTTTTTTGCACAAAATTAATGAATTCTCCCTGAATTTCCCGGATCATTTCATAAATTTTCTTTGCGGATATAGTAATTTCACCCTTTTCCATTACTTCCGCCTCATAATCAGACATCAGAATAATTTCCCGATCGGTGGCAATAATCCGGACTTTATTGGAATCGGCTTTCAGAAGAATATTATTTAAAATAGGTATGGTTGTTTTTTTCTCGACAATACCTAATGTTTTTTGAATACCGTCAAGAAAAGTTTCTCTGTTAATTTTAAATTCCATATATCCTCCTTGTATTTATTATTCTCTAGATTTCTTATAAATTATAAAAATAGTATTAATAGTAAGCCCTGTTGATATGTTAATAAAAATCATTCCTTTAAGTAAATTCAGTATATATATCCTGTCCGCGTGTTGACAAAGTTTTTATATAATGATGATTATTTGTGGATTAAAATATCCTCCAGTTCCTGAACCATATTTTTCATTTTCATATCCGATTTTATTTTGTTCAGAATTTTGTTATAGGCATAAATCACTGTGGAGTGATCGCGTCCACCGATTTTTTGTCCGATGTCCGGGAACGAATAATTTGTCAGCTTTCTCGCCAGATACATGGCGATCTGGCGGGCAAACACTATATTTTTATTCTTATTCTGTGCTTTGATATCCGATATTTTTATATTTAATTTTCCGGAAATGACCTTCATAATTTCTTCAACGGTAATTTCAGTTTGCTTGTGATGTTTCACAAGATTGCTTAAAACTTCTTTCACCAGATCCAAATCAATTTCCCTGCCGGTCAGTGATGAATAAGCGCCTATGCGCACCAGAAAACCTTCCAGCTCGCGGATGTTGGATTCGACATGAGAGGCAATATAATGAATGACGTTGTTCGGTAATTCAATATTATTTTCCTGAATCTTCCGTTCGATAATAGCTATTTTTGTTTCAATTTCAGGGGGTTGAATATCAGCAATCAAACCCCATTCAAAACGGGAACGCAGTCTGCTTTCCAGATTGGGGATGTCCTTGGGAAATTTATCACTGGTCACAACGATTTGCTTGCCGGAATCATGCAGGGTATTGAACGTATGAAAAAATTCTTCCTGTGTCCGGTCCTTTCCGGCCAGAAAATGAATATCATCGATCAGCAAGCAACTGATATTGCGATATTTTTCTCTGAATTTCGGCATTCGGTCGTAGCGGATGGAGTTAATCATTTCATTCATAAATTCTTCTGCGGACACATACATGATGTTCAACGATGGATGGATAGAATTGGCCATCAAACCAATAGCGTTGAGTAAATGTGTTTTCCCCAGTCCCGAACCACCGTAAATAAACAAGGGATTATAATTTTTGGCCGGTTGTTTCGCAACAGCCACGGAGGCGGCATGTGCAAATTGATTGCAGGATCCCACCACAAATCTTTCAAAACTATAATTATCATTCAGAAAAGAAAATCCTTTGCTTCTGTTGGAAGCAACAGCCGACGATGCTTTTGTGACCGGCTGAGATTTCACTTTGGGTTCGTTTTCCGTGTTGTTGCCTTTAGAGAGCACAAAATCAATCGTCACATCCACACCGGAGGCGTCCTTCAGAGACTGTTTGATGGTGGAAGAGTAATTATCCAAAAGCCATTCTTTAAAAAATTTATTGGGAACAGCAAGTTGGACGCATTGATCTTCCATCGCCATAATTTTAATGGGCTTGATCCATGTGTCAAAATTTTGTTTACTGATCTTTTCCTGAATAATTTTACTTGTTTTATCCCAAAACGCGTCCATTATAACAACCTTTATCAACAGACATATCCACACCTGTTGATATATCTAAACATGAATTTTACTTTAAATCATCAAGAATCATACCGGACAGACGGTTTAATTCATCCATCGAGGTGTATTTAATTTCTATCGAGCCCCGTTTATCCGAACCGTTGATTTGCACCCGGGCCAGCAGCTTGGCCGACATGGCTTTTTCCAGATCGTTCAAAAAGCGATCTTTTTTCGCCGGCTGTTTTTTATCCAACGGCGTTTTTTTGGATCGTTGAATAAGCCGTTCCGTTTCCCGGACATTTAAATCTTTTTTCAGGATTAAGGCCAGAGCGGCCATCTGTTCATCCTGAGAATTACAGGCCAATAAACAACGGGCATGCCCCGCGGAAATCTTGTTGTCGATTAAAGCGCTTTGCACCTTGGCCGGCAGTTTTAAAAGCCGGATGGTATTGGAAATGGTCGAACGATCCTTGCCGACCTGCGCGGAAATATTTTCCTGAGACAGTTTGAATTTTTCCATCAAGGTCACATAAGCGCCTGCTTCTTCCAGCGGGTTCAACTCTTCACGCTGGATATTTTCAATCAGCGACATTTCCGCCGCTTCCAAATCATTGGCTTCGCGGATGACAATCGGCACGTCTTTTAATCCGGCTGCCTGCGCCGCGCGCCAGCGTCGCTCTCCGGCGATAATTTCATAACCGTTGCCGACTCTTCGGACTATAATCGGCTGGATAATGCCGCTGTTTTTGATGGAAGCAATGAGCTCCTTCTGTTTATCGTCATGAAACGTTTTGCGCGGCTGATAAGGGTTGGGTCGCAATTCTTCGATGCCGCAGGATACACTTCTCTGCTTGTCGGCATTATTGTTCAGCAAATCGGGAAATATGGCGCCCAGGCCTTTTCCCAGCACATTTTTTTGCGCCATTTATAGTCCCCCTTGGATAATTTCCCTGGCCATGTCCATATAGGCCAGGGCTCCGCGCGATTTAATATCGTAAAGAATAATGGGCAACCCATGACTTGGGCTTTCCGAAAGCCTCACGTTACGCGGAATGACCGTTTTAAAAACCTTGTCGCCGAAATGCTTGCGGACATCATCGGAGACCTGGTGTGATAGTAAATTGCGCTGATCAAACATGGTCAGCAGAATGCCGCCTAAATTAAGCCGGGGATTCAACTGCGCCTTGACCAGCTTGACGGTATTGAGCAGATAACCCAAGCCTTCCATGGCGTAATATTCGCACTGCAAAGGAACAATCAAGTAGTCTGCAGCCACCAGAGCGTTGACGGTCATCACGCCCAGCGACGGCGGACAGTCAATTACAATAAAATCGTACGGTGTGTCCAGCGTATTGAGTAAATGCTTGAGCCGGGTTTCTTTGTCCTCCAGGCCGACAAACTCCACCTCGATGCCGATCAGATCCTGATTCGCCGGTACGACATCCAGATGCGGCACAACAGTGTTGATAATGACGTCTTTGAGCGGGACCTGGCCAATCATGGCGTGATATAAATTTGCCGCCTGCAACGCACTCCGATCCGCCCCGAGACCGCTGGTGGAATTACCCTGAGAGTCCCCGTCAATCAGCAACGTTTTTTTTTCCGCCGCCGCCAGAGAAGCGGATAAATTAATTGCAGTGGTGGTTTTACCAACACCACCCTTTTGGTTTGCTATACATATGATTTTATTCATTATTTTATTGAACGTAACCCAATAAATTCTTTTGCAAGAACTGTGGATAGCACTAGCATAAAAAAGTGCTTTTTAGAAGGGTTTTTTATCTTTTTCCGATAATAATTTTTCGCGGAACGGTATCGAAATCGGAGTCTATATCATATTGAATCAACTGAAATATTTTACGTTCATTGTCTGTCCGGTCATGCTGTATGATTTCCCGTTCAATGCTGGGTCCTTTCAAGGCGATCAGTTGACCTTGCGGTGTAAGAAAAAATTCACCCAGGACAAGAAGCGTCTGTAATTTAAAGGCGGCTCGGGAAATTAAAAAATCAAATTTTTGTTTATGAGCATTCGCGTTCAGAAGATGTTCCGCGCGATCATGGATGACATGGACGGCGCTAAGATTTAAAAGGCGAATCAGATGTTTTAAAAATGAAACTTTTTTACGGTTTGCTTCCAGCAGGAAAACGTCCAAACCGGGTTGGGCGATTTTTAAGGGCAAGCCGGGAAAACCGGCCCCGCATCCGACATCGATGATTTTTGCGTCGGGACGGCTAATAAACCGCAGAGCCGTGAGTGAATCTAGAAAATGCCGGGTTATGATTTCCCGGGACGATTTTTCAGAAATTAAATTCATTCTGGCGTTCCATTGCAGCAGTTCGCTTTGATAAACATCAAACTGTTCTAATTGTTGTGGATGGAGAGCGATATTCAATCGCCGGGTCTGCTGATCCAGAAATACGATATCCTTATTCATGCGGGAAAAATAACAAAAAATAACAATGGCCGCAAATCATAAATTGATATGCATCGGTTATGCGATATCCTTTTTTGCTGCGGCAACAACCTGCAAGATTGCCTTGACGCATCGGTCTTGCGGGGCTTATAATCCTGCTGTGTGATGAATGTATAACCAAATTTTAACCATAATATTTTTGAAAGGAGATCGTGATGCGTAGGAAAGGATTTTTGAGTTTACTGTGCTGCATTGTGTTTCTGGCCGGTTGTGCGCAGAACGGGACAATGACCAAATCTCAGACGGGTGGGCTTGTCGGAGCGACAGGCGGCGCCGTCGCCGGGGCGATTCTCGGTCAGGCAATCGGCCATGATACCAAGGGTACGCTCATCGGTGCCGCAATCGGCGCGGCCATCGGCGGAGCCGGCGGATACGGGGTCGGTAAAATGATGGACAACCAGGAACGAGACATGCGCCAGGCTCTGGAAACCTCGGAAGCTGCCGCTGTTTCCAGAGAAGGCAATCTGCTGTCGGTTACGTTTAAAGGCGATGTTACGTTTGACACCAACTCGGCCACAGTGCGTCCGGGGCTTTACGCCGAGATCAACCGGGTTGCCGGTGTTTTAAATCAGTATCCGCAGACATTGATCCGGGTGGAGGGACATACCGACAGTGTCGGGTCCGACGATTACAACATGAAACTGTCTCAGCGTCGCGCCAATACGGTAAAATTATTGCTCACGCAACGCGGTGTGGCTCCCGGTCGCATTGAAACGATCGGTTATGGAGAAACCATGCCTGTGGCAACCAACAACACCGAAGTCGGCAGGCAGATGAACCGGAGAGTGGAAATTAAGATTGCTCCTCAGTCACAGCCCCAAACGCCTTAAATCATCATCAACAAAACACGCCGGACTCCCGGACCCGGGATCCATCCGGCGTGTTTTGTTGAACTCCGCATATTGCCCAAATCAGCTTTTCAGACGTTTCATCAGATCCTGCATAAATGCCTTGCGTTCCATGAAAAATTTGCGAAGTTCCTTGCTGTCTGTATGGACGGCTTCGTGTTCCAGTTCGGGAAGGTATCTCTCGAGAATCTCCAGGATCTTATCTTCCTCTTCCGGCGTCAAATTGAGCTTTCCCATGGTCATGCCTCCTTGCTGTTCTAAAATAATTGACTGATGAGTTAACGTTTAAAATATTGAATAGCGGCCCGGCAGCCGCAGGCACCCGGCCGCCTCACACACGTCAGAAACGTTTTTGTAGTCAGGTCTTCGTTACAGAAAAGCAGGCTTTCGTTGTCATACGATTACCTCCGACACGCTTCATCGCGTTTGTGCACATGAACAAAGCATTGGAGTGTTATCCGAAAGCGAAGGTGTTATTCACGGAACGCATGTTGATTTTATACCCGCAACCTGTTTTTCGTCAATATGCAATATGGTCATGATGGCACGCTGCGTGTTGGATCGTGGCAAGAGAGGAAATGCGCTCCGGGATTGCCCGATAAAACGGCTTGTATTTTACGGGGTTACCTGAGATAATCATGCACACGGCATCAGAGCTTTACTGTTCTCGACACCAAGCGTCTACAACGGACATTCTGAACAATCACACAGGAGGAATGGATCGTTATGGAAGAAAAACGAAAAGCTCCCCGGTTGCAGGAAGAAAATGAAGTGACGATCACGGTTGTCTCCGGAGGAGACAACCTCCCGCAGGAAACCGTCATGCATAACCGCAGCAAGGATATTTCCGTTGGCGGGACCCGAATTCAGGCTAATTTATATCTGCCGGTTGATACCCTCCTGATGCTGGAAATGAAATTGAACACCGTTCGCCAGATGATCACGGTGATCGGCAAGGTAAAATGGATCAAGATCATTTACCAGGATGAAGCCTATGAAGCCGGCGTGGAATTTGTGAATACACCGAGAGACGCCATGCGTAAACTGCAGGATTACATCTCCTGGAAAATACAATACAGGAAAACACAGGCCTGTTCTCAAACGGAAGACGTGCCTTGATTTACCGTCGGCGTTCGATGCTCCGGATGATCACCGCGAGCACAGGGCGATGATCATCCATAATACGATCACGACATGCAGAGCGATAATGCCGTATTTGTGGCGCTGATAAAATTCGTTTGCTTTCTGAATTCTTTTCAGTCCGCCTAACGCCCGCCGGATAATCACCAGCCAGGGATACTTGTCATTATCCGATGTAAAATTTTTTTGAAACGCGCACATGGGATAGATGGCATAGACATCATCGGTGAGCGGCCGGAAAAGCGTGTCGTTGACGATGCCGCGCCAGGGCTCGTAGGCCAAGGTTTCCGCGTAAGGACGGTTCAATGCGTAGGCATGCGTCAGGCTCTGATAACGAACTTTCTGCACGGCGGGATTGACTGTTTTCTGACTGGAGCGGATTAAAGCGCCCAGGAGCAGAACTTTCCATCCGGGGGTTTGACGCAAGAAATCAACGCAACATTTTAATTTTTCCGGATCGAAGCCGTCAAATTCCACATCGTCTTCAAAAACGACGATGTGTTGCGCTCCCGCCTCCAGGCCTTTGCGGAGGCAAAGCATATGGGATTCATACACGGCTTTTTCAAAATCGTCGCTGCAACGATCCGCAATCACGAATTCAACTCTGTCGTCAAGTCCGGCTTTGACGAATTCGTCGCGCGCGGATTGACGGCGATCTTCACGCTCGCGCAAAGACACGCAGTACAAACGATCAAAAAAATCCCAACCATGGTTTAACGGTTTCATTGCCTCATCCATCGAACGCAGTTTTTTTACAAATGGTTTTTATAATATTCAGGTGATGTCTGTCAAGAAACGGCCTGATCAGGAAAAGGCGTTGCAGAAAAAAAACGTCTCGTGTATGTCAACAGACAGGCTCTGTCTGCTCCGTTAAGCGCCTGTTTCCCGGGATGGTGCTGTATGATAAAAGAAAAAATCGGAAAATATCTTGCCGGAAAGATTTTTATTCGCAAGATCATGGAAGAGCCGGCTGATCTTAGTGAATTCAAGGAACGCCCGACACCCAGGCTGATTGGCGGGTTGATCCTGATGGCGTTGAGTTTTATGATCGGCTGGCCGGTCATTTTCGCGTTGAGTGTGCTGGCCGTCTGGTTTCATGAACCGCTGATTTTTGTGATCGGCGGACCGTTGGCTTACGCTCTGTCCTGTATTGTTTTCCTGATCGGGGCCTGGATGGCCCGCGCGCCGCATTATATGAACACCCTGACCCGATATGCCCTGCAGCGCCTGATTCAAAAAATCATTTAATAAGACTGGCCGTTTTGTGGTGCCGGTTCACATAGGCTTGTGCGCCAGCCTGACTTGCGGCGGAGAGCCGACAACCGGCAGATGAACAAATTTTAAAAGGGAAGGTTGAAACTTGTCAAAATATCTGCTGCCCTGCCGGGGATCGGAGGAAGGCAGCTCCAGCGTAAGGGTGAAGATATTCCGTTCATGACCGGCATAATTGCCCAGTGATCCCGGATAATACCCGAATTTCTTTAACGGATGATTGATTTCCCGGCATATCTGTTCCATCCATTTTTCGAAGGAATCAAGATCCGATGATGGTCCGTCATAATCAAAAAAATTAAGCGGGGAATGCGCAGACAGTATTTTCTGCGGTTTGAATCGCTTGATTAAAGCCATTTGGAATACGGTTTCCTGTTCCGATGCCGGTTTGGCGCCCGGATAGTAACGCGCTATGCTTCCTTTGGCTTTCCATTGACGCATGGCCTTCGCCGGCCAGTCCCTGGTGGGGAAATTTCTGTTGATATCAATCCCACCGGCATTGGTTCGAGTCTGCGACGCGGCCAGGAAACCATCGGGATTTAATAACGGCGCTATGACGATGCATTTATCCCGGAACAGAGCCGGGTTGTCTTTCACATAATGCGCCAGTTTGAACATTAGGTATACGGTGGGTAATTCATCGCCATGCACGCCGCCTAAAAATAAAATGCAATCTTTGGAGCCGTTGCCGAAAGTAACAAACATGAGCGGCCTTTTGTTTTTTGTTTCTCGGTAATATTCCCAGGGGATGGATCCGGGCCGGAGATCCGTCCATTGGTACCGGGTAAATTGTCGCTCCAATTCATTCAGATATTGTTTCAAATGACGCGAAGAATCATTGTAAGAAAAACCCCGATGAGAAAAAAATAAGATACTCAGCATCAAGCAACCCAGACAACACGCAACCCAGAGAACGTTGTTGTTTGACATCGGGTTTGAAACGGTGTGCTTTAACCGCTGGAAAAATTTTATATTCATGTCTATCACGTCTATCGGCCGACAAAATTTATTCTTGGAATCGGGACAGTCACAACAACATCCAAGCGAGCCGATCATGTTATAAATGATGTTGTTTGTCAATATCCATACGAACGGTTTGTGAATAAAATGCATAATTTTTCCGTGCAATTGGAAGACGTCTGATTTATACACACTCGGTGACGTAAAATTTGGACAGGCCGGGAGAGGGACGGAAGCCATGGTGAAAGCCAGAATGAAAAATATCAGCATTGTTTTATATAAACCGAAATACGCGGGCAATATCGGCGCCGTCGCCCGTGCCGCAAAAAACATGGGCATCGGCGATATCGTGGTTGTCGGCAGCCGGGATTTCGACGATGAAGAAATGCGGCAGCGCTCCACGCATCTGGCCTCCGATGTATTGGATAATATCCGGTATGTTGATCACGCTGAAGAGGCACTCGGAGGATTCCGGTATATTGTCGGCACAACCGCCCGGCTGGGCAAGGCACGCGGTCCGTTTATGACGCCCCGCCAGGCCGCGCAAACCATAGCGGATATCTCGCAGAAGAATAAGATTGCCCTGCTTTTCGGTCCGGAAGATACCGGCCTGGCCAATGAGCAGTTACGCCTCTGTCACATGGTGGTGACCATTCCGACATCGCGTGAATTTACGTCTCTGAATCTATCCCACGCCGTGATGATTATGTGCTATGAGATCTTTGTATCCTCGCTGCCGGCAGCCGCGGAGGAGGTTACCGCCAGGCTGGCGCGTGTCTCGGAACTGGAAGGGATGTACGGACAAATCAAAACGTTGCTCGACGATATCGGATTCCTGAACCGCGAAAACCCCGATTACTGGATGTTGCATCTGCGGCGCTTCTTCAACCGGGCGGGAATTTTATCTCGTGAAGTTAAAATTGTCCGGGGCGTTTGCCGTCAGCTGCAATGGCATGCAAACCACAAAAAAACTTGACTTTACGGGGCAGTTCCCATAGGGATTGCGCAGGCCGCAAGGTCTTTCCTGAGTAAAATTTAAATTGAACCTAGTGGAGGTTGTATATCATGAGAAAAACATTTTCATTTACCGGCGCCAAAAAGATTGTTTTCGGCAACGGATCGTTATTGTCGTTAGCAAGCCACGTCAAGGAACTTCATGCCGAAAATCCCCTCGTGGTTATCGATAAAAATCTGGCCAAAACCGATTTGATGGAAAAAGTTGCCAACGTGTTGATTCCGTCGGGCATTAAATTCACGGTCTATGACAAAGTGGAAGCGGAGCCCCCCATCGAGTTGGCGGATGAAGGCGCGAAAATTGCGATCAAAAACAAATGTGACATTGTTGTCGGTATTGGTGGAGGCAGTGCGATGGATGTAGCCAAGGCCATTGCCGCCATTGCGACGAACAAAGGCGCCGCGGCTGATTATCTCGGTCTCAATAAAGTTCCCAAACCGGGCCTGCCCAAAATCATGATCCCGACAACCGCCGGAACCGGCAGCGAAGTCACCTTTACGGCGGTTTTCCTGCGCAAGAATTTAAAAAAGAAGGAAGGGATGAACAGCCCGTATCTTTACCCGGAACTGGCGCTTTTGGATCCGGAGCTGACGCTCAGTCTCCCGCCCGTGCCCACGGCGTATACCGGCCTGGATGCCCTGTGTCACGCCATCGAATCCTATACATCCGTGAATTCTTCGCCGATGAGCGAAATGTTTTCTCTGGAAGCGATTGCTTTGATCGCTGAAAATCTGCGCGCCTGCGTGCATGACGGCAAGAATATCGTCGCGCGCGAAAGAATGCTCCTGGGCAGCCTGTACGCCGGAATCGGCCTGGCCAACGCCGGTGTGACAGCGGTGCATTCGCTTTCTTACCCGCTGGGAGGAAAATACGGCGTCGGCCATGGTCTTGCCAATACGATGCTGCTGCCGGCGGTGATGGCATTCAATATGCCCTCTGCGCTGGAGAAATTTACGGATGTCGCCGAAGCGATGGGTGAAAACGTGGAAGGACTTCCCGTGCGCGACGCCGCCTATCTGGCGCTGGACGCCGTCGAGGCCTTGATCGAAGATTGCGGCATCCATGAAACGCTGGCTCAGTTCGGCATCAAGGAGAAGGATTTTCCGGCGCTGGCCGATGTGGCTGTGACGGTCGCCAGACCGCTGGAAAATAATCCCCGCAAAATAACCAAAGACGATATGATCGCGATTTACGCGCAGGCATTATAGGAAAGGAAGGGTAACGATATGGCAGGTGCAGAATTAATAGGCAAAGAAGAAATCAAGGAAGTCATGGATGTCCTCGAAACGGGCATTCTGATGCGTTACGGTTTTGATAAAGAAAGAAAAGGCATTTATAAGGTAAGAGAGTTCGAGCAGGCGTTTGCCAAATATTGCGGTACCGACTACGCGCTGGGCGTCACCTCCGGTTCGACGGCCCTCCAGATCGCGCTGACCGCGATGGATGTCGGACCCGGCGACGATGTGCTGGTGCCGGCTTTCACCTTCCTGGCTACTTACGAGGCGGTCATGGAAGTGGGCGCGATTCCGATTATGGTGGATATCGACGACACGCTCAATCTCGATCCGAATGAAATCGAAAAAAAGAAAACACCCTACACCAAGGCGGTCATTCCCGTGCATATGTGCGGTTCGGCGGCCAACATCGACAATATCGTGGACGTTGCCCGCAAAAACAAGCTTCTGGTTCTGGAGGACAACGCGCAGGGTTGCGGCGCGAGCTACAAAGGCAAAAAGCTGGGCAGCTTCGGCGATATGGGAACATTCAGCTTCGATTACGTCAAAACAGTCACCACCGGCGAAGGCGGCATGGTGATTACCAATAACAAGGAATTTTATCTGCGGTCGGAATGGTATCATGACCACGGTCACGATCATAATCCCAAGGTCAGCCGCGCCTTGGAAGGCCGGACCATTCTCGGATTCAACTTCCGGATGAATGAACTGCAGGGCGCTTTGGGTCTCGCCCAGCTGCGCAAGCTGGATTATCTGATCGGTGAGCAGAAGAAAAACAAGAAATTCATTATGGATGTGCTGGCCAATGTTCCCGGCGTGAAATTCCGCGTCAAACCCGATCCCGAAGGCGACTCCGCCACCTTCCTGGCATTTAATCTGCCGAGCGAAGATCAGACGCAGAAATTCCAGAACCTGCTGGCCGCCGAAGGCGTGGACACCGTCTGCTATAAAAGAAATTTGTGGCACTATGTGCCGAACTGGGAACATTTCCTGGCAAAATCGACGGCCAATTCGAAAAAATATCCGTTCACCAATCCCACGTATAAAGGCAAGGTGGAGTACAGGAAGGAAAATATTCCGCAGGCCGAAGATATTCTGGGGCGCACGCTGGTTATGGGTATTTCCGTGAAGATGAGCCAGGAAAAACTCGACGGGATTCGAAAATATTTTTTACAATGATTATCGCCTATCCGTGTTTCCAGCAATCCCATTGAGACAGTATCTATCAGAGCATCTCATTATTTTCGTTATGAGTCCGTTCCTTAGCCCGCTGCCTTGATAAGCCGGTCTTGAGCCTTCACCTTGCCCAACAGCATCTTGCCCAAAAGCAACGACATGGAACAAATGGACAGAGAAGGCGGAGCCCCCGGTGATACGGGCATAGTGCTGCCATCACAGACATAGAGATTGTCAATCTCCGTCGAAAAGTCACGGTTTATGGCCTGTCCCATGGCCAGCGTTCCTCCGGGATGTCCTCCCGCCCATTTCAGGATGGAAATGGTCTGCGGGTCGCCACCGGACTTAATGATGATTTCCCGCATGATATCCGTTCCTTTTTTCAATCTTTTTTCATCATTTGCGGTGAAGGGTTTGCTCGTTTTCTCAGTGGGGAAAATCTGTCCGTGGGCTTCATCGGATAATTTGAGAAATAAACCCATGCCTCGTTTCATGATAGGAAATTTGGGCAGATTTTCTTTGGCTGTTTGCAGGCGGAAAAAAGACAGAACCGTCCATGTGCCAAAAGCGGAACAATTGCCGATCATAAACCCTTCGCTTTGAGCCATGGATTCAATGGCGTGGCTGAACGTTTGTATTCCCCACAAGCCGCCGTCGGGATCCTTGCTGTAACCCAGCATGATGTTCATGGGATCCATAAAGAATCTTGTTCCCACCTCCTGCGTCCCTAACCGTTTGACCCCCGATCTTAACAATAACGCGGGGCTGCCGATACCGCCGGCGGAGAGGATGATATTGTCGCCATGAATGACGGTGCCATTCTTCAGTTGAATGCCGGTTGCCTTTGTTTTTCCGGCATTGAAGAGGATTTTGTTGACCGGAGCATTGAAGATGAGCTCAGCGCCGTATGATTTAGCCTCTTCCACGTGTTCCCTGGTTGTCCAGCGCGCGTTTTCCGGACAGCCCAGCATGCACCAGTCGCAACCCAGTTTGCACTTATCGGCGTGGACGAACTTCTCCTGCTCCCGGAAGGGAATGCCCATTTTATCGGCTGCCGCCAGCATCCGGAAGAGCCCCTTGTTGTTGCGGTAAAATTTTTCCGGCAGAACCTCAATGCCGATTTCTTTTTTAAGCTCCTTGGCTTCCGGTCTGAAATCGACACCCATATTATTAATCAGTTTTACGGGAGGATCCATGACGTTGGACTGATAAACCATGGAAGAACCGCCGACCGTAATGCCGCGTTCGATAATGACGCCTTCCCTGGAGCGGGCG